>NZ_FMHU01000001.1:0-328677 GCF_900091415.1 Micromonospora inyonensis | reverse complement strand
CGGCAGCGGGTAGAGCTGCTCGATTCGGATGATCGCGGTGTCCGTGACGCCCCGCTCGGCGCGGGCCTGGAACAGGTCGTAGTAGACCTTGCCCGAGCAGAGCATCACCCGCTTCACCTGCTCCGGCGCCGGCGCGGCACCGTCGGGCAGCACCGGCTGGAAGGTGCCCGAGGTGAACTCCTCCACCTGCGAGATGCAGAGCTTGTGCCGCAGTAGCGACTTCGGCGTGAAGACCACCAGCGGCTTGCGCTTCGGCGACAGCGCCTGGCGGCGCAGCAGGTGGAAGTAGTTCGCCGGGGTGGTCGGAATGGCCACCCGCATGTTGTCCTCGGCGCACATCTGGAGGAACCGCTCCGGGCGGCCGGAGGTGTGGTCCGGGCCTTGGCCCTCGTGGCCGTGCGGCAGCAGCAGGGTGACCGCGGAACGCTGGCCCCACTTCACCTCGCCGGAGGAGATGAACTCGTCGATCACCGACTGGGCACCGTTGACGAAGTCACCGAACTGGGCCTCCCAGCAGACCAGCGCGTTGACGTTCTCCACCGAGTAGCCGTACTCGAAGCCCATCGTGGCGTACTCGCTGAGCAGCGAGTCGTGCACGAAGAAGCGGGATCGCTCGCCGTCGGCGGTGAGCGACTTCAGGGGAAGGTAGTCGTCGCCGGTCTTCGCGTCGACGACCGCCGCGTGCCGCTGCACGAAGGTGCCCCGGCGGGAGTCCTGGCCGGCGAGCCGGACGGTGACCCCGTCGTGCAGCAGCGCGCCGAAGGCGACGATCTCGCCGAAGCCCCAGTCGATGCCGCCCTCGACGGACATCTTCGCCCGCCGGTCGAGCAGTTGCTGGATCCGCTTGTGCGGGGTGAAGCCCTCGGGGAGGTTGACGTGCGCGTCCCCGACCGCCTTGACCACGGCGGCGTCGGTGGCGGTCTGCACCTGCGGCTCCGGCTCGTCCTCGCGGCGCGGCCGGGCGTGCTGCTTCGGGGTCGACGCGGCGTCCCGGGTGGCCTTGAAGACCCGCTCCAGCTGGGCCTGGTAGTCGCGGAGCAGCTCCTCCGCGTCCTCCACGGTGATGTCGCCCCGACCGATCAGCTCCTCGGTGTAGAGCTTCCGCACCGAGCGCTTCGGGTCAATGATCTTGTACATCTGGGGGTTGGACATCGACGGGTCGTCGCCCTCGTTGTGCCCGCGCCGCCGGTAGCAGACCATGTCGATGACGACGTCCTTGTTGAACGCCTGGCGGTACTCGAAGGCCAGCCGGGCGACCCGGACCACGGCCTCGGGGTCGTCGCCGTTGACGTGGAAGATCGGCGCCTGGATCATCCGGGCCACGTCGGTGCTGTAGAGGCTCGACCGCGAGTACTCCGGGGCGGTGGTGAAGCCGACCTGGTTGTTGACCACCACGTGCACGGTGCCACCGGTGCGGTAGCCGCGCAGCTGGGAGAGGTTGAGCGTCTCGGCGACCACACCCTGGCCGGCGAAGGCGGCGTCACCGTGCACCGCCAGCGGCAGCACGGTGTAGCCCTCCAGCTTCAGGTCGATCCGGTCCTGCTTGGCCCGGACGATGCCCTCCAGCACCGGGTCGACCGCCTCCAGGTGCGACGGGTTCGCCACCACCGAGACCTTGACCGAGTGTTCGCCGTCCGGGGTGGTGAACTTGCCGTTCTGGCCGAGGTGGTACTTGACGTCACCGGAGCCCTGGGTCGAGCGCGGGTCGAGGTGCCCCTCGAACTCCGAGAAGATCTTCTCGTACGGCTTGCCGACGATGTTGGCCAGCACGTTCAGCCGGCCCCGGTGGGCCATGCCGATGACGACCTCGTCCAGGCCCGCCTCGGCGGAGGACTCCAGCACCTCGCCGAGGAGCGGGATCAGCGACTCGCCGCCCTCCAGCGAGAAGCGCTTCTGCCCGACGTACTTGGTCTGGAGGAAGGTCTCGAACGCCTCGGCCGCGTTGAGCCGGTTGAGTACGTGCTTCTGCTCGTCGGCGGTCGGCTTCTCGTACTGGCGCTCGATCCGCTCCTGGATCCAGCGCCGCTCCTCCGGGTCCTGGATGTGCATGTACTCCACGCCGACCCGGCGGCAGTAGGAGTCCCGCAGCACGCCGAGGATCTCGCGCAGCTTCATCCGCTGCCGGCCGGCGAAGCCGTTGACCGGGAACTCGCGGTCCAGGTCCCACAGGGTCAGCCCGTGCTGGAGCACGTCCAGGTCGGGGTGCTTGCGGATCTTGAACTCCAGCGGGTCGGTGTCGGCCATCAGGTGGCCGCGCACCCGGTACGCGTGGATCAACTCGTGCACGCGGGCGGTCTTGTTGATCTGGCCCTCGTTGTTCACCGCGACGTCGCGCACCCAGCGCACCGGCTCGTACGGAATGCGCAGCGAGGTGAAGATCTGGTCGTAGAAGCCGTGCTCGCCCAGCAGCAGCTCGTGCATGACCTTGAGGAACTCGCCGGACTGCGCGCCCTGGATGATCCGGTGGTCGTACGTGCTGGTCAGCGTGATGACCTTGCTGACCGCCAGCTCGGCCAGGGTGACCTCGCTCATGCCCTGGTACGGCGCCGGGTACTCCATCGCGCCGACGCCGATGATCGCGCTCTGCCCGGTCATCAGTCGCGGCATCGAGTGCACCGTGCCGATGCCGCCCGGGTTGGTCAGCGAGATCGTGGTGCCGGCGTAGTCGTCCATGGTCAGCTCGTTGCGGCGGGCGCGCCGGACCACGTCCTCGTACGCCTGCCAGAACTGCCGGAAGTCCATCTGCTCGCAGGCCTTGATGGAGGGGACCACCAGGTTGCGGGTGCCGTCCGGCTTGGTCAGGTCGATCGCGATGCCGAGGTTGACGTGCTCGGGCGTGACCATCGCCGGCTTGCCGTCGACCTCGGCGAAGGAGTTGTTCATCTCCGGGTGCTGGACCAGCGCCCGGACCATCGCGTACCCGATCAGGTGCGTGAAGCTGACCTTGCCACCCCGGCCCCGGGCCAGGTGGTTGTTGATCACGATGCGGTTGTCCACCAGGAGCTTCGCCGGCACGGCCCGGACGCTCGTCGCGGTCGGCACGTTCAGCGAGGCGTCCATGTTCTGGACGATGCGCGCGGCCACGCCGCGCAGCGGGGTGGTGCGGGGGCCACCCGGCGACGGTGCGGCGGCGGCCTTGGCGGGCGCGGCCTTGGTGGCCGGCTTGGCCGGGGCGGCCTTCTCCGGGGCGGGCCTGGCCGGAGCCGGCGCGGCGGCGGCCTTCGCCTGCGGCGCGGCCGTCCGGCCGTTCTCCGGCTGCCCGGCGGCCGGGCGGTCACCGTCGGGCTGGGCGACGGCGGCGGCGGGTTCCTGCTGCCCGGCCGGCTCCGCCGTGGCGGCGGGCGGCGTCTTCTTCGGCGCCGTCGCCGGGGTGCCGGCGCCCGGACCGGGTCGGTAGTCGGCGAAGAAGTCGTGCCAGGCCGAATCGACGCTGTTGGGATCGGCGAGGTAGCGCTGGTACATCTCCTCGACGATCCACTCGTTAGGGCCGAAACCCGCCAGTGGGTTCTCCTGCGAAGTCTGCTGGGTCGACACGGCCGGTAATCGCCTCTTTCACGCGGGTTGGTGTCTCGCGGCGTCCGCGGGCAGTCCCCCAGCGGACGGACGGCTCCCAGGCTACGCCGTGCGGGTGCCGGACGCATTTCCGCCTCCGGCCCGTGTTGCGTTTCACAGAAGATGCCAGAAATTCACCAACTGGCGCGTACGGCGTCGCCTCCTTGCTAGGCGGTCTCCCCAGGTGGGGGCGGCACGACGTGCCACCCCCACCCGTTCCGCCAGCGACCCGGCGTCAGGAGATGTCCCGACGACGGGTGATCAGGATGCCGGCCAGGCCGGAGACGATCGCGTACGCGACCAGCACCAGTGCGCCCGTCCACCACGGCGGCAGCATCGGCGAGTCGATGCCGCTGATCATGACCGAAGAGGCGATCGCCGGCCAGACCACCTGCCACTCCAGGATGGCCTCGGAGTCCAGCAGGTTGGACAGGAGCAGGAAGAGCAGCCCCACGACCTGGGTGCCGACCAGGTAGACCACCGAGGCGGTGATCACCGCACCGAGCTGGTTGGTGATCAGCGTGCCGAGCCCCACGCCGAGGATCGTCCAGATCGCGTACGCCAGCAGGTTGAGCAGCAGGGCCCGGTGGACCTCCCACTCGCCGAGCTGGGTGCCGAAGTCGTTGACGGACATGAAGATCACGCCAGCGGCCAGGGCGATCACGGTGGTGACCAGCCAGAACACGAAGCCCATCAGGGACGCCGCGATCAGCTTGCTCGCGATCACCGAGGTGCGTCGGGGCGTGCAGAGGAAGGTGGTGGTGGCCGTCTGGTGGAAGAACTCGTTGGTCACCATCAGGATGCCGATCAGCATCACCAGGAGCAGGCCGAAGAACTGCCCCGAGGTGTAGAGGTTCGCCGCCTGTCCGGCCGCGTCGGCCTGGGCCGCCGCCTCCTCCGGGGAGATGCCGAGGTCGGCCGGGTCCCCGGTGAGCGAGACGTGGGTGATCCAGGCGTTGAACGCGAACGCGATCGCCGTCGCGACGAAGGCCCCGATCGCCAGCAGCCACCAGGTGCTGGTGGTCCGGATCTTGAGCAGTTCGGAGCGGACCAGGTTCATCATCGGATGTCCGCCTTTCCGGCCGTCAGGTCCAGGAAGACCCGTTCCAGGTCGGGTCGTTCCGGGGTCAGTTCGTGCAGTTCGATCCCGGCGGCCAGCGCGGCCCGACCGACCGCCGCCGCGTCCACCCCGGTGACCAGGAGCGCGCCGTGCTCGTCCGGCTCGACGGTGGCGGAGAGCTCAGCCAGCGCCGAGACCAGCGCCTCGGACTGCGGGGTCCGTACCCGCACCCGCGCACCCTGGGTCATCGACCCGAGGACCTCCTCGACCGGCCCCTGCCGCACCAGCCGACCGGCGGCGATGATCACCACGTCGTCGGCGAGCAGCTGCATCTCGGAGAGCAGGTGGCTGGAGACCAGCACCGTCTTCCCCTGGTGGGCCAGGCCCTTGAGGAAGCCCCGCATCCAGCGGATCCCCTCCGGGTCGAGGCCGTTCGCCGGCTCGTCCAGGACCAGCACCCGTGGGTCGCCCAGCATCGCCGCGGCGATGCCGAGCCGCTGCTTCATGCCGAGCGAGTAGCCCTTGAACTTGCGCTTCGCCGCCGGTGTCAGGCCGACCATGGCCAGCGCCTCGTCGGCCCGCTGCATCGGCAGGCCGGCCGCCGCGCAGATCACCCGGAGGTGGTTGACCCCGGTACGCCCCTTGTGGGCGCTGGACGCCTCCAGGACCGCCCCGACGTGCCGGAGCGGTTGCGCCAGGTCGGCGTAGCGCGCCCCGCTGATGGTGGCCGTCCCCGAGGTCGGGGTGACCAGGTTCAGCAGCATCCGCAACGTGGTGGTCTTACCCGCCCCGTTCGGCCCGAGGAAGCCGGTGACTCTCCCCGGCTGCACGGTGAACGACAGGTTGTCGACCGCTCGCACGGTGCGGTACTGCTTGGTCAGGCCGGACACCACGATCCGACCCTGGTCGGCGGGGCTCCGCTGCCCGTCAGACATCTTTCTCCTCCCCTGGCGCCGAGAAGCGCCGTCACACAGCGTGACGGCTGGGCCGGTCCAGGTCAATAACGCTGCGCTCCGAGATGCGTCTCCACCTCAGGCAGGAGCGGGTCCTACCGGAGAACGAGAACATCACCCTCGGTGTCCGTCAGGTCACCGTGGCGATCCAGGTGGCGCGGGCGTGGGCCAGGAGGGTGCCGTCGGGGGCGTACAGGCTGGAGTGCACCAGCGCCTTGCGTCCCTCTCCGCCGGTCGCCGCACCGGTCACCACGCACTCGTCGCCCGGTCGGGGCAGCGCCACCACGCGCACCGCGATCCGGCCGAGCACGTACGGGCGGCCGGGGGCGATCACCGCCCAGCCACCGGGGCAGTCCAGCGCCGCCCAGACGGTCTCCGGGCGGACCTCGGCCGGCACCCGGAACGGGGCCGCCGTCCGGCCGTCGGGGAGCCGGCCGGGGAAGATCCGCAGACCGTCGGCGTGCTCCGGGCCGCAGACGTAGCAGCCGGGGAAGGGGTGACCGGTGAAGCCGGGATAGTCGGCGGAGGCGGTCCGCGCGGTGGTCAGGTCCACCGCCGGCACGGTCGGGGCGAACTCCGCCACCCGCGCCACCTGGGCGACCACGGTCCCGTCCGGGTCGTGGACCTCGTGCCGGCCGGGCTGGTCGGCGGAGGGCACCGCGCGCAGCGGCACCCCCAGCGGCGGAGGCCGGCGCAGGGTCACCTCGACCGCCCCCGGGGTGCCGACAACGGCTCCGGCGTCCCCGCCGACCGCGGTGGCGAAGACCCCGGCGCTCCAGCCGCCGTTGCCGGAGCCGGGTGGCCCGTTGTAACGCGCCTCGATGATCATCCGGTAGGTCCTCCGTCGCCACCGCCCGGCGGCGGTGCCGGGCCAGAAGGGCAGCCTGCCACGTCCCCGGGCCCGCCGACAGGCCACCGTCGGCGCCAGGCGTTCACCGGATCGACACCCGCCGACCCGGTACCCGGCAACCCCGGTCGCCTACACAGTGCTCATGGCCGTTCCGCACCCCGCTGGCACCCCCTTGACGACCAGCCGATACACCCTGCACATCGCCGACGACCCGGCCGAGGTGGCGGCCGCCCAGCGGCTGCGGCACGAGGTGTTCGGCACCGAACTCGGTGCCACCCTGCGCCCCGGCACCGCCGGTCTGGACGCCGACGACCTCGACCCCTGGTGCGACCACCTGATCGTCCGGCAGGAGCGGACCGGGGCGGTGGTCGGCACGTACCGGCTGCTGCCGCCGGGTCGCACCGACCGCCGGTACGCCGAGCAGGAGTTCGACCTGACCGCCCTCGACCCGCTCCGCGACGACCTGGTCGAGGTGGGCCGCTCCTGCGTGCACCCGGACCACCGCTCCGGTGCGGTGATCAACCTGATGTGGGCCGGCATCGCCCGCTACCTGCACCTGCGGGGACGCCGCTGGCTGGGCGGCTGCGCCTCGGTGCCGGTGGCCGACGGCGGGCGTACCGCCGCCGGGGTGTGGGAGCGGGTGCGGGCCGGGCACCTCGCGCCTCCGCTCCTGCGGGTCCGGCCGCACCGCCCCTGGTTCGCCGAGGCGGCTGCCCAGCCGTCGACGCCCGCCGCTGAAGGCCCGGCGACCGTCGCGCCCGATCCCGGGACCGCCGCCCGCCCGGGGCCGGCGACCGACGACACCGGGCGGACGGAGCTGCCGCCCCTGCTGCGCGGGTACCTGCGGCTGGGCGCGTGGGTCTGTGGCGAGCCCGCCTACGACCCGGACTTCGCGGTGGCCGACTTCTACGTGCTGCTCAGCCTGGACCGGATGAACCCGCGCTACCTGCGGCACTTCCTCGGCGAGCCGGCGACCGCCCCGGCCGTGTCCCGCAGGGCCGGGGCGACGGCGTGAGCACCGTCGGGTACGACCTGTGGCGTCCGCTCTCCGCGTGTGGCGCGGACTGCCTGCCGGTCGACGGTCACCTGCCGGCCGTACCGGTCGGCCGGCGGGCGACCCGGCTGCTGGCCGTACTCGGAATGCTGCTGGCCGGAGCCGCGCTGGCCGGCGCGCTGCCGCTGCTGCCCGCGCCCGCCCGACGGGCCGCGTGCCGGGTCTGGGCGCGTGGCACGGCGCGGGCGTTCGGCGTGCGGCTGGTGGTCCGGGGCCGGCCGCCGCGTGGCCGGGCACTGCTGGTCGCCAACCACGTCTCCTGGCTGGACGTGGTGGCGCTGCTCGCGGTCGCCCCGGCCCGGATGCTGGCCAAGCGGGAGGTGCGGGCCTGGCCCCTGGTCGGCCTGCTCGCCCGGGGAGCCGGCACGGTCTTCGTCGACCGCTCGCGCCCCCGGGCGCTGCCGGCGACCGTGCGCCGGGTGGCCGACCTGCTCCGCTCGGGCCGGCAGGTCGCGGTCTACCCGGAGGGGACCACCTGGTGCGGTACGGTCGACCCGGTCCACGTCCGGCCCCGGCCGGGTTTCCGGCCGGCCGTGTTCCAGGCGGCGGTCGACACCGGCGCGCTGGTCGTGCCGGTCCGGATCGGCTACCGCTGCGCCTCGACCGGCGTCGACACCACCGCCCCGGCCTTCCTCGGCGAGGAGAACCTCTGGCGCTCGGTACGGCGGGTGCTCGCCACCCGGGACCTGGTGGTGTCGGTGACCGTCGGCGCGGCGCTGCACCCCGCGCCCGGGGCGGACCGGCGTGGCCTGGCCCGGACGGCGGAGTCCGCGCTACGGCTGATGCCGGTGTGGAAGAGTGGTACCTGAGTCCGGTTTGACCGGGCCGCCGGGGCTTTCAGGTTTTTTGCAGCAAGCGTCCAGCCCGGGCGCAGCGGCGTCGCGGATGATGGCCACATGGCCCCTACCCAGACCGAGGCGCGACTGCTCGTCGTCGAGGACGACCCGAACATCCTCGAACTCCTCTCCGCGAGCCTGCGTTTCGCCGGCTTCGACGTGGCGACGGCGACCAGCGGCAGCGCGGCGTTGAGCGCCGCCAAGGATCATCGCCCCGACCTGGTCGTCCTCGACGTGATGCTGCCCGACCTGGACGGCTTCGAGGTGATCCGGATGCTCCGCGAGGGCGGTACCCGGACACCGGTGGTCTTCCTGACCGCGCGGGACGCCACCGACGACAAGATCCGGGGCCTGACCCTGGGCGGCGACGACTACGTCACCAAGCCGTTCAGCCTGGAGGAGCTGACCGCCCGGATCCGGGCGGTGCTGCGGCGCACGGTCACCGGGGAGCACTCGCCGTCCCGGCTCACCTTCGCCGACCTGGAACTGGACGAGGAGACCCACGAGGTGCACCGCGCCGGGCAGCGGGTGCAGCTCTCGCCGACCGAGTTCAAGCTGCTGCGCTACCTGATGCTCAACGCCAACCGGGTGCTGTCCAAGGCGCAGATCCTCGACCACGTCTGGAACTACGACTTCCGGGGCGACGACAACATCGTCGAGTCGTACATCTCGTACCTGCGCCGGAAGGTGGACAACACCCAGCCCCGTCTGATCCACACCCTCCGCGGGGTCGGCTACGTGCTGCGCAAGCCGGCGGCGTGAACGCCGTCGACCAGGCGAAGGGGCGACTGCGGGCGGTACCGCTCCGGGTCAAGCTGGTCACGGCCGTACTCGCCCTGGTCGCCGCCGCCCTCGTCGTGATCAGTTCGCTGACCACCTTCTTCCTCCGCAGCTACCTGGTCGACCAGGTGGACGCGGAGCTGCGTAGCAACGAGGCATCCATCCGGGGGGCGGTCAGTCGCCTGTTGTTCGAGGGGAACCCACAGCAAACGGACCTCCCGACCGACTACATGGTCGCGGTGATCGGCGCCAACGGGGTCGGTTCGGTGAAGTACGACACCAGGAACCTGGACCCTGCGGACCTGCCCGTGTTGTCGGACACCTTCGCCGAGGCACAGGAGCGCGTCGGTGAGCCGTCCACGGTGCCTTCCCAGGACGGCGGAGTCCGCTGGCGGGTGCTCTACATCCAGCTCCCCGACGGCCCGGTGCTCGCCATCGGGCAGCACCTCACCGACGTCGACCGGGCGGTCAAGCAACTCGTCTGGATAGACCTGCTGGTCGGCGGCGCGGTGCTGATCCTGCTCGCCTCGATCGGCGCGGCGATCGTGCGGACCAGCCTGAAACCGCTGGTCGACATCGAGCGGACGGCCGCCGCGATCGCCGGTGGCGACCTGACCCGAAGGGTGCCCGACCCGGAACAGGGCAACGAGTGCCCCACCTCCGAACTGGGCCGGCTCTCCCGGGCGCTGAACTCGATGCTCACCCAGATCGAGGCGGCCTTCACCGCCCGTGCCGCGTCCGAGGCGTCGGCGCGGTGGGCGGAGGCCGCGGCCCGGGACGCCGCCGAGGCGGCCCGGGCGTCCGAGGCCCGGGCGATCCGTTCCGAGGAGCGGATGCGGCAGTTCGTCGCGGACGCGTCGCACGAGCTGCGCACTCCGCTGACCACCATCCGGGGCTTCGCCGAGCTGTACCGGCAGGGCGCGGCCCGGGAGCCGGAGGAGACCGCCGGCCTGCTGCGCCGGATCGAGGACGAGGCCGCCCGGATGGGGCTGCTCGTGGAGGACCTGCTGCTGCTGGCCCGTCTGGACCGGGAACGGCCGCTCTCGCTGGCCCCGGTCGAGCTGCCGGTGCTCGCCGCCGACGCGGTCCAGGCCGCCCGGGTGGTCGCCCCGGACCGCCGGATCGGCCTGGACATCGGCCCGAACTCCGGGCCGCTGGTCGTCCGGGGGACGACGCCCGGCTGCGGCAGGTCATCGGCAACCTGATGACCAACGCGTTGACCCACACCCCGCCGGACGCCTCGGTGACCCTGCGGCTGCGGGCCGAGGAGGCGATGGCCGTGGTGGAGGTGGCAGACACCGGGCCGGGGCTCTCCGAGGAGCAGGCCGAACGGGTCTTCGAGCGGTTCTACCGGGCCGACGCCGCGCGGAGCCGACGGGCCGGTGGGGCCAACGGGACAGGGCTGGGACTGGCCATCGTCGCCGCCCTGGTCGCCGTCCACCAGGGCACCGTCGAGGTGGACTCCACCCCGGGTGGTGGGGCGACCTTCCGGGTACGGCTGCCGTTGGCACCGGAGGAGCCGGGTGACTCCCCGGGCGAGCCCGCGCGCGACGCGCGGTGATTTTCAGGCAACATTCAGGCGGGTTCCAGGCTGGACGCAGCCCTCGAAGGCAAGGTGGAGACATGACCGAGTACGAGACCGACCCGCAGCGGCGACCGGCCGACACCGAGCCGGTACATCCCACCGCCGAGCTGCCCCGCGCCGAGCAGGCGCCGTCGCCGTACGCCGCGGACGCCACGGCGGCGTCCGCCGACCGTCCCGGAGCCGACGCGCCCCCGGCGACGCCCCCCACCACCGACGTGCCGGCAGCCGGGACCGCCGCCCCGGCCGACACCGCCGCCCCGGCCGACACCGCCGCCCCGGCCGTCACCGCCGCATCCGCCACCCCGCAGGGTGTTCCGACCCCGCAGGGCGTTCCGACCCCGCAGGGCGCCCCCGGGCCGTCCCCCGCGGGCACGCCGCAGGGCTGGCGCCCGGCCGAGCCGACGCCCCCCTCCGCCGCGCCCTACCCGGGCCATCTGTCCGGGCAGCCCGGTCACCCGTCGCCCGGCGGCCCGTACCCGAACGGTCCCTGGTACCCCGGGAACCAGGGCGGTTGGCACGCCGGGCACCCGGGGCAGCCGGGACCGTCCGGGCCCGTGCCGCCCGTCGGGCCGGTGCCGCCGTGGGCGCAGGGTCCGGCTCCCCGCCCCCACACCCCGCCGGGCCGGGCGGCCAAGTTCGCCGCCGCCGGGGTCGCCGTGCTGGCCCTGATGTTCGGCTCCGGGGTCGGTGGCGGCGCGGTCGCGCTCGCCCTGTTCGACGACACCGGCGACACCCGCACCTACTCCGCCGCTCCGGTGCTCAACAGCGCCGACCTGCCGAAGATCGCCGCTGCCGTGCAGGACAGCGTGGTCTCCATCCAGGCCGGCAGCGGCGAGGGCTCCGGCGTCGTCCTCAGCGCCGACGGGTTCGTGCTGACCAACAACCACGTGGTCGCCTCCGCCGGTGGTGAGACCGTGCAGGTGGTCTTCGCCAACGGCAGAACCGCCGCCGCGGAGGTGGTCGGCACCGACCCCAGGACCGACCTCGCGGTGGTGAAGGCGTCCGGGGTCTCCGGTCTCCAGCCGGCCAAGCTCGGCGACAGCGACGCGATGCAGGTCGGTGACCAGGTGCTCGCCCTGGGCAGCCCGCTGGGCCTCCAGGGATCGGTGACCGCCGGCATCATCAGCGCCCGGGACCGGACCATCCGGGCCGGCAGCCAGCAGGACCCGCAGGCCGGGGCCAGCTCCATCTCCGGCCTGCTCCAGACCGATGCCCCGATCAACCCGGGCAACTCCGGCGGCGCGCTGGTGAACACCCGGGGCGAGGTGATCGGCATCAACACCGCGATCGCCACCAGCGGCCAGAGCAGCGGCAACATCGGCGTCGGCTTCGCCATCCCGAGCAACAAGGCCAAGCTCGTCGCCGAGCAGCTCCAGCGGGGCGACAAGGTCAGCCACCCGTCCCTCGGGGTCAGCGTCACCGGTGCCGAGGACGGTGGAGCCCTGGTCTCCACGGTCACCCCGGGCAGCGCCGCCGAGAAGGCCGGACTGCGCAAGGGCGACGTGATCACCAAGTTCGGCGACAAGGTCATCAAGGACTCGAACGACCTGGTGGCGGCCGTGCAGGCCGGCAAGGTCGGCGACCGGGTGGAGGTCGAGTACCGCCGCAACGGCGCCACCGCCACCGCCACCGCGACGCTCGCCGAGGCGTCCTGACCGGGGCTGTCTCCTCCCCACTGACGGCGGGCGGCGGAACCGAGGGGGTCGGTTCCTCCGCCCGCCGTCCGTTCGTGGCCACCCGTACCGGGTGACCCGACCTCACCCCGACCACCGGCAGCATCGACAGCATCCGCGGCGGCAGGGGAGGGAAGCGGCATGACCACGACGGCGGGACGACGCAGCGACAGGCAGATCCAGCAGGACGTGTCCGAGGAACTGCTCTGGGAGCCCCGCATCCCGTCGACCGGGGTCGGCGTGACCGTCCAGGAGGGGGTGGTCACACTGACCGGGCAGGTGGGCAGCTACGCGGAGCGGTGGGCCGCCGAGCGCAGCGCGCAGCGGGTGCGCGGGGTCCGGGCGGTCGCCGACGAGCTGGAGGTGCGGCTCGGCGTCGACGCCGAGCGCACCGACGCCGAGGTGGCGCTCGCCGTGGTCCGGGCGCTGGAGTGGGACAGCTTCGTGCCGGCCGAGCGGCTGGACGTCACCGTCGCCGACGGCTGGGTGATGCTCCGGGGCCAGGTCGAGTTCGGCTTCCAGCGCCGTGCCGCCGAGCGCGAGCTGCGCCGGCTGCGCGGCGTGCGGGGGATCACCAACCTGGTCCGGGTCGGCCCCCGTGGCGCGTCCACCGGTCAGGAGCTGCGTCGGCGGATCCAGGGGACGCTGCTGCGCCGGGTCGGGACGGAGGGGGTCACCGTGGAGGTGGCCGGGGACGCCGTGCTGCTCGCCGGCACGGTGCGGACCCTGGCCGACCGGGACGAGGCGGAACGTGTCGCGTGGTCGACGCCGGGGGTCTGTGTGGTGCGCACCGAGGTGGCCGTCGCCGGCTGACCCGGCGGCCTGCGGTTTACCCCTGGCGGTGGCGGGAAGCCGCCAACCGGGACCTGACAGGGGAGGCGTCGTCGTCGTGAACCAGTCGTCCGCCACGCGCGAGGGGCCGTTGCGGATCGCCATGGTGGTGCCCCCCTGGTACCCGGTGCCCCCGTCCGGCTACGGCGGCCTCGAACAGGTGGTGGCCGGTCTGGTCGACGGTCTGGTCGACCGGGGGCACCGGGTGACGCTCTTCGGCGCTGGTCCCGCCCACGGCACGGACGCCGCGTACGTCCCGACGGTCGGCGAACTCCAGCATGAGCGGCTCGGCGAGTCCCTGCCGGAGCTTGCCCACCTGGCCCGGGTGCACCGTTCGCTCGACCCGGCCCGCTTCGACGTGGTGCACGACCACACCACGATCGGGCCGCTGCTGGCCGAGCGGCGCGCCCTGCCCACGGTCGCCACCGTGCACGGCAACCCGGTCGGCGAGTACGGCGAGGTGCTCAGCCAGGTGCCCGACACGGTCGGCCTGGTCGCCATCTCGCACGCCCAGCGTCGGCTGAACCCGGGTCTGCCCTGGGCCGGGACGGTGCACAACGCCCTGGAGACCGGGGTCTTCCCGCGCAAGCGTGCGCCCGGCACCGGTCCGGTGCTCTGGTTGGCCCGGTTCAGCCCGGACAAGGGGCCGGAGGTGGCCCTCGCGGCCTGCCGGGCGGCGGGATTGCCGCTGGTGCTGGCCGGAAAGTGCAACGAGCCGGGGGAGCGTCGCCACTACGCGGAGGTGGTCGAGCCGCTGCTCGGGCCGGACGTGCGGGTGGTGTTCGACGCCGACCGGGAGACCTGCCTGCGGCTGCTGGTGGAGGCCCGCTGCCTGATCATGCCGATCCAGTGGGACGAGCCGTTCGGCATGGTGATGGTCGAGGCGATGGCAACCGGCACGCCGGTGGTCGCGTTGAACCGGGGCGCCGTGCCCGAGGTGGTCCGGCCCGGGGTGACCGGGCTGGTCCTCGACCGGCCGGAGGAACTGCCGGCCGCGCTGCGCGAGGTGGACCGTCTGCGGCCGGAGGACTGCGTGGCGCATGTGGCGGAGCACTTCTCCACCGCCGGCATGGCGCGCGGGTACGAGGCCGTCTACCGCCGGCTGGTCGCCCGCCCGCACTCCGTCCGCGCCGAGGTGGTCGGGACGCGCGTCCGCTGACGGGTCGGCCCAACGTTGGCTGGCTCCACAGCACCCCCGCCGGGCAACACGATTGACGGCGGGATCGTGCGCTGACTAGGGTCGCTCCGTGTCCAGCCCTGAGGCGTCCAGACGCTAGCCACCGGTCTTCGGTGGCGGGCTCGTGGTGATGTCGCTCTGAAGCGCTGTCGAATCTGAGACGGCGCTCTCCTGCCATGCCTGTCACCGGACCGCCGTGGGCTGTCCCTCGCGGAGGGTCGCACCTGGGCGACGCCACCGTCTCCGTCGCCTCCGTGAGATCGCACCCCGGGTTTCCCTCGCGCGGTGGTCCCGTGCGCCCGGCTGGACGCGTGATCCGTCGCCACGTCCAGCCGTGGCCGTCGTGACTCGACCGCGTCCTTCACCCAGTCGCGTCGAGAATTGTGGGTCTGGTACGAAAATAACGACCGTGACTGATCGTCTTACCTGTTCACGCGGCTTTCGTGGTGGGTTCGATCGGGTTGAGGGTGACGGTGTAGCCGAGCTTGTTCAGTGCGGCGATCGCGCGGCGGCGTTCGCGTTCGGGGTCGCGGCGTAGGAAGTGGTCGGCGCCGAGGTCCTGGTAGCCGGTTCCGTCGGTGAGCATGTGCCATACGGAGGTCAGGATGGAGTGTTCCAAGGCGACCAGGGCCTTGGGTTTGCTGCCGAGTCGGCGTACGAGGCGGGTGTACTGGGCGCCGAGGTAGGTGTTCTTGGAACGGGCCGCGGCCATCGCGGCGGTGCCGAGGGCGTCGCGCAGCCACCGGTTGCCTTTGGTGGTCTTGCCGGACTTGCGTTTGCCGCCGGATTCGTGGTTACCGGGCGACACCCCGGCCCAGGAGGCCAGATGCCCGGCGGTGGGGAACCGGGACATGTCCCCACCGGTCTCCGCGATGATCACCTCAGCGACCCGGAGGCTGATCCCGGGAATGCCATCCAACCGGGTCAGCTGGTCACGAAAGGGTGCCATCACCCGCTCGATCCGGGTGCTCAACGTGGCGATGTCCCGGCTGATGGCATCGATGCGGTCCAGATGCATCCGGCACAGGAACGCGTGGTGATCACCGAAGCGGCCGATCATCGCCTGGGCCAGGTCAGGAATCTTGGACCGCATCCGGCCTCGCGCCATCTCCGCCAATACCTGCGCGTCGCGCTCTCCACGGATGAGCGCTTCCAACATGGCGCGCCCGGAGATACCGAGGATGTCGGTGGCGAAGCTGGACAGCTTGATCCCGGCGTCCTCCAACTCCTTCTCCAGCCGCTGGGCCTCCCGGGTACGCTCTTCGGTCATTACCGTGCGGTACCGCGTCAGATCGCGAAGCTGGCGGATCGGCTCGGGCGGCACGAAGCTGGCCCGTAGCAACCCGCACTCGGCCAGTTGTGCCAGCCACACCGCATCGGCCACATCGGTCTTGCGTCCGGGCATCGCCTTGACCTGCCGAGCGTTGACCAACTCCACGTTCAGGGCGTCTTCGAGCAGGTAGTACGGGGCCCGCCAGTAGTCGCCGGTGCCTTCCATGACGACCAGGCTGACCTGCTCGGCGACCAGCCAGTCCCGCAGCGCTAGCAGGTCGTTGGTGGTCGTGGCGAACGTACGTACCTCGCTTCGCCGCTGGTTACGCCGTGTTCCCGGGGTCCGCAGGCACGCCTTCACGTCCCGCTTGCTGATGTCCAACCCGGCACAACGATCATGCAGCACATCCACGGCCTGCCGTCTCCTTCCCCTCGCGACATCACATAGCCGTCCGAGCCGGCAGCTGCGGGAGGCAAAGAATCTGGTACTCGTGCTCTTACGGCAACAATCCACGACTCCCGAAGTACGCGGCTGCCAGGGTCAAGCTGAGACACGAGCTTCAGGCATCAGTGACGGTTCGACCTCGACCCGGACGAGCGGCACCATTTTCCCGCCCCACGGCGGCCCCGCAAGGGGCAGGGGAAGCTGAGTCGAAAATGAACCTCAGGTGACTGGGGTTATGACCGCCTGGTAGCCGAGTTGATGGAGTTGGCCGAGGAGGCGGCGGGCTTGTCGGGCTGGGTCGGTGCGGGTCAGGAAGTACGCGGCGCCGAGGTCGTTGTAGTCGGTGTCGTTGCTGATCATGTGCCAGATCGCGGTGAGGATGCTATGTCCGACCGCGACGAGCGCTCGTTTCTTGCCGCGTCGGCTGGCGATTCGTCGATATCGGGCTTGAAGGTAGGTGTCTTTGCTGCGTGCGGCTCCGGCTCCAGCCTCGCCGAGTGCGCCGCGGAGCCAGGAGTCGCCTTTGCGGGTTGCTCCGCCGTGGTGTTTGCCGGCGGACTCGTGGTTACCGGGACACATCCCTGCCCATGAGGCGAGGTGGCCTGGGGTGGGGAACCGACTCATGTCGACGCCGATCTCGGCAATGAGGACCTGGGCGGAGCGCTGACATCGGCCTTCGCCGGGGGAATGATCATCGGAGCGCCCCTGACGGCCACCCTCAGCCTGCGTTGGCCACGACGACGGGCGCTGCTGGTCTTCCTGGTCGTCTTCATCCTGGTGCACGTCGTCGGGGCGGTCACCACCGACTTCGACGTCCTGCTGGCCAGCCGGGGCGTCGCGGCGCTGGCGTACGCCGGGTTCCTGGCCGTCGGCCTGGCCACGGCGACCGGAATGGCCGGGCCCGACGCCCGTGGCCGGGCCGCCTCCGTCCTGCTCGGTGGCATCACCCTGGCCTGCGTCGCCGGGGTGCCGGCCGGTGCCCTGCTCGGTCAGCTCTGGGGCTGGCGTTCGGCGTTCTGGGCAGTCGCCGTCGTCTCGGTGCCCGCCGTCGTCGCCATCCTGCGCTCGGTTCCGGCCGGCGCACCGGATGCGGCCGCCCCCGGCGCCCGGCGGGAACTGCGGGCGCTGCGCCGTCCCCGGTTGCTCGGGTACCTGCTCCTGGGTGCCCTGGTGAACGGCGCGACCTTCTGCACCTTCACGTACCTGGCTCCACTGGTCACCGACGTCACCGGGTACGGCACGGATCGGGTGCCCGTCCTGCTGGCCCTCTTCGGCCTGGGATCGTTCGCCGGCGTGACCCTCGGGGGCCGCCTGTCGGACTCCCAGCCGATGCGACTCCTCGTCCCCGGCGGCCTGGCCCTGCTCGCCGGCTGGCTGCTGTTCGCGGTGGCGGCGGAGCACGCGTCCGTGGTGTTCCTGCTCGTCTTCGTCCAGGGGACCCTCTCGTTCGCCGTCGGATCCACGCTCGTCGCCCGGGCGCTGTACGCGGCCGTCGACGCGCCGTCCCTGGGCGGCTCGTTCGCGACCGCCGCCCTCAACGCGGGCGCGGCCGTCGGCCCCCTGCTCGGCGGTGCCGCCATCGGTGCGGGACTCGGCTACCGGTCCCCGCTGTGGGTCAGCGCGCTGCTGGTCGCGGGGGCGTCCTGGCAGCGGGACTCGCCTGGACGGTGCGCGGCCGGGTCCGGACCGACCCGCCCGGGGAGGTGGTCGCCTCCTAGTGCGGGCCGGGGACGTCGGGTGGGATACCCCTAGGTCCGCGCGGCGGCGAGGCGTTGCAGGGCGGTGTCGAGCTGGCGGGCGTACCCGGGGGGTGATCGCACCCTCGCTGACCCGGCGCGCGACCTTCTCCCGCCGCTGGGCCACCGACCGCGTCACGTCGTGCTGGCCGCCGGAAGCTTCGGCGGTCAGGTTGCGTAGGTGGTTGTCCAGGTCGAGGCCGACGTCCTCGCGGATCTCGCCGGCCGTGACGCCGGCATCGATGAGCTGGTCTAGCCGACCCACCGCGCTCTCCAGGGTCTCCCCGCCCGGGTTGGCCGCCGGGCGCGACGGCGTGGCCGCCGGAGGCCGGGACGGGCGTTCCACGGCCGTGCCGGCCGGGGCGGGCGACTCACCGGTGGGCGCGACCGCCGGCCCGGTGGTCGGCTGGACCTGGACCGGTGGTGGGGTCGTCCCGGGGTCGTCCGGCCAGGCCAGCACGACCGGGACGAGCACCACGAGCGCCCCGGCGGCCAGACCGAGTGCCCACCGGCCCCGTCCCCGGTCCGTGGGCGCACCCGCCCGGACCTGGTCGGCCGGTGTCCGGCCGGCCGGCGGCGCGGGTGCCGGCCCGACCGTCACGGGCACCGGGGCGGGCTCGCCCGGTGGCAGCGGCACGGTCTGCGCGGGAGCCGGCTCGGCCGCCAGCTGTCGCCCCAGCGCCTCGGCGACCTGCCGCGCGGTGGGGCGTTCGGCCGGATCCCGCGCCAGGCACCGCAGACAGGTCCGCGCGACCAGGGGCGGCAGGTCCGGTACGCCGGCCAGCGTCGGCGCATCGCGGGTCTCCAACGCCACGCCGAGCTGTTCCCAGGTGTCCGCCGGGTACGGCACCCGCCCGGTCAACGTCTCGTAGAGCAGTACGCCGAGGGAGTAGACGTCGGTCGACGGCTGGGCGGGTGCCCCGTCGAGACGTTCCGGCGCGACGTACGCGGGGGTGCCGAACGTGCCGCCGTCCTCGTCCTCGTCCGGGGCACCGACCCGGGTGGCGATGCCGAAGTCGAGGACCTTCGCGCCGACCGGGGTCATCATCACGTTGGCCGGGGTGATGTCCCGGTGCACGATGCCGAGCCGGTGCGCGGCGGCGAGGGCGTCAGCCACCTGCACGCCGATCCCGACCGCCTTGGCCCAGGGCAGCGGTCCCTCGGTGAGCCGGCCCTCCAGTTCCTCCCCGTTGAGCAGTTCCATCACTACGAAGGAGGTGATCGTGCCGTCCGGGGCGATCGCCTCGCCGTAGTCGTGCACCGAGGTGACGTGCGGGTGAACGAGCTGCGCGGCGGACCGCGCCTCCTCCCGGACCATGTTCCGGAAGCGGGCGTCGGCGGCCAGCGACGGGGCGAGCACCTTCACCGCGACGATGCGGTCGAGCACCTCGTCGCGGGCCCGCCAGATCACCGACATGCCGCCGGAGCCGATCCGGTCGAGCCACCGGCCACCGGCCACCGGCCACCGGGCGTGGACGTGCCAGGATTGACGCCATGGCTGGCGGTCCGGTGGCGTTCGTGCTGGGTGGCGGGGGAGTGCTGGGCGCGGTCGAGGTCGGCATGCTGCGCGCCCTCTTCCGCGCCGGGATACGCCCCGATCTGGTGCTGGGCACCTCGATCGGGGCGGTCAACGGAGCGCTGGTAGCCGCCGACCCGACCGAGGCGGTGACCGACCGGCTGGTCCGGCTCTGGGCCTCGCCCGAGGCGAGCGAGGTGTACGGCGACTCGGTGGCCCGGCAGTTGCGCCGGTTCGCCGCCCGGACCCATCTGCACTCGCCCCGCCCGTTGCGCCGGCTCCTGGAGGTCGAACTCGGCGCGGAGACCACCTTCGCCGACCTGAGGATCCCCTTCCGGTGCTGTGCGGCGAGCATCGAACGCGCCGCCGAGCACTGGTTCAGCACCGGCCCGGTGGTGCCCGCCGTGGTCGCCTCGGCCTCGGTGCCGGGGTTGCTCCCCCCGGCGGAGATCGACGGTGAGCACTACGTGGACGGTGGCATCGTCAACTCGATCCCGATCGGTGAGGCGGTCACGCTCGGCGCGCGGCGGGTCTTCGTCCTCCAGGTGGGACGGATCGAACGCGTACTGACCCCGCCCCGGCGGCCCTGGGAGGTCGCCCAGGTCGCGTTCGAGATCGCCCGCCGGCACCGGTTCGCCCGGGAACTGGCGGCGCTGCCCGACGGGGTCGAGGTGCACGTCCTGCCGACCGGAGGGCTGGAACCCCGGGACGACTCGCCGTGGGCCTACCGGGACATGGCCGCGGTGGGCCGGCGGATCAGCCGCGCGTACATCGCCTCGCGGGACTATCTCGCCGCGCTGGAGAACTGATGCCGTTGCCGCCGAGGTGGGTCCGCCGGGTGCTGCTCGCCCCGGCGGTGGTGTTCCTCGCCTTCACGGTGGTCACCACGCTGCCGGTCTGGCTGCTGGTCGCGGCGGCCCTGTCACCGTTCGTACCCGGCCGGCTGCGCCCGTTGCGTCTGGTCTGGATCGGCGTGGTCTACCTGGTCTGGGACGCCGCCGCGCTGCTGGCCCTGTTCGGGCTCTGGATCGCCGCCGGCTTCGGCTGGCGTACCCGCGCCCCGGCCTTCCAACGCGTGCACTACCTGCTCGCCGGCTGGTTCCTGCGGGTGCTCTTCTGGCAGGCCCGCTGGACGCTACGGCTGACCATCGACGTGGCCGGCACCGACCCGGACACCGCCCTGCCCGGCCGGCCGGAACTGGTGCTCTGCCGGCACGCCGGCCCGGGCGACTCGTTCATCCTGATCCACGCGCTGGTCAACTGGTTCTACCGGGAACCGAGGATCGTCCTGAAGGACACCCTCCAGTGGGACCCGGCGATCGACGTCCTGCTCAACCGGCTGCCCACCCGTTTCCTCGCCCCCGGCAGCCGGCGCGACGGCACGGTGTTCGACCAGATCGGGCACCTCGCCACCGGGCTGGACGACAACGACGCGTTCGTCATCTTCCCGGAGGGCGGCAACTTCACCCCCCGGCGGCGGCTGCGGGCCATCGACCGGCTCCGCTCGCGGGGCCTGGAGGGGATGGCGCTGCGCGCCGAGCGGATGCGGCACGTGCTCGCGCCCCAGCCGGGCGGAGTGCTCGCCGCCCTCGACGCCGCCCCCGAAGCCGGCGTCATCTTCGTGGCGCACACCGGGCTCGACAAGATGCTGACCGTGGCGGACGTCTGGCGGGAACTGCCGATGGACAAGCGGATCGTCATGCGGTTCTGGTCGGTCCCGCCGGAGGAGGTCCCCGCCGGGCGGCAGGAGCGCATCGACTGGCTCTTCGACTGGTGGGCGCGGATCGACCAGTGGATCGAGGCCAACCGCGACGGTACGGCCGCGCTGAACGGTGACGGGCCGGTCGACGCGTAGGGTGCGCTGCGTGGAGCAGATCTGCGTGGTGACGACCGTGGTGGACGCGCGCTCGGTCGCGGACGTGCTGGCGGCGACCGCCGTGGCCGGACGGCTGGCGGCCTGTGCCCAGGTGGGCGGTCAGGTGGACAGCACCTACTGGTGGCAGTCCGCGATGGAGACCAGCGTCGAGTGGTCGGTGCAGTTCAAGACCGCCCCGGACCGGGTGGACGCCCTCGTCGACCAGATCCGCGCGAGCCACCCGTACGAGGTGCCGGAGATCCTGGTCAGCCGGGTGGCGAGCGGCAACCCGGACTACTCGACCTGGGTGCACGAGCAGACCCGGCCCTGAGTACGCGCACTCTGGGGCGGTGTTGTCCGGCCAGGCGAGGATGATCGCGTGCAGACCATCGGCTATCCCTGTCCCGTGTGCGCGGCACCGGCCGACCTGACCGTCGGCTGCCGGGCCTGCGGCCGGGGGCCCGACCCGACCGCCGCCGAGGTGGTCCGGCTCGACGCCGAGATCACCGTGCTCACCGGGCGGGTGGAACAGGCGCGGCGGGCGTACCTGGACCTCGGCGCGGCGCTGGGGGCGGTCCAGCAGCGCCGGGCCGACCTGGCGGCGCGGGTCCGGGCGAGCCGGGCGGTCCCGGCGCAGGCCACGGCCGTCCCGCCGCACGTCCGTCCGCCCCGGCCGGTGGTGGCCCCGACCCCGTCGGCTCCGGTCGCCACCGGCCCGGTGGTGACCAGCGCGGTACTCGGTCCGACTCCGGTCCGGCCGGTCGCCGCCGGCCCGGTTCCGGTCGGCCCGGCGGCGGTGGGGGGCACCGCCGCCGGGCAGCGGGAGACCTCGACCCGGACGGTGCAGGGGGTGCTCTTCGTCCTCGGCGGGCTGCTGCTCGGCACCGCGGCGATCGTCTTCACCGCGGTCGCCTGGGCGTCGGTGGGCGTCGTGGGCCGGGCGGCGATCCTGGCGGCGGTCACCGCGCTCGCGCTGGCCGTGCCGGCGGTCGTGGTCCGGCGGGGACTGCGGGGCACCGCGGAGACCGTCGCCGCCGTCGGGCTGCTGCTGGTGATCCTCGACGGGTACGCCGCGTGGTCGGTCGACCTGGGCGGGGTCGCCGGTTGGCCGACGACCCGGTACACCGCGCTGGTCGGGGGGGCCAGCGTGCTGATCGCCACCGGGTATGCGCTGCTCACCCGCCTGGCGGCGCCCTGGTTCGCGGCGCTGGTCGTCGCGCAGCCGGTGCTGCCGCTGCTCGCCGTCGAGGCCCGACCGGGCGTCGCCGGGTGGGCGCTGGTCTTCACCGGGGTCGCCCTGGTCGACCTGACCGTGGTCGCCGTGCTGTCGGGCCGGCTCGGCCCCGCCCGGCCGCGCGACAACCGGGCCGGAGCCGATCCGACCGGCCCTGTCCCGGCGGTGGCCGATCCGACCGGCCCTGTCCCGGCGGTGGCCGATCCGACCGGCCCTGTCCCGACGGGCGTTGCGCCAGTGGGCCCGACCGGTCCCGTGCCCTCGGGCGGGGCGCTGGCCGTCGCGGGGCGGATCACGGCCTGGATCGGTCACGCCCTGGCCCTGATCCCGGCGGCGGTCTGCGCGGTGGCTGCCCTGGCGTGGGGGGAGGCCTTCGGCACGCCGCTCGCCGCCGGGCTGCCGCTGCTGGTGGTGGTGCTGGTCCTGGCCGTGGCCGCGCTGGTTACCGGCAGTCCGGTCCTCCGGGCGGTCGCCGCCGCGCTGCTGGTCGTCGTCTCGGCCCCGGCGGTGCTCCGGCCGGTGGCCGAGCTGCGCCCCTCGGTCCTGCACGTCACCTCGGCGGTGGTGGTGCTCGTGCTGGCCGCTGCCGTCCGGGCACTGCCCACCCGGCTCCGCAGCGGCCCCCGGGCCGGGGCGCTCGTCGTGGCCGGGGTGATGGTGTCCGCGGTCCTGGCGCCGACCGGTTGGCTGGCTGCCGCCGCGGTGCTCCGATCCGTCCCGCCGTGGCAGGGCGCGGTGGCCGGCCCGGACCTGCCCTGGGGCTGGCAGCTCCCGGTTTCCGCGCTGCTGACCGCCGGGGCGGGCCTGCTCCTGCTGCCCCGGGCCGCCCGGTTCCCGGTCGCCCTCGTCGCCGGCGTGGTCGCGGTGCTCGCCGCGCCGGCCGTACGGCCCGTGTCCTGGCCGGTGGTGGTGGCCCTCGGGCTGGTCGCCGGGACGGCCCTGCTGCTGGTGGCGGTGTTCCGGTCGGCGGACCGGGCGTACCAGCCGCTGCTCACCGCCGCCGCCGGCGTGGTCCTGACCGGGCACGCCCTGCTCGTCGGCCTCGCCGCGCCGGTGGGTGCCGGCGCGGCCCTGGTCGGGGTGCTGCTCACCGGGTTGGTGGTGGCCGGCCGGGCACGGCGGCTCGGTGGACCGGTCCGGCATCTGGCCGGCCCGGCGCTGACGGTGGCGCTGCTCGCCGTCCCGGCCCTGGTGGTGGTGACCCAGATCGAGGTGGGCCCACCGCTGCCGTGGCGGCTCCGGGGGCCGGCCGTCGCCGTCGGGCTGCTGCCCGTCGCGCTGGTCGCGGTCCGTCGCCACTGGCCCGATCTCCAGCGGTACGCCGGTGCTGCGCTGGCCGGAGCGCTGCCGGTGGCCGGTCTCGCGCCGGTGGTCGTACCGGCCGGCGAGTCGGTGCCGGTCTACCTGGCGGCGGCGGTGTTGGTGGCGGCGGTGGGGGCCGCCGTGGTCCGCCCGTACGGCGGCCTGCGGGTGGTCGGCGTCGCGCTGGCGGTGGCGACCGGCGTGGTGCTCGTCCCGGCCGCCTTCCGGGTGCTGGTCGTCCCGTACGGCTGGCTCGGGTCGGTCTGGTCCGGTGCTCCGGACGGGGTCGGGCTGGCCCCCGGGACGACCCCGGCGCGGATCTCCGCAGGGGTGGCGTTCCTGCTGCTGCTGGGTGCCGTGGCGGTGGCTGGTCGGTTCACCCCGTTCGGCCGTGGCCGGGCGCTGCTGCCTGCCGTGCCGGTCGGCGCGGTGGCCGTCCCGGTGCTCCTCGGCGCGGCCGGCGTGCCCTGGCCGGTGCTGCCGGCGTCCTCGCTGCTGCTCGGTGCGGCCGGCGTGCTGGTCGCCACGCTCACCACCGCTCCCGCCCTCGGGGAACCCGCGCCGCCGGCCGGCGTCCTGCCGTCCGCCGGCCCGGTGGCCGCGCCGACCGGACCGGGTCCGGCGTCCGCCATCGTTGCGTCCGCACCGGCGCCTCCGTCCGTGCGCCGGCTGGTACTGCCGGTGCTGGCCGGTACCGGGCTGCCCCTGGGCGCGGCCGGGTTGGCCGGGCTGTTGCCGACCCGCGCCGGCACGCTCGCCGGGCTGGGCCTGGTCCTGGTGGTCGCGGTCGTGGTCGGGGTCGCCGGGCGGCTCGCCGCCGTCCGTCCGGTCGGCTGGGCGGGGGCTGCCCTCACCGCCACCGGCTTCGCGGTCACCGCCACGCTCGCCGCGGACCTTCCACTGCGTACGGCCGGATCCGCCGTGCTCGCGGTGGCCGTGCTCGTGCTGGGCGTCGCCGCCCTGTTGGCCCGTCGCCGGCCGGGGGAGGGGCTGGTGCTGGACGCCGCCGCCCAGGCGGTCGCCCTCACGGCGTTCCTGCTCACCGTGGGGTCGCGCCGGCACGCCGCCGTGGTCTGTGTGCTCTGGGGCACGGCCGTCGCGCTGCGGGCACTGCGTCCGGGCGAGCCGGTCGGCCGACGGTGGGTCTTCGCGGCCATCGCCGGGGGCAGTGAGCTGCTCGGGGCGTGGCTGCTGCTCGCCGTCGCCGACATCGCGCTGCTGGAGGCGTACACCCTGCCGGCGGCCGGGCTTGCGCTGCTCGCCGGGCTGGTCGCGCTGCGTACCCGGACGGGGTTGACGAGCTGGACCGCCCTCGGCCCGGGGCTCGCCGCGGCGCTGCTGCCGAGCCTGGTCGCCGTCCTGGTGGGCGCGGATCCGCAACCGTGGCGGCGGCTGCTGCTCGGTGCCGGGGCGCTCGGCGTGGTGTTGTTCGGGGCGGTCCGGCGCTGGCAGGCGCCGGTCGTACTCGGCGGGGTCAGCCTCGTCCCGCTCGCCCTGCACGAGATGGTCCGGAGCTGGGACCTGGTGCCCCGGTGGATCTTCCTCGCCGTCGGTGGTCTCGCGTTGATCGGACTCGCCACCACCTACGAGCGTCGCCGTCGGGATCTGGCCCGGCTACGGTTTGCGGTGAAGCGAATGGGGTAAGGCCTTCCCTACCCGAGATGCGGGGGTTCGCCGGGTTCCTCAGCGTAGCCGTCGCTCGGAGACTGGACCCGGACCGCCAGCCGGCGGCCGGACCACCCGAGGAGACAGGGGCGCACATGACGGTGGATTCCGTGGTCGATCCTCCGCTGCGGCGGGGCAGTGACTACGCACGGTTGTCCCGACAGGTCAGCGAGGCCGGCCTGCTGGCGCGGCGGCCCGGCTGGTACGTGGTGAGCGGGGCACTGACCGTGGCCCTCTTCCTCGGCGGGTGGGCGGTGTTCGTCGCGGTGGGCGACAGTTGGGCGCAGCTCGGCGTCGCCGTGCTGCTCGCCGTGGCCACCACCCAGGTCGCCTTCCTCGGGCACGACGCCGGGCACCGGCAGATGTTCCGCCGACGCGGCCCGAGCGAGGTGGTCGGGCTGCTCGCCGGCAACCTGGCGGTCGGGCTCAGCTACGGCTGGTGGGTGGACAAGCACAACCGGCACCACGCCAACCCCAACCACGAGGGGGAGGACCCCGACGTCGGCGCGGGTGCGCTGGTCTGGACCCACGAGCAGGCGGCGGCGACCCGGGGCTTCGGTCGGTGGCTGGCCCGGTGGCAGGCGTGGCTGTTCTTCCCGATGCTGCTGCTGGAGGGGTTCGCGTTGCACGTGGCGGCGGTACGCGCCGTCGTCGGGCGTACCCCGGACGGCCGGTTCCGTACGCCGATCCGGCGCCGGGCGGTGGAGGGACTGCTCCTGGCCGTGCACGTCGTCGGCTACCTCGCGCTGGTGGGGACCGTCCTGTCGCCGGGGCGGGCGTTGGCGTTCGTCGCCGTCCACCAGGGACTCTGGGGGCTCTACATGGGCTGCTCCTTCGCCCCGAACCACAAGGGCATGGCGATGCCGAGCGCCTCCGACGACCTCGACTTCCTGCGTCGGCAGGTGCTCACCTCACGCAACGTGCGGGGCAACCGGCTGGTCGACGTCGCGCTCGGCGGCCTGAACTACCAGATCGAGCACCACCTGTTCCCGAACATGCCCCGGGGCAACCTGCGCCGGGCCCGGCCGATCGTCCGCGCGTACTGCGCCGAGCAGGGCATCCCGTACGCCGAGACCGGCCTGTTCGACTCGTACCGGCAGGCGCTGGCGCACCTGCACGAGGCCGGCCGCCCGGTGCGGCGCTGACCGTCCCGCCGCCGGCCGCTGCCGTGTCTGGTGGTAGCAGGGGACCCCTGCACGACAAAAACGAGTAGCAAGGGGCCCCTGCTTCCATCCGGGCACCCGCCGTATCCGTCCGGGAGCGGAGCAGTGACGGTTCCCGCTGGGCGGCTTTCGGGTCGGGCGGTGGCCGGCACCGCCCCGGTAGGGTGCTGACCATGGCAGAGGTGCTCACCGCGGAGGCGGTACGAGACAAGCTGGCCGCGTTGGCGGACTGGACGGGCGACCCTGCCGGCATCAGTCGCACCGTCCAGCTCAACAGTTTCCCCGAGGCGATCACGGTCGTCGACCGGGTCGCGGAGGTCGCCGAGGAACGGGACCACCACCCCGACATCGACATCCGGTGGCGGACGGTCACGTTCCGCTGCACCACCCACTCCGTCGGCGGTGTCACCGAGCGTGACATCGATCTGGCCCGGCGGATCGACGAGATCGTCCGGAGCGCGCGATGAGATTCGAGATCAGCAAGGTGCTGGACGCGATCGAGGGACGCGTCTGCACCGACCCCGCCCTGGCCCGTGCGGTCGTCGACCTGGCCGAGGTGATCCGCTACCAGGACCTGGACGCCGGTCGGCCGGCGAGCATGCTGCGCCTCGGCATGGTCATCGACGCGCTGGCCCGTCGGTTGGAGGAGGACAGCGTCCCGGTGTACGCGGTCGTGCACCGGGCGCTGCTCTCCGACGCCGACCTGACCTCGAACGAGCGGATGGTGGTCCGCCGCTGGGCCGACGACGGCCTGGTGGAGGTGCTGGACCAGCCGAATGACCGGATCCTGGAGGTCGCCGATCTGCTCGGCCTGCCGGTGCTCAGCCGGGCCCGCTTCGACGGGCTGCGCGGACGCTATCCCTGGGTGGTCGAGCAGCCGGGCCGGGTGGTCGCGCCGGTGCCGGGACAGGGCGGCCCGACGTTCGTCGCGCACGTCGGCTCGGGTACGACCCCGGTGGCCGGTGAGCCGTCACCGGTCGGGACGAAGCTGCTCTCCCGGCTGTGGCGCTGCCCCGAGCCGGGTTGTGCGCTCTTCGGCTCCGGGGGCGGTGGGGGTGCGTTCGCCGACCTGGCCCCCCGGACGGAGCGGAGTCCGGCCGCCCAGCCGCCGCCCACGTTGCGGACCGGCGCGCCGACCTGCCCCCGGCACAACACCCGCCTCGGTGACGCCGGGGCCCGGCCCCGGACCGAGGTCCTCGCGGTCCGGATCGGCGGGCTGGTCCGGCGTCGGTTCGTGCTCACCGCGGACGAGCCGGTGCTGGTCGGCCGCGCACCGGACCAGTCCAGCGGGATCGTGCTCGGTCAGTGGCTCAACGACGAGGCCCGGCGCTGGATCAGCCGCAGCCACGTCAAGTTCGAGCTGCGGGCCGGCACGGTGGTGGTCACCGACGTGAGCACCAACGGCAGCGGCATCCGTCCGGGCGGTTCGATGGCCGAGGCGGAGCGCATCGCGTTGGCCCCGAAGCAGTCCCGGGTGCTGGACCCGGGTGACATGGTCGAGCTGTACCCGGGGGTGCAGATCGGCCACCCCGGCGCGTTGCCCGCCGGTGCCCCGTACACCCCCGCCTCGGTGATGGCCGAAGCTCCCACCATGGCCATGCGTCTTCCCCGCGCCTGATCCCCGCCCCACCCGCCCTCGTCACCGGCCGGGGGCGGGTGGGGTCCAGGGCTCAGGAGGTGGGGTCGAGAACGGCGGTGAGCTGGGCGAGCGCGTGGTCGATCTCCTCGGCGGTGATGACCAGGGGCGGGGCCAGGCGGATCGTGGAGCCGTGGGTGTCCTTGGCGAGGACCCCCCGCTCCATCAGCCGCTCACACGCCTGACGGCCGGTCATCAGCGCCGGGTCGATGTCCAGGCCGGACCAGAGACCCCGGCCTCGGACAGCGACCAGGCCCCGGCCGATCAGCTCCCGCAGCCCGGCGTGCAGCCGCTCGCCCAGCTTGGCGGAGCGTTGCTGGAACTCGCCGGTGGCCAGCAGCCGGACCACCTCGGTGGCGACGGCGCAGGCCAGCGGGTTGCCGCCGAAGGTGGAGCCGTGTTGGCCGGGCTTGAGCACGCCCAGCACGTCGGCGTTCGCGACGACGGCGGAGACCGGCACGATCCCGCCGCCGAGCGCCTTGCCGAGCAGGTACATGTCCGGCACGACGCCCTCGTTGTCACAGGCGAAGGTCTCACCGGTACGGCCGAGGCCGGACTGGATCTCGTCGGCCAGGAAGAGCACGTTGCGCTCGGTGCACACCCGGCGTACACCCGGCAGGTAGCCCTCCGGGGGCACCACCACGCCCTGCTCGCCCTGAATGGGCTCGATCAGCACCGCGACCGTGTCGTCGTCGATGGCGGCGGCCAGCGCGTCCAGGTCGCCGTAGGGGACCAGGGTGAACCCCGGGGTGTACGGCCCGAAGTCGTCCCGGGCGTCCGCGTCGGTGGAGAAGCTGACGATGGTGGTCGTCCGGCCGTGGAAGTTGCCCTCGGCGACGACGATGTTCGCCTGCCCGGCCGGTACGCCCTTGACCTGGTAGCCCCACTTGCGGGCGACCTTGATCGCGGTCTCCACCGCCTCCGCGCCGGTGTTCATCGGCAGCACCAGCTCCTTGCCGCAGAGCTGGGCCAGCTCACGGCAGAAGTCGGCGAACTGGTCGTGGATGAACGCCCGGCTGGTCAGGGTCAGCTTGTCGAGCTGGGCGTGCGCGGCGGCGACGAGCTGCGGGTGTCGGTGGCCGAAGTTGAGCGCGGAGTAGCCGGCCAGACAGTCGAGGTAGCGCCGCCCGTCCACGTCGGTGAGCCAGGCACCCTCGGCGGACGAGATCACCACCGGCAGCGGGTGGTAGTTGTGCGCGGTCCACCGCTCGGCGTCCCGGACCGCGTCCGGGGTCCGCAGCATGTCGTCGACGATCACTTGCCTGCCTTTCCCTGACGGAGTCGCAACGTGCAGCACTTCGGGCCGCCGCCGGCCTTGCGCAGCTCGGACAGGTCGACACCGATGGTCTCGTAACCCCGGTCACGCAGCTTCGCGGCGAGGTCGGTGGCCTGGGCGGGCAGCACCACGTGCCGGCCGTCGCTGACCGCGTTCAGCCCCAGCACCTCGGCGTCGGCCATGGTCGCGTGCACCGCGTCCGGGAAGAGCCGGCGCAGCGCGGCCCGGCTGCCCGGCGAGAACGCCTCGGGCAGGTACGCCACGGTCCGCTCGTCGAGCACGGTGAGTGCGGTGTCCAGGTGGTAGAAGCGGGGGTCGACCAGCTGGAGGGTGATCACCGGGTACCCGAAGACCTCCTGCAACTGGGCGTGCGAGGCGTGCGCGGTGCGGAACCCGGTGCCGGCGAGCAGCAGGTCACCGACGAGCAGGATGTCGCCCTCGCCCTCGTTGACGTGCTTCGGGTCGTACATCTCGAAGCCGGCGGCCTCGAACCAGGCCCGGTAGGCGGGGGCCTCGTCGGCGCGCTGCGGGTCGCGGAACTGCACCGCCATCGCCCTGCCGTCGATCACGGTGCCGCCGTTGGCGGCGAAGACCATGTCGGGCAGGCCGGGCACCGGAGTGATCTCCTCGACGGTGTGGCCGAGTTCGCGGTAGGTCTGCCGCAGCTGCTCCCACTGCCGGATGGCCAGGTCGGCGTCGACCGGCGCGGTCGGGTCCATCCAGGGGTTGATCGCGTAGTCGACGGCGAAGTACGTCGGCCGGCACATGAGGAAGCGCTGGCTGGAGGCGTCCATCGTCATTGTCCTGCTCCCGGGGGTCGGGCGCGCCCGGCCACTCGCGGCCTGCGGGCTGGCGCCGTTGCTCCAACGCTATGCGCCCGGCAGCGGCGGTATCCACCCGTGAGGATTGCGTGAAGCGCATGTTCATTGCGTCTGTACGGCAGTGGACGCGCGATTCGTTGCGTGCTGGAGCGGCGGCGGACGGTCGACCAGGGTCGCCGCCGTTCTCCCGGGCGGCGGGTGGGGAGTCAGAGGCGTGTGGCCACGCGGACCAGGCCGGCGAGCGCCCGGGAGCGGCTGTGCGGTGGCCAGGCGATGACCGTCGTGACGGCCGGCGCGTCCAGGACCGGCACGGCGGCCAGGCCGGCCAGCAGGTTGGCGCGGCAGGACTCGGGCAGGACCACCGTGGTGCGGCCCAGTGCGATCAGTTGGAAGAGCTGCGTCTGGTTGCGAACCTCCGCGCCGGGGCCGTCGGGGTAGGTGCCGCCGGGGCCGGGCCAGCGAGCTGCCGGGAGTTCGGGCAGCGAGGTGACGTCCGCCAACCGGACGTGGGACCGGCTGGCGAGCGGATGTGAGGTGGGGAGGACGGCGACCTGTCCCTCGGTGCTCAATATTTCGGTGTCGAGTCCGGCGGTCGAGTCGAAGGGTTGGTGCAGGAGTGCCACGTCGGCCTGCCCGTCATGCAGTAGCTGCTGCGGGTGGGATTCGCAGAGCAGCAGATCGACTGCGGTGGCACCCGGTTCGGCGGCGTACGCGTCGAGTAGTTTCGCCAGCAGTTCGCCGGAGGCGCCGGCCTTGGTGGCCAGTACGAGCGAGGGCTGACTCGTCGCGGCCCGCCGGGCGCGTCGCTCGGCTGCGGCCAGCGCGCCGAGGATCGGTCGGGCCTCGGCCAGCAGCACCGACCCGGCCTCGGTGAGCGTGACCCTGCGGCTGGTCCGTTGCAGTAGCGCGACCCCGAGCCGTTGTTCCAGTTGGCTGATCGTGCGCGACAGCGGCGGCTGGGCGATGCCGAGGCGCTGAGCGGCCCGGCCGAAATGCAGTTCTTCGGCGACCGCGACGAAGTACCGCAGCTCTCGCATCTCCACCTGTCGAGACTACCGCCCGATCAATACCGGCTGGGTATCGTTGCGTGACTCAAGCGGTGTTGGTTCCGCGTCGGCGCGCCGCCACGATTGCCGGCATGAGCGAGAAGACGATCGCGCTGGTCACCGGCGCGAACAAGGGAATCGGGTACGAGATCGCAGCGGGGCTCGGTGCGCTGGGCTGCAGTGTCGGCGTCGGGGCCCGGGACGAGCAGCGCCGGGAGGATGCCGTGGCGAAGCTGCGCGCGGCCGGCGTCGACGCTTTCGGGGTGCCCCTGGACGTGACCGACGACGCGAGTGTGGCGGCCGCCGCCGCGCTGATCGAGGAGCGCGCCGGGAGGCTCGACGTGCTGGTCAACAACGCCGCGACCGCCGGGGCGTGGCCGGCAGAGCCCTCGACCGTGACGCCGGAGGGTATGCGGGCGGTGGTGGAGACCAACGTGATCGGCGTCATCCGGGTCATCAACGCGATGCTGCCGCTGCTGCGCCGCTCGGAGCATCCGCGGATCGTCAACCAGTCCAGCCACGTCGGTTCCCTCACCCTGCAGACCACGCCGGGTGTCGACCTCGGCGGAGTCAGCGGGGCGTATTCGCCGTCGAAGACGTTCCTCAACGCGGTCAGCATCCAGTACGCCAAGGAGTTGAGCGGCACCACCATCAAAATCAACAACGCCTGCCCCGGCTACGTCGCGACCGATCTCAACGGCTTCCGCGGAACCCGCACGCCCGCGGAAGGCGCCCGGATCGCCATTCGGCTCGCCACGCTGCCGGACGACGGCCCGACCGGAGGGCTGTTCGACGACGCCGGGACTGTCCCCTGGTGACGGAGATCCTCCCACCCGCCATGGCATCCGGCCCCGGACATGCTTCAGGGGCGGCGAACCGCCGCCCCTGAAGGAATGTCGCCCCCCGCTGGTGAACCACCAGTTGGCCCGGGCTCGACCGGTGCATCACCGGTGCCGCCAACAGTGCCCGTCAGAACCGGTCGGCAAACTGTGAGTCAAGCCACTCCCGGAGGCGGTTGACCCAGTCGCCGTCGGTGGTCGGCCAGTCGAACTGGCCGGTCATCGCGAGCACGCCGAGCACCACGGCGGCGAGCCCGGCGAGGATGCCGAGCAGCGCGTCGGTCTTGCCCGCGACGTGCCGGCGGCGGGTGGCGATCAGACCGAACACGGAGAGCACCGCGCCGAGGGCGCCGACGGCGATGCCGTACCCGGCGAGCGTGCCGGTGAGCACGAAGAGCAGCCCGACCACGCCGACGACCAGCCCCAGCGTGGCGAGCAGGCTGGCCCGGGGCTTCTTCCCGGCCACCACCGTCGGCTCCGGGGCACGCCGGTCGACGATGTCCCGGTCGAGGTCCGGGTGGTGCCGGTCGATCAGCCGTTCCCGGGACTCCCGGTCCAGGTCGATGGTCCGTTCCATGGTCGTCGAGTCGTGACCCGGTCGGGCGGGGGGCCGGTCCGCATCCGGGTCCGCCGGACGGGCGGTGGCGGCCCGCGCGGTCGCCGCCCGGGCCTCGGCCCGTCGCTCCGCCTCGGCGTCCCGGGGGTCACGGATCCGGTCGTCCACGGACGGCGGGTCGGTCCGGTGGTCGCGGCCGTCGACCGTCGCGGCGGCGCTGCGGTACGTGGTCCGGTCGCCGCCCCGGTCGGTGGCCACCGGGGCGGCGATCCGACCGTCGCCGTCGGCCGGCACGGTCGCCGGGTCCCGGTCGCCCGCGCCGACGGTCTCCACGGTGTCCTCGTTTCCGTCGTGGGTGGCCGGTTCGCTCCGGCGCGACAGCAGGGGAATCTTCATGACGAGCACCTCCTGATCGGTGCGTGGAGACCTCGGACGCGCCAGCGGCTGCCACGCGGTGGTACCCGGGAGGTACCCAGGGCCGACTTCCGGCACACCTGTCACCTCCGGCAACGCTTGGTGGACGTGCAGGTGAACGGGGGTCGACAGCTTCCGCGACGAGCCCCGGGGCGGAGAGGAACGGCCGTAGGATCCTCAGCCGTGACCGGTGCGGGCAGAGACGACGACCATGCCCCCGGCGGTGCCCGGGGGCGCGTGGTGATGCTGGTCGACAACGCGGTGCACGGCGACTCGCGGGTGCAGAAGGCAGCCCGGTCGGCCGCCGCCGCAGGCTGGGACGTGACGCTGCTCGGGCGCTCGCCGGACGGCGTACCGCACCGCTGGCGGCTCGACCGTGCCGAGGTGCGGCTGCTGCCGATGGGCGGCGGCCCGGGAACGGGGGCGCAGGCGCGCCGACGGCGAGCGGTGGCGGCGCTCGGCGGGCTGCGCAAGCCGGTCGAGTCGGCGTACACCCGGTTCTGGTCGGTGGCCATGCGGGAGCGGGCCTGGCGACGGCTGGAACCGTCGCTCTGGCAGTACGAGCGGGCGTACGGCCCGGTGGTGGACGCGCTCGACCCGGACCTGATCCACGCCCACGACTTCCGGATGCTGGGGGTCGGCGCGCGGGCCAAGGCACGGGCCGGTGACCGGGGTCGGTCGGTCAAGCTGCTCTGGGACGCGCACGAGTTCCTCCCCGGCATCAAGCCCTGGCGGGACGACGTCCGCTGGCTGCCCGCCCACCGGGCGCACGAGCGGGAGTACGCCCCGTACGCCGACGCGGTGGTGACCGTCTCCGACGAGCTGGCCCGGCTGTTGCAGGCCGAGCACGGCCTCGCCGCGCGCCCGGCGGTGGTACTCAACGCCCCGGACCTGCCGGACGCCGCGCCGGAGTCGGAGTCGTTGCGTCAGCGGTGCGGCATCGGGCCGGAGGTGCCGCTGGTGGTCTACAGCGGGGCGGCGGCGCCGCAGCGCGGGCTGCGCGTGCTGGTCGAGGCGCTGCCCGACCTGCCCGGCACACACGTCGCGTTCGTGGTGAACCGGCCGGACGGCGACCACGTCCGGAGCCTGGTCGCGCGGGCGACGGAACTCGGCGTGGCCGACCGGCTGCACGTCGGCGGGTACGTCGCCGCCGACCGGGTGGTGCCGCTGCTCGCCGGGGCGGATGTCGGGGTGATCCCGATCGAGCACTGGCCGAACCACGAGATCGCCCTGATCACGAAGTTCTTCGAGTACTCGCACGCGCGGCTGCCGATCGTGGTCAGCGACGTGCGGACCATGGCGGAGACGGTCCGCCGCACCGGCCAGGGCGAGGTGTTCCGGGCCGTGGACGCCGCCGACCTGGCCCACGCCGTGCGGGCGGTGCTCGCCGACCCGGCCCGCTACCGGGCCGCGTACGAGACACCGGGCCTGCTGGAGTCGTGGTCCTGGCCGGCCCAGGCCCAGGTGCTGGACCGGGTCTACACGGCCCTGCTGCCCGCCGACCGTCCGGACGGAAATGGGACGATCATGGCGTGACCGTGTTCCTGCCACCCGAGCAGATCGCCGACCGGAGCGCCCGCGCCGTCGACGCGGCCGTCCACGCCGGGCGTGGTCTCGGGCTCACCGTGACCGACCCGAGGGTGCTGTACGACGTGTTCTCCGTGGTCGTGCACCTCGCGCCGTCGCCCGTCGTGGCCCGGGTGCCCACGGTCCTGCCGCACCACGTGGACCTCGACAGCCTGGCGGGCCGGCAGCGGGCGGAGCTGGACGTGACCCGGTGGCTCGCCGACCGGGGCGTCCCGGTCATCCCGCCCAGCCCGCTCGTGCCCCGGGAACCGGTCCAGCACGACGGTTTCTCGATGACGTTCTGGCAGTTCGTCGACGTGGCCCCGGACGTTGAACCCGACTACCTGGCCAATGCGGGCCTCGTCGTCGATCTGCACGCCGCCCTGCGCGACTACCCGGGTGACCTGGCGTTCCTGTCCGCGGCCGAACCCCGGTTCATCGAGGACGGCATCGCCCTGCTCGACGGTCGTGCCGACCTCGTCGATCCGGCCGACCTGGACCGCGCACGTCGCGAGTGGCGGATCCTGGCGCCGGTCGTGCGGTCCCGCGCGACGTTCGAGCGCACGTTCCCGGGGATCGACCTCCAGCCCGTGCACGGGGACTGCCCGGCGGTGAACATCGTCCCCGGGGTGCGCGGGCCCCTGTACGCCGACTTCGAGCTGGTCACGCTGGGGCCTGTCGAGTGGGACCTCGCCGGTCTCGGCCCCGACTGCGAGGCCGCCTACGACCGCGCAGCGCAGCGCCGGGGCATGCGGCGCTTGGACCGGGACGTCATGAGCTTCGTCAACGCGGTGGGGATGCTGCGGGGCGTCGCCTGCCTCGCCCTCGCGCCGCAACTGCCCCTGCTGGTGGACGCCATCCGGCCGCTTGTCGAGCGGTGGCGCTCGATGCCCTTCGCCGGTGGGCTGACCGGCTGACGGCGGTCGGAGACCCGGACGTCACGGCGACGGCTGGCGACGTCATCCGTGGTCGGCCGTACGCCGTGGCTGCGTCGTCCGGTGCTGCGGGGTGGCCGCTGGCAGCCCGACCGGGCCGCGATTCCGGCGCCCGAGGATGTCCCGTGGCGCGGCGCGTAGCGTCGTGGCGTCGATCCCCGGAAGCCGCAGCGGCACTTGTTCGGTGAAGGGATCGTTGCGGCCTGGCGTCCCGATGACCGTTCGCCACCGCGCCGGTGACTGGCTGCGTCTGGCGGGTTCGGGTGGTCTGTTGAGTGGGCGCGTGGGCGTGGGGCCGGAACGGCTGTAGTGCGGCCTCGGAGCTGCAGTGTTGCTCCCCGGGCAGTGCGGTACCGCATGGTACAGTTCGGTGCATGACGAGGATTACGCTGCGGGAGTTCCGCGATGGCGCGGGTCGGGTACTGGACGGAGTCGAGCGCACCGGGGAGCCGGTCATCATCACCAAGTACGAGCGGCCCGTCGCCGTCCTGGTTGGCATCGACGAGTGGGAGGAGATCGAGGCGTTCCGGGACCGTCGGGACGCTGCGGTGATCGCTCGTTCTCGTGCCGACGGTCAGTTCGTGCCGCTGTCGGCGGCCCTGGAGTCGCTCGGGGTTGATCCTCGTGAGGTGGAGGCGCTGCTGGCTGAGCGGGCCGGCGGTGCAGCGGCGTGAAGGTTCAGATCGACCGGGATGTGCTGGTCTGGCTGCATAAGCAGCCCCGCAACGTCTTCCTGACCGTCCTGAGCGCGATCCTCGGCCTGGTCTCCGACCCGGTCCCGCAGAACTCGACCGAGATGCGCGATGGATCCGGGCGTCGTCTGCGAGTCGGTGACTACCGGGTCCTCTACCGCCTTGACGGCGACGAGTTGACGGTCCACGACGTCGGGCATCGCAAGGACGTCTGCTCGTAAGCCGCGCAGTTCCGGCGGCGTTGTCCGGCCGCAATGGGGTCAAGGTCACGAAAGGCCGGGAGCCACCGACCGGGCGGTCCGTCCGAGGCCACGTTGCGCCCCTGGCATGGACGCGTCGCCCGGTGCGCCAGCGGCGCCGAGTTCTCGGTCGGCTCGCCGTCGATCCACCGGTGATGATCCTGATCAACGGGGTCGAGGAGTGAATCGGAAAGCACCGCCCCCACCTGACCGATCCCGACGAGGACGAGGCGACGACGCCGTGGGCCGGACCGGGCGGGTCCACGTCGGGCAACGCTGACTACGCTTGGTGGCCGTGCCCGAGGGACATAGCATCCACCGTCTGGCCGCTCGGCACGCCGAGTTGTTCGCCGGGGAGAAGCCGCAGGTCAGCAGCCCGCAGGGCCGGTTCGCCGAGGGGGCCGCGCTGATCTCCGGCAGCCTGCTGGAGAGCACCGAGGCGTACGGCAAGCACCTGCTGCACCACTACGCCGCAGACCTGACGCTGCACATCCACCTCGGGCTCTACGGAAAGTTCACCGACGGGCCGGGGGAGCCGCCAGCCCCGGTCGGGCAGGTGCGGCTACGGATGGTCGGCGACCGGCACTGGCTGGACCTGCGCGGCCCCACCGCGTGCGAACTGCTCACCCCCGGCGAGGTCGCGGCGCTGCGTGCCCGGCTCGGCCCCGATCCGCTGCGCGCCGACGCCGACCCGACGCGGGCGTACGCCCGGATCTCCCGCAGCCCGACGCCGCTCGCCGCGCTCCTGCTCGACCAGTCGGTGGTGGCCGGCACCGGGTTGATCTTCGTAACCGAGGCGCTGTTCCGGGCCGGACTGCCGCCGCTGCTGCCCGGCCGGCAGTTGACCCCGGCGGGCTGGCGGGCACTCTGGGCCGACCTGGTCGAGCTGATGACGCTCGCCGTCGAGCGGGGCCGGATCGACACCGTCCGCGCGGCCCACCTGCCCGAGGCGATGGGCCGCGCCCCGCGTGTCGACCGGCACGGCGGTGAGGTGTACGTCTACCGCCGCAGCGGCGACTCCTGCCACGTCTGCGGTACGGCGGTCAGCCGGGGTGAGCTGGGCGGACGCAACCTCTACTGGTGCGCCGCCTGCCAGGCCGGCTGACCCGGCCGATGCCGCGGCCCGACGACGGCCGAGCCGACTGTTCGTGTCCAGCCCGACCAGCGTCGCCGCTCAGACCAGCCGGCGGATGTCGCCGTACGCGCGGTAGAACCCGCCCCGCCCGGCCTCGCGGACCTCGGTGACCAGGTAGCGGGCCCCCCGCTCGCGGATGCCCTTGGGGAACTGCACCGACCAGTCCCGGTGGAACCCGTCGGAGATCACCTGGACGCGCAGCCGCCCACGATCCTCGATGCACTGCACCACCACCCCGCCTGCGGCGCTGTGGACCACCTCGACCGTGGTCGACGGGGCGGTGGCCGCCATCCGGGGCGGGGCCTTGACGTCCACCACCTGCGGGACGCTGCCGCCCTCGGCCGCCCGGATCGCCTGCTCGCTGGCGTCGATGCAGGCCAGGTAGCCGCCGGTGGTGACCACGTAGAGGCGGTCCTCGTGGTACTGCATGGAGTACGCCGAACCGCAGCCGGTGCCGAGCTTCCAGAGCCGGTTGCCGGCCTCGTCGAAGCAGTAGATCGAGGAGTGGTTGTCCCCGGCGAAGACGTACCGGCCGTTCTCGGTGGCCGCGCAGGAGAAGACCGGAGCGTCGCAGTGGTACGTGATGTCGGCCCGGCCGCGCTTGGTCAGGCGGACGACCTGGCGGGTGCCGGTGCCGGCGAAGACGTGGTCGCGTTCCTGCCAGCCGAACAGGACCGAGCCGGTGCGGGTGTTCCACAGCTCCTGGCCGGTCCGCCAGTCGTAGCCGGTGACCCCCGCCGAGTGGCCGTGGTAGATCGCGTCGTCGTCGCAGCGCACCATCCACGCCGACGAGCCGCGCCCCGGCCGCCGCCAGAGGAACTCGTCCTCGTGGTCGACGGCGGAGATCCCGCCGCCCGCGTCGGAGACACCGAGCACGCCGTCGTGGATGTCCAGCCAGTAGATGTCGATCTCCGGTGCGATGGTGTACGCCACCCGGGGCACCTTGCCGGAGAGGTCGTACACGTTGCCGTCGTCGCAACCGGCGTAGATCCAGGCGTCGTCGGCGACGATGCACTTCACCCCGTCCGGCAGCCGGACCTGGCTGAGCACCTGCGCGTCGTGGCCGAGGGTGGTGATCACCCCGTGCTCGTTGCCCACCATGCAGTGCTGCCCGTCGACGAAGATGCCGAAGGCCGGGGCACCGGAGTGGTACCGCCACAGCACCGGGGCGGTCCGCGCGGTCGAGTGGGTGCTGACGATCTGGCGGCGGCTGACCGCGCGCTTCTGGCGGACGCCGCGCACCGCCGGGGCGTACCCCTTGCGGACCTTCTCCCCGATCTTCTTCGCGGCGGCGGCGCGGGCCTTCGCGTTGTCCGCGAAACTGGTGGTCTTGACCTGCCCCTGGTCACCGATCCGGCCGTAGCGGACGGTCAGCTCGGAGCCGTCCACGACGGTCTCGTAGAACTTGTGCGCTCCACCGTCCGCTTCGGACAGTTCGAGGTACGTCGTCTCCTGCGGCATGGGGAATCCTCCGGGGGCGGGCGACCGGTGGGACCGGTACGTCGACAGCGCGCACACCGTAACCCTCGCCCCTGACAAGGCCACCGGACGGCGCCTGACCTGCGGATCAGTCGCCGTCGAGCAGCCAGCGCACCACCTCGACCTGCCGGGGGAAGACCTGCCCCTCGCCGATGCTCCAGGCCAGCGTCTGGCCGATCGTCCAACCCCGCACGCGCTTCCGGTCCAGCCCCAGCTCGGCGGTGAGCCGGTCCAGCCGGTGGCGTACCGCCGCCGGTGAGTGGCCCAGTTCCGCGCCGCGCACCAGCGGCACCACGCTGAATTCGCGTTCACCGACCAGCGGCTTCGGGTCGATCACCAGCCATGGCTCGCGGCCCGCGCGCAGCACGTTCCCGGCGTGCAGGTCCTGGTTGACCAGCACCTGGTCACCCTGGGTGGGAACCAGGTCGGCGAGCAGGTCGCGGGCGGCGTCGAGCAGCCGCCGCTCGTACGGCCGACCGGCCCGCTCCCAGTTGCCCGGCAGACGTTCCACCCAGCCGGCGGCCTCGTCGGCCAGCGACGTGAAGGGGGCACCCGCCGGCCGCCAGAGGCGGGGGAGCAGGTCCACCACCACCCCGAGCGCCTCCTCGGCCGGGCGGCCGGACAGCGGATCGCCGGGCACGCACCGCTCGATCAGCAGGGCCCGCCACGCCGGCGCGTGCGCCAGCAACCGGACCGCGCCGTCGCCGGCCCAGGTCGCCAGCGCCGCCGCCTCGTGCTCGCTGTCCCCGTCGGGATACTGGAGCTTGAGCACGGCCGGCGTCCCGTCCGGCAGTTCGGCGGCGAGCACCAGCGAGACGAGCGATCGCGGGTACACCGGGCCGAGCCGCAGCGACCAGCGTTCCACGCACGCGGCCAGCCGCTCGGGCAGCACCGCCAGCCACTCCCGCCCGGCGGGCACCCGCCGCAGCCAGTCCAGCGCCTCGGGGATCTCCGCGTCCACGGTCATCCCGCCATCCTCGCCGCCCCGGCCACGGCAGGGCGGTCACTCCTCAAGCGCGTCGACCGCCTTGCGGGCGGCGATGAGCACCGGGTCCCAGACCGGGGCGTACGGCGGCGCGTAGCCGAGATCGAGGCCGGTCATCGCGTCCACCGTCATGCCGTTCCACAGCGCCACGGCCAGCGTGTCGATCCGCTTGGCCGCCTCGGACCAGCCGACGATCTGCGCGCCGAGCAGCCGCCCGCCGGGCTTCTCGGCAATCAGCTTGACCGACATGGTGCGGGCCCCGGGGTAGTAGCCGGCCCGGTTGGTCGACTCGGCGACCACCGAGACGAACTGGAAGCCGGCGGCGGTGGCGTCGGACTCCCGCAGGCCGGTCCGTCCCACCTCCAGGTCGCAGACCTTGGTGACCGCCGTGCCGATCACGCCGGGGAAGGTGGCGTACCCGCCGCCGATGTTGATCCCGGCGACCCGGCCCTGCTTGTTGGCGTGCGTACCGAGGGGAATGGTGACCGGCTGACCGCTGACCCGGTGCAGGGTCTCCACGCAGTCCCCGGCCGCCCACACCCCGTCCACCCCGACCACCCGCATCCGGCGGTCCACCCGGATGCCGCCGGACGGGCCGACCGGCAGGCCGGCCGCCTCGCCGAGCGCGGTGTTCGGACGCACCCCGAGACCGAGGACGACGACGTCGGCCGGGAACTCCCCGGCGTCCGTGCACACCCCGGTGACGCGACCGTCGTGGGTTTCCAGCCCGGTGACCGTCACCCCGGTACGGACGTCGATGCCGAGCCCGCGCATCGCCTCGGCCACCAGTCCGGCCATGTCCGGGTCCACGGTGGACATCGGCTGGTCGGCCTGCTCGACGAGGGTCACCGACAGCCCGCGCACGATCAGCGCCTCGGCCATCTCCACGCCGATGTAGCCACCGCCGACGACCACCGCGCGCCGGGGCGCCGGGTCGCGTTCGAGCCAGTCGCGTAGCGCGTCGCCGTCGTCGAGGGTCTGCACCCCGAACACGCCGGCCGCCTCGGTGCGGGCCCACTCCGGGTGCACCGGGGTCGCGCCGGTGGCGTACACCAGGGTGTCGAACCGCTCGCGGACCTCGCCGCCACCGGCCAGGTCCCGGGCGACCACCTCGCGCCGGTCGAGGTCGATGGCGGTGACCTCGTGCCGGAGCCGGACGTCCACGTGGTACTCGTCGCGGAAGGTGGCCGGGTCCCGGGCGACCAGGTCGTCCCGCTCGTCGACCAGCCCGCTGATCCAGTACGGGATGCCGCAGGCCGAGTACGACGTGAAACGCCCCCGGTCGAACGCCACGATCTCCAGGTCGTCCCGTCCGCGCCGCCGCCGGGCCTGGGACGCCGCCGCCATGCCCCCGGCGTCGGCGCCCACCACGATCAACCGTTCCGCCATCGGATCAGTCTGTCACCGTCGGCGAACCCCCGCGCGTCTGTCGCGCCACGTCCTCCACCACGTCGACGAGGCGACCGGTACGGGCGTACACCGCGCGCTGCCGCTCGGCTCCGGTGCCGTGCCGGCGTACCCCGGCGAGCAGGTCGTCGACCCGGTCGGCGTCGCCGTGCCGGACCAGTTCGGGACGGACCCGCTCGACCAGGCGGTCCAGCAGGTCCCACGCCGGCCCCACCTCGCCGGTGTGCGGGTCGACCGCTTTGCCGGTCAGTCCGTCGTGGGCGGCCCGCCAGTGCGCCGCGACCAGCAGGTGGTGGTCGACCCGGGGCGCCGGACGGTCGGCGGCGATGTCGGCCAGCGCGGTGCCGACCAGGGCGCGGACCAGCGCGGCCACCAGGATCGTGTCGTCCAGCGACGGGCAGACGTCGCCGATGCGGATCTCCACGGTCGGGTACTTCGCGGACAGCCGGGCGTACCAGTAGAGCATCCCCTCGTCCAGCATCACGCCGCTGTCGATGAGCTGCCGGATCAGCCGCTGGTAGTGCGCGTGCGAGTCGAGCCAGGGGGTCGGGGCCACCGACGGCCAGTGTTCCCACTCGACCGAGCGCCAGCTCGCGTACCCGGTGTCCTCCCCGGCGGAGAAGGGAGAGTTGGTGGTGAGCGCGTGCAGGACCGGCAGCCAGGGCCGGACGTGGTTGAGCACCCGCACACCGGTGTCCGGGTCGGGGATTCCGACGTGCACGTGCACGCCGTTGTTGCCCGGACCGGGTGCGAGCAGTCGGAACCGCTCGACCATCCGGTCGAAACGCGGCTTGTCCACCACCGGCGGCACCGGCCCCTCGACCGGGCCGGTGCCGATGGCGAGCAGTCGGACGCCGGCCCGCTCGGCGGCGTCGGCGAGCCCGGCGCGCAGCAATCCGAGGGAGTGCCGGATCGCCCCGAGGTCCAGCCCGGGTGGGCTGCCGATCTCGATCTGACTGGTCTGGAACTCCCGCTCGACCTGGCCGCCCAGCTCGGGGGGCACCTGCTCCATCACCAGGTCGACGGCGGGCACGGCCACGCCGGTGTGCGGGTCGACGAGAAGGAACTCCTCCTCGACGCCGACGGTGAGGAGATCGGGTCCGTCCGGCGTGCTCGTCACGTCCTGCTTCGCCACCTGGCCGGTCACGGCCTTCACCACCTTCTTTCCGGCCCGCGTCGCCCGCGGGTGCTGGGCTCTCAGGGCTACCCAGCCGTACGCGGCGGGAAAACGTTGTCCCGGCGTGTCGGGTCCGGTTCGCCGAGGTCGGGAACGTGACAGCGGGTCCTAGGCTGGGCACGTGCCGGCTCCGCTGTCGTTGGCGATCTGGGTCTGGGCGTCCGCGCTCGGCCAGGTCGTGGTGCTCGCCGACCGCCCGGTCGAGCTGCTCGCCGGTGCGGCGGTCGGCGTCGCGCTGCTGCTCGCCACGACGGTGGCCGTCCTGGTCACGGTGGTCGGCGCGGCCGGGCCGCAGGCCGTCCGCCGGGCCCGGTCCCTGCGTGAACGGGCCCGCCGCCGTCGGGTGCCCCGGCAGCTCGACCCGGACGCGCCGGGCCGACCCCGCCCCCGCGCGCCGGGGGGACGCCCCGCGACCGCGTGACGCGTCGCCGGGTCCCGCCGGCACCTCCACCCGCCGTCCGTCGACCGATCGGCCCGCACCTGCGGGTCCGCCGGTCCGCACCGTCGGCTCCGCGCACGCGGTCGATTCCGCCCGTCACCCGTCCGTCGAGGACATCCGACCGGAATCGCACCGAGGGGTACGTCCATGCTCGCCTTCGCGCCACTCGACGCCGCTGTCGGCGTCGCGTCCCACGCCGTCTCCGCGCTCGCCACCGTGCTCGCGCCACTGTCCGGCGGGGCGGCCACCGCCGTCGCCATCGTCGGGTTCACCGTCGCGGTCCGGCTGTTGATCGCACCGCTCACCGTCGCCCAGGTCCGTGGGGAGCGCCGTCGTGCCGCTCTCGCCCCACAGGTCGGCGAGCTGAGTCGCCGGTACGCCGACGACCCGGCCAGGTTGCAGCGGGAACTGCTCGACCTGTACCGCTCCGCCGGGGCGAGCCCGCTGGCGGGCTGCCTGCCGGCCCTGCTCCAGGCACCGTTCTTCCTGGTCATGTACCGCCTCTTCACCGCCGGCGACCAGTCGCCGCTGACCGGGCGGCTGGCCGGGGTGCCGCTGGGGCACGAGCTGGGCGACGGCCTTGCCGGAGCAGCGGGACCGGTCTGGGGCGTACTCCTGGCGGCGCTGCTGGCCCTGGCCTGGCTGGCGTCGCGCCGGATGCGACGGACCATGGCCACCGCACCGGCGTCGTCCGGCGGATCGGCGTCGTCCGGCGGATCGGCGTCGTCCGGCGGATCGGCGTCGTCCGGCGGGCCGCTCCCGTCGGGCGGGCCGGCGGCGGTCGGTGGAGTGGCCGGTGACGTGGGAGCGACCGTCGGTCGGATCCTGCCGCTGCTGCCGTACGCGACGCTGCCGGTCGCGCTGGTGGTGCCGCTGGCGGGCGTGCTCTACCTGGTCACCACCACCGCCTTCACCGCACTGGAGCACACCGTGCTGCGTCGTGGCCGACCGACCTCGCCCCCCACCCTGGACATAAACAGTTAACTTTCTTCATAATTAACCGACCTGTTGACATCCATGGATGCCCGCTCGGGCCTGGAGGGTCGTATGAAGCGTTCCCGATTTCTTGTCCTCTCCCTGGTCGCCGCACGGTGGCGACCCTCGGCGCGGCCTGGGTGGCGATGCCCGCGTTCGCCGCCGGAGCCAGCGCGACCTTCGCGAAGACCGCCGACGGGGGCACCGGCTGGGAGGGGAAGTACACCATCACCAACGGTGGCGGCAGCACCGTCAACGGCTGGAGCCTCACCTTCGACCTGCCGACCGGCACCAGCGTCGGCACCTACTGGGACGCCCTGCTCACCTCATCCGGCCAGCGGTACACCTTCACCAACCGCTCCTGGAACGGCAGTATCGCCCCGGGCGCGTCGGTGTCCTTCGGCTTCGTCGCCACCGGTTCCGGCGCACCGGGCAACTGCACCCTCAACGGCGCGCCCTGCGGCGGCACCACCCCGACCACACCGCCGCCCACCACCACCACACCGCCGCCGACGACCCCGCCGCCCACCACCCCGCCCCCGACGACCCCGCCACCCACCTCCGGCCTGGCCAAGCACGTGCTCACCGGCTACTGGCACAACTTCGACAACCCGGCCGTCGAGCTGCCGCTGCGCGACGTGCCGAGCGAGTACGACGTGGTCGCGGTCGCCTTCGCCGAGGCGACGGCCACCCCCGGCGCGGTCACCTTCGCCGTTGATCCGGGCCTGTCGGCGGCCCTTGGCGGATACACCGACGCCGACTTCCGGGCGGACGTGCAGACCCTCCGCTCGCGGGGCAAGAAGGTGATCATCTCGGTCGGCGGCGAGACCGGCCGGGTGGCGGTCAACGACGCGGCCAGCGCCAGCGCCTTCGCCGACAGCGTGCACGCGCTCATCGGGCGGTACGGCTTCGACGGGGTCGACATCGACCTGGAGAACGGCCTGAACCCGACCTACATGGGGCAGGCGCTGCGCTCGCTGCGGGCGAAGGTCGGCGCGAACCTGATCATCACCATGGCCCCGCAGACCATCGACATGCAGTCCCCGGCGGGCAGCTACTTCAAGCTCGCCCTGGACATCCGGGACATCCTCACCGTCGTGCACACCCAGTACTACAACTCCGGGGCGATGCTCGGCTGCGACCAGAACGCCGCGTACCCGCAGGGCACGGTGAACTTCATCGTCGCGCTCGCCTGCATCCAGTTGGAGGCCGGGCTCCGCCCCGACCAGGTGGCGCTCGGGCTGCCCGCCGGTCCGGGCGCGGCCGGCGGCGGGAGCGTCCCGCCCAGTGTGGTCAACGCCGCGATGGACTGCCGGGCGAAGGGCACCAACTGCGGCAGCTTCCGGCCGCCGCGCACCTACCCGGGCCTGCGCGGCGCGATGACGTGGTCGATCAACTGGGACGTCAGCAACGGCAACGGCTTCGCCCGTACGGTGAAGCCGCACCTGGCGACGCTGCCCTGAGCCGACGTCGCGGGCGCGGTCAGCGGCCGGCGGTCACCGACTGCCGGTCGCGCCGCGCCCGGCGGCGACGCGCCTTCTTCACCGCCCAGCTGGCGATCAGGAAGGCGAAGACGGCGAGGATGCCGTAGTCGAACCAGGAGCTGTACTTGTCGATCTGCTGCCAGCGCGAACCGAGGGCGTACCCGAGCCCGACGAAGATCGCGTTCCAGATCCCGCTGCCCAGCGTGGTCAGCAGGCTGAACTCCATCAGCGGCATCCGGTTCGCGCCGGCCGGGATCGACACCAGGCTGCGCACCACCGGTGCCATCCGGCCGAACAGCACCGCCCAGCGGCCGTGCCGCTCGAACCAGCGGTCGGCGCGTTCCAGGTCGTCGCGGTCCACCAGGGGGAGCCGGTCCAGCCAGCGCTTGAGCCGGTCCTCGCCCAGCACCGCGCCGACCCAGTAGAGGACGAGCGCGCCGACCAGGGAACCGACGGTGGCGGCCAGCCAGACCACCACCACGTTGAACCGGCCCTCGCCGGCCAGGTAGCCGGCCAGCGCCAGGACGATCTCGCTGGGAATCGGCGGGATGATGCTCTCCAGGGCGACGAGCAGGGCCACCCCGGGTGCGCCCATCGCCTCGATGACGCCGGCCACCCAGCCGGTCAGCCCGCCGAGTTGAGCCGGGTCGACGTTGTCGGCGAGTGCCATGGGTATCCTTCCGCCGGGAGTCCATCGATCCGATGGTCCTACCCGGTAGGGCGCCGGCCACACCTGTTCGTGTCGCCCGCCACCGGCAGCCCCGGACCAGCAGCCGGCACCACGGGGCGGTGGGACCGTCCGCAGCGGCCGTCGGCTCAGTCGTGCAGGGCGGCGTCGGCCGGGCCGCGACGCCAGCCGGTGAAGCGTACGGTGAGCCCGCCCCGCGTCGGTGAACAGCAGAACGGGCCGGCGGTGGCCGCCGCCGTCGGAGCCAGCGGGGCCAGGCGGACCAGCCGCCACGGCTGCCCGGCCACCCGGGCGCGGACGGTCAGCGCGTCGCCGGCCCGACTCGCCCGCACCGTCACCTCCCGGCCGACCCACTCCGGCACCGGTGCGACCGACCAGTCCGAGACGCCCCGGGTGACCACCGCGCCGAGCTGAGGATGCCCGTCGGAGACCTCGACGCCGGCCTTGGTCCAGTGCTCCTCGTCCACCCGGACCAGCACGCCGGCCTGGTCGAACTGCTCGGTGTAGTCGAGCCGGAAGCTCACCTCGACCGCGCTGCCGGTGGGGAACGGCGCGAGCAGGGCCGGGGCGTCGTCGTGCACGAATCCGTAGCTGGTGTGCCGCCACAGGTCGCTGCCGGCGGCGGGTTCGACGAGGAGTCCACCGTCCGGGGCCGCCTCGACCCGTACCGGCGGGCGCAGCCAGCTTCCCTCGGCCCAGTCCACCGGCTGCGGCCCGTCCTCACGCTCCACGCCCGCCAGGCTACCCGCCCGGCCGAGGTGTGCTCGTGTTTGCCGTGGTGGTCGACGGGAGAAGGTACGACGGCATGGGTGACAGGTGGTACTCCGAGGCCGTCGTCTACTGCCTCGACATCGACACGTACGCGGACTCCGACGGCGACGGGGTCGGTGACATCCGGGGCCTCATCGGTCGGCTCGACTACCTGGCCCGGCTGGGGGTGACCTGCCTCTGGCTGCACCCGATCCACCCGTCGCCGAACAAGGACGACGGCTACGACGTCACCGACTTCTACAACGTCGATCCGCGCTTCGGCACCCTGGGCGACTTCGCCGAACTGCTGCACCAGGCGGCGAACCGGGGCATCCGGGTGATCATCGACCTGGTGGTGAACCACACCTCGGACGAGCACCCCTGGTTCCAGTCGGCCCGGTCGTCGCCGGACTCGCCGTACCGGGACTGGTACGTCTGGTCCGAGCAGGAGCCGGCGGACCGCTTCCAGGGCATGGTCTTCCCGGGCGAACAGCACGAGACCTGGTCCTACGACCGGACCGCGAAGGCCTGGTTCTACCACCGGTTCTACAAGTACCAACCGGATCTCAACATGGCCAACCCGGAGGTCCGGAACGAGGTCAAGAAGATCATGTCGTTCTGGCTCCAACTCGGTGTCTCCGGGTTCCGGATGGACGCCGTGCCGTTCATCATCGAGCTGACCGAACCGGGGAACGCCAACTCGCCGAAGGACTTCGAGTTCCTCACGGAGTTGCGCCAGCACGTGCAGTGGCGGCGGGGCGACGCGGTCCTGCTCGCCGAGGCCAACGTGGAGCCGGACGAGCTGCCGCAGTTCTTCGGGGACGGTGCAGGCTCGGCCAACCGGGTGCACATGCTCTTCGACTTCATGCTCAACGGGCGGCTGATGCTCGCCCTGGCCCGCCAGGACCCGGAACCGGTGATCGACGCGCTGCGGGACACCCCGGCCCTGCCGCACGGCGCGCAGTGGGCCACCTTCCTGCGCAACCACGACGAGATCGACCTCTCCCGGCTCACCGCCGAGCAGCGTGAGCAGGTGTACGCGCAGTTCGGCCCGGACAAGGAGATGCGCATCTACGACCGGGGCATCCGCCGCCGCTTCGCCCCGATGCTCGGCAACGACCGTCGCCGCATCGAGCTGGCGTACGCCCTCCAGTTCTCCCTGCGCGGCACGCCGGTGCTCCGCTACGGCGAGGAGATCGGGATGGGCGAGGACCTCTCCCTGCCCGGCCGGCAGGCGATCCGTACCCCGATGCAGTGGTCGTACCAGCCGAACGCCGGCTTCTCCACGGCGGACCCGGAGAAGCTGGTCCGCCCGGTGATCGACAAGGGGGAGTTCGGCTACGAGAAGGTCAACGTCACCGAGCAGCGCCGGGACCGCAACTCGCTGCTGGCCTGGTTCGAGCGCATGATCCGGACGCTGCGTGAGGCCCCCGAGACCGGCTCCGGTTCCACCACCCACATCGACGTGCCGATGCCGCCCGGCGTGCTCGCCCACCGGGCCGACGGCGTGACCGGCACCATGCTCTTCCTGCACAACCTGGGTACGCGGGACGCGACGGTGGACCTCAGCATGCTGGAACCCGAGGCCGACCTCCCGGTCGACGTGCTCACCGACCGGGACTACGGGGGGACCGGCAAGCTCGACGCGCTGCGGATCGCCGGCTACGGCTACCGCTGGATCCGGCTGCGTCGCGCCTGGTCCTCCTGACCCCGTACCGCCGCTGCGGATCCTGCTTCCCGCGCGGTCCGTGCGCCTGCTCTTCCCGTCGGTCCGCGCGCCTGCCTCTCCCGCGCGGTCCGCGCGCCTGCTCTTCCCGCGTTGCAGGGGCCCCTTGTTACCGCATTCTGTGTAGCAGGGGACCCCTGCTACCACCTCAGCCCGAGCGGCGTCGCCACCCTCCCGCGCGACCGCACCGCGCTTCCCGCGCAGGGGTCCGCGTGGTGTGGTCACGAGGGGTAGGGTGCGGAGGTCGCCTTGTTACTGGGAGGTAGGTATGGCCGAGGGGCAACGGGTCGCGATCGTCACGGGAGGCGCGCGGGGGATCGGCGCGGCCACCGCCCGCCGGTTGGCCGCCGACGGCCTGGCGGTCGCCGTGGTCGACATCGAGGAGTCCGCCACGAAGGAGACCGTCGAGGCGATCGGCGCGGCCGGCGGCCGGGCACTCGGCGTCGGCGCGGACGTGTCCGACCGGAGTCAGGTGGCGGCGGCGGTGGAGCGGGTCGCCGCCGAGTTGGGCGCGCCGACCGTCCTGGTCAACAACGCCGGGGTGCTCCGCGACAACCTGTTGTTCAAGATGACCGATGCCGACTGGGACACGGTCATGGGGGTGCACCTGCGCGGCGCGTTCCTGTTCAGCCAGGCCGCCCAGAAACACATGGTCGACCAGAAGTGGGGGCGCATCGTCAACCTCTCCAGCACCTCGGCGCTGGGCAACCGGGGGCAGGCGAACTACGCCGCCGCCAAGGCAGGTCTCCAGGGTTTCACCAAGACGTTGGCGATCGAACTGGGTCCGTTCGGGGTGACGGTCAACGCGGTCGCGCCCGGCTTCATCGTCACCGACATGACCGCGGCGACGGCCGCCCGGATGAAGGTGGACTTCGAGGACCTCCAGAAGCACGCCACCGCCGAGATCCCGGTCCGCCGGGTCGGTCGGCCGGAGGACGTGGCGCACACCATCTCGTTCCTGGTCAGTGAGGGGGCCGGCTTCGTCTCCGGTCAGGTCGTCTACGTCGCCGGTGGCCCCCGCGACTGATCCGTGTCCCGCTGACTCCCTGCCCGCAGCCGCCGCTCGGGCGGGGAGTCAGGCGTGGGTCAGGTCCGCTCGTGCCGGGTGCGGTGGAGCCAGAGCAGGCCGAGCACCGGCAGCACCAGCGGGACGTAGCCGTAGCCGCTGCCGAACCCGGACCAGACCGTGTCGTCCGGGAAGAGTGCCGGGTCGACCAGGCTGAGCGCGCCCACCCCGAGCACCCCGACCAGTTCGATCGTGCAGCAGGCCAGGGCGGTGCGGCGACCGGCGCGCCCGCCCCGGGCCAACCCGACGGTCGCCACGATGTAGATGACCGCGGCCAGCGCGGAGAGCAGGTACGCCAGCGGGGCCTCGTCGAACCTCGTGAGGATCTGGAGTCCGGCCCGCGAGGTCGCCGCGATGGCGAAGAGCAGGTAGACGGCGATCAGCAGCCGTCCCGGCCCCCGGCTGGTGGCACGTTCCGGCGTCCGGGCGGACGTCACCGCCGACGGGGCTGCCGGTCGGTCCGCCGCTGGTGGTTTCTCCGGTCGGTCAGCCACCGACGACCGCCCAGGTCTGCTGGAGCCGGACCACCACCACCGGGAGCACCAGGCAGACCACGCCGATGATCGCCGCGCCCCAGCGGGTGGGCTCCATCCTGGCCAGCACGCCCGCCAGCGGCGGCAGGAAGACCAGCGTCACGAGGTAGCCGGCGAACGCGCCCGGCTCGCCCGGCCGGTCGCCCCCGCCGAGCGCCACCAGGGCGACCACGGTCAGCGCCAGCAGCGCGATCTCCAGCACGGCCAGGCCGAGCAGGTGGGTGCGGTCCGGTGGCCGGTTGCGGGCCGCCGTCACCAGGCTCCACGCCGCGAGTACGAGCGACAGCACGATCGTGACGGTCGCGAGGACCCCGTCCACGGGTGAGCCGGCTGCGGCGGCACTGGTCATCGGGGCCACCCCGTCGCTACCTCGGTCACCGGGACAGCGTACTCAGGGTTCCGGTCGCCTTCGGGGCACCCTGCGGCTCGGCTGCGTCCGCCTGACGGGCGCACTAGCGTAGGGCGCGGGCCGGACCACCGGTCGGGACGCACGAGCGATGGGGGTGCGGGTTGCTGAGGTTCGGGCTGTTCGGCACCGGTCACTGGGCGGCGGAGACGCACGCGGCGGCACTGTCCGCGCATCCACGCGCCGAGCTGGCCGGGGTGTGGGGGCGTACCCCGGAGAAGGCCGCCGCGCTGGCGCGGCGGCACGGCGTGCCCACGTACGACGAGGTGGACGCGCTGATCGACGCGGTGGACGCGGTCGCCGTGGCCCTACCGCCGGACGTGCAGGCGGAGATCGCGGTCCGCGCCGCCACCGCCGGCCGGCACCTGCTGCTGGACAAGCCGTTGGCGCTGGACCTGGCCGACGCCGACCGGGTGGTCGCCGCCGCCGAGCAGTCCGGCGTCGCCTCGATCGTCTTCTTCACCCAACGTTTCCACCCGAACGTGGTGGGCTTCCTCGGCGCGACCGCCGCCGCAGGCGGCTGGCACCACGCGCGGGCCACCCTGTTCTCCTCGATCTTCGAGCCGGAGACGCCGTACGCGGACTCGGCCTGGCGGCGGGAGCACGGCGCACTCTGGGACATCGGCCCGCACGCGCTCTCCCAGATCCTGCCGGTGCTCGGCCGGGTGACCCGGGTGACCACCACGGACGGGCCGCGTGGGCTGGTGCACCTGCTGCTCACCCATGACGGCGGGGCCACCAGCGCGATGTCGTTGACCCTGGACGCACCGCCGGAGGCGGTGACCCGGGACGTGGTCTTCTTCGGTGAGAACGGCGTCGCGGTCCTGCCGCCCGGGGACGGCCGCCCGGTCGCCGCCTTCGGCATCGCCGTCGACCAACTGGTCGAGGAGATCGACGCGGGTACCCGGGACCACCACTGCGACGTCCGCTTCGGCCGCGAGGTGGTCGCCGTCCTCGCCGCCGCCGAACAGTCCCGTGCCACCTCGCGGACCATCGTCCTCTCCTGACGCCCGGGGCCACCCACCCGCGTCACGGCGACCCATCGGCCGGGCTGCTCGCCTATTCAGTAGTCCGGCAGGGTGAACGGACCCGTCCCCTGCACCCGGCGCGACCTTCGGACGGCTGCGCGGGGACGAAAAAGGGAAGGCGGAGGGGACAGGGCGGGGGCTACGGTGCGGGCATGATCACGCATGCCCTGATCGACGTGGCCGCGATGCCGGCCGCGTGGGGCCAGCTCCTGACGGCCCGCCCGCGAGTCCGGCGTCCGGCCCTGGCCGGCCGGTACGCCCGCCACGCCTGACCGCTCCACGTCCGAGTTGACGCGGTCCTGAACCGCACGGCCGCGTACGCGCAGGCCGCGCGGTGGCACCGCAGTGCGGTCGTCTCCCACCGTCACACCCTGCCGCCGTGCGGGGTGGGTTGGTAGCAGGGGACCCCTGCACGACAAAAAGCGGTAACAGGGGTCCCCTGCATGCACCTCAGCGGGTGGGGCTGGTGTCGCGTGTTCCGCCGTTGCCCAGGGTCGTCCGAGTCCCGATCCGCCCGGACAGGTCCCGCTCCGCGCTGCCTGTCCGCATCGCCGCCGTCCGGCGGCAGACAGGACGAACCCGTGGCGCCCCGCCGAACTCGTACCACCGCACGCGACCGCTCCCGTCGCGTACTGTCCCAGAACTCCCTCACCGACCCGGCCGCCGTCGCGCGGTTCGTCCGGGCAGCCCGCCCCGACCCGGACGACCTGCTGCTGGAGGTGGGTGCCGGTCGGGGTCAGCTGACCCGGCCGCTGGCCGCCCACTGCCGGCGACTCGTCGCGTACGAGGTCGACCCGACCGTCACCGCCGACCTGGCTGCGGTCTGCGCGGCGCTGCCCGGGGTCGACCACCGGCCGGTGGACTTCCTCACGGTGGCACCGCCGGAGGAGCCGTTCGCCGTGGTCGGCAACATCCCCTGGTCGCTGACGGCCGCCGTGGTGCGCTGGTGCCTCGCCGCGCCGGGGCTGCGCTCCGCGACCCTGCTCACCCAGCTCGAATACGCCCGTAAACGCAGCGGGAACTACGGCAGGTGGACCCGGCTGACCGTCTCGACCTGGCCCGAGTTCTCCTGGCGGCTGGCCGGTCGGGTGCCCCGGACGGCGTTCCGCCCGGTGCCCCGGGTCGACGCCGGGATCCTGCGCCTGGGACGACGGCCGGAGCCGCTGCTGCCGACGGTGGCGCTGCCGGCGTACCGGAGGATGGTGGAGCTGGGTTTCGGCGGGGTCGGCGGCTCGCTCGCGGCCTCGCTTCGGGCGGCGCACCCGAGGCCCCGGGTCGACGCGGCGCTGCGCGCGGTCCGGCTCGACCCGGCGACCCCGGTCGGCGCGGTCTGGCCGGAGCAGTGGCTGGTGCTGTTCCGGCTGCTGCACGCCCGACGGGCCTGACCGGCGCCTGCACGCCCGACGGGGCTGACCGGCACCGACGTTCCGGCGTTCCGGCGTTCCGGCGGTCAGGCGAGGGTGGCCAGTGCGTCGGTCAGCTCGTCGGCCGAGGCGAACTCCCCGACCGGCAACGCCCGGAGGGCCTGGAGCAGTTCGGTGCCCGCGCCGACCTCCTGGGCCCGACGGACCAGGTCCTCCCGGGAAACCGGGTAGTCCAGTCCGGTCAGGTACTCCCACCACTGCCCGTCGGTGACCGTCATGGACGCCGGCTACCCGCTGGCGGTCGGCGCACACCCCGGGTTTGCGCCGACCCGCCTCGGGTAGCCGCGGACATGCTGGTCCAGCGGCTCGGCGCACCGAGCGACTTCGACCCGTTGCTGGCGCGTGTCGCCGACGCCCGGATCGTCATGCTCGGCGAGGCGACGCACGGCACCTACGACTACTACCGGCTACGGGAGCAGCTCACCCGCCGCCTGATCGCGGAGTGCGGTTTCTCCTTCGTGGCGGTGGAGGGGGACTGGCCGGACTGCGACCGGGTGCACCGCTCGGTCACCGCCGCCCCGCGCGCTGCTGCCGACCCCCTGGTCGCACTGGAACGCTTCGAGCGCTGGCCGACCTGGATGTGGGCGAACGCCGAGGTGGCCCGCTTCTGCCGTTGGCTGCGCGCGTGGAACGTGGACCGGGGGCAGGCGGGCCGCGCCGGCTTCCACGGTCTGGACGTCTACAGCCTCTGGGAGTCGATGCAGGCCATCTTCGACTATCTGGGCGAGGAGGACCCGGCGTCGTTGGAGGCCGCGCAGGAGGCGTACCGCTGCTTCGAGCCGTACGGCAAACGACCCGAGGAGTACGGGCTGGCCAGCCGGTTCGTCTCGGCGCGCTGCGAGGAGGAGGTGGTGCGCCTGTTGGCGCGTACCCGGGAACAGGCCACCGCCGACGGCGCGGACCGCTTCTCGGCCTGGCAGAACGCCGAGGTGGTGGCGGGCGCGGAGCGGTACTACCGGGTCATGGTGGCCGGTGGGGAGGAGTCCTGGAACGTCCGCGACATCCACATGGCGGACACCCTGGACCGCCTGCTGGACCGGTACGGACCCGGCTCCCGCGGTGTGGTCTGGGCGCACAACACCCATGTCGGCGACGCCCGGGCCACCGACATGGCCCGCGCCGGCCTGGTCAACCTCGGGCAACTCGCCCGCGAACGGCACGGTGACGCGGCGGTGGTGCTGGTCGGGTTCGGCAGCTACCGGGGCGGCCTGGTGGCCGCGCCGCGCTGGGGATCGGCGGCCGAGACGATGACCGCCCCGCCGGCTCGCCCGGGCTCGCTGGAACACCGGCTGCACGAGCTGCTGCCGGAGCGGGCGGTGCTGGTCTTCGACGGTGCGGACCAGCCGGACTGGGTCACCGACACCGTCGACCACCGGGCGATCGGGGTGGTCTACGACCCGTCCCTGGAGTCGCGGTCCAACTACGTGCCCACCCGGCTGGGCGAGCGCTACGACGCCTTCGTCTGGTGCGACGAGACCAGCGCCCTGCACCCGCTGCCGGCCCTGACCACCCCGGGCGAACTGGAAACGTACCCGGCCGGCACCTGAGTCGTCCCGGGCCGGCGGCCGGTCGGGGTGGATGCAGGGGACCCCTGTTACCGCTTTTTGTACTGCAGGGGGCCCCTGCATCCACCTCACCCCGGCCCGGTGTCAGGGCGGGGTGAGGTGGCGGCTGGAAGGTCAGCGGGCGCCGGCCGTGACCTTCTCGTCGAGATGGGCGCGGAGCCCCTCGCCCTCGATGTCGACGTTCGGCAGGGTCCGCTGGAACCAGCGGGGCAACCACCACGCCGTGTCGCCGAGGAGCGACATCACCGCCGGGACGATGGTCATCCGCACCACGAAGGCGTCGATGGCGACACCGACGGCGAGTGCGAAGCCCATCGACTTGATCACCGGGTCGTCGAGGAAGACGAAGCCCCCGAAGACCGAGATCATGATCAGGGCGGCGGCGGTGACCACGCGGGCCCCGTGGCCCATTCCGTTGATGGTGGCCTGGGCGGCGGTGTCCCCGTGTACGAAGTCCTCCCGCATCCTGGAGACCAGGAAGACCTCGTAGTCCATGGCCAGCCCGAACAGGATGCCGATGAGCAGGATCGGCAGGAAGCTGATCAGCGGCCCGGGGGTGTCCAACCCGACCAGGTCGGCCAGCGTGCCCTGCTGGAAGACCGCCACGGTGATGCCGAAGGTCGCCGCGACGGTCAGCAGGAAGCCCAGGGCCGCCTTGACCGGCACCAGGATCGAGCGGAACACCAGCATCAGCAGCAGGACGGAGAGGCCGACGACGAGCAGCAGGTAGACCGGGAGCGCGTCGGCGAGCTTCTCCGACACGTCGATGCCGATCGCGGTGACGCCGGTCAGCAGCACGTCGACGCCGTCGATCCCGCCGACCGCGCCCCGGATGTCGTGGACCATCGTCTCGGTCGCCTGATCGGTCGGGCCGGTCTTCGGGATGACCGCGAGCAGCGCGGTCCGGCCGTCCGGGGCGAGTTGCGGCGGGGCCACCCCGAGCACACCCTCGGTGCCCTGGATCTCCTGGCTGACCCGGGGCAGCGCGGCGGCGGTCCGCTCGGCGGAGTCACCGGAGACCACCACCACCAGGCGGCCGGTGAAGCCCGGCCCGAAGCCCTCGGTGATCAGGTCGTTGGAGGTCCGGGCCGGCGAGCCGACCGGAGCGGTGCCGGCGTCCGGCAGGGCCAGCCGCATGTCGGTGGTGGGGAGGGCGAGCAGCCCCAGCCCGAGCAGGCCGACCAGGATGACCGGGATCCGCAGCCGGGTGACCCACCGGGCCCAGCGGAACCCGAAGCCGGAGCGGTCCTCGGCCGCGGCGGCTGCCTCAGCGCCCACCTCAGCCGACGTGCCCACGCTAGCCGACGTGCCCACGCCAGCGGACGTGCCCACGCCAGCGGACGTGCCCACGCCAGCGGACGTGCCCACGCCAGCCGACGTGCCCACGCCAGCCGACGTGGCCACCGTGGCCGGGACGGCGGCACGTAGCTTGCGGGGCAGCACCCGGTTGCCGGCGAAGCCGAGCAGCGCCGGTTGCAGGGTGATCGCCACCAGCACGGCGACGGTGACCGTGCCGGCGGCGGCAAGACCCATCACGGTCAGGAACGGAATGTTGACCACGGCGAGCCCGGCGAGCGCGATGACCACGGTCGCCCCGGCGAAGACGACGGCCGAGCCGGCGGTGCCGACCGCCCGGCCGACCGCCTCCTCCGGCGAGAGCCCGGAGAGCAGGTTCTGCCGGTACCGGGAGGTGATGAAGAGGGAGTAGTCGATGCCGACCGCCAGGCCGAGCATCAGTGCCAGGATGGGGGCGGTGCTGGTCAGGTCGATCACGGCGCTGAGCGCGTAGAGCCCGGCCATGCCCGCGCCGACGCCGATCAGCGCGTTGAGCATGGTCATCCCGGCCGCGACCAGCGAGCCGAAGGTCACCACCAGCACGATCAGGGCGACCAGCACACCGAGTGCCTCGGTCGAGCCGACCTCCGGCTCGGCGTTGAGCACCTCGCCGCCGGGGGCGATCTGGTAACCCTGGCTCGCGGCCCGTTCGCCGACCTTCTCGTACGCTTCGCGCTGCTCGTCGGTGATCTCGTCCGCGCCACCGGAGAACTGCACCTGGATCAGGGCGTACCGGGCGTTCGGCGAGACCGCGCCGGCCTGGAACGGGTCGACCGCGCCGACCGTGCCGGGCAGGCTGCTGGCTTCCTGCACCAGTTCCCGGACCACGGCCTGCCCCTGCGGGGTGCCGAGCTGTCCGTCGGCGGGTGCCTTGACCGCGATGGTGCCGGTGGCGCCGCTGGCCGCCGGGAACTCCTTCGCCAGCAGGTCGAGAGCATCCTGTGACTCGGTGCCCCGCATGGTGAAGTCGCTCGACGTGGGGCCGCGGAACAATGCTGCGGCTCCACCGAGCCCGATGAGTGCGACGAGCCAGAGGGTGACGACGAGTCGCCGTCGCCGTAGCGCGCCCCGGCCGAGCCGGTACAACAGGGTCGCCATGCTGGGTTTCCTTGTCCTCGGGGTCGTAAATCAAAAACAGATGCCGGTGGTGGGTCAGTCGAGGGGCCCGAGGGCCCGGCGGGCGACGGCCAGCAGCGCGGCACGCAGCTCGTCGTCGTCCAGGTCGGGGAACTGCGCGCAGGCGGCGGCGATCCCGGCGAGCACGATCAGCGCGCCCACCCGGGCCTCGGCTCCGGTGGATCCGCCGGCCAGGGCGTCGCGGATCCGGTCGGAGCAGCGCTGGATGTGCGCGAAGGCGGGGTGCTGGAGCAGGTCGGGAAACTCGCCGTGCAACAGGGCGACCTCCCGACGGAAGCGCAGCGACAGCCCGACGATGCCCTCGAGGGCGTCGCGTTGCGCGGCCTGCCCGGTCGCGCCGAGCAGCCGCTCGTCGAGGGCGAACAGCATGCTGAACGCCGGGGCCATCAGCTCGGTGAGGATGGTCTCCTTGTTAACGAAGTGGTAGAGCACCGTCGCCTTGGAGCACCCCACGTCCCGGGCGATGTCCTGCAACGACGTGCCCTTGTAACCGATCACCGCGAACCGCTTCGCGGCTGCGGCGAGAATCTCGTCCCGGGTCTCTGGTGCCGACCGTGCCAACCTGGCCACCTCCTTCACCAAGGATGCCTGACCGATCGGCCAGGATCTGACCGATCGGTCAGATCGGGACCGTGGTGTTCGCCACATCCCGCCCGGATCGGCCGAGACGGGGCGAAGCGTCACCGGGGCCGCGTCGGCGAGAGACGGCCCGGGCGGGACACCGCTGCCCACCCGGGCGTACGCCGGGTCGGCCGTTCCGGTTGCGCGCCGGGCGGCCGACCGGGAGGGTGGGCTGATGGCGGTTGCGGACGAGGTACGCGACGGTGTCCCCCTGACCAACCTGGACCAGCCGCTCCTCGCCGGCTCCGACCTCACCAAGCGGGACCTGGTCGACTATCTCGACGCCGTCCGGGACCGGCTCCTTCCGGAACTGCGGAACCGGCCGCTCTCGGTGGTCCGGGCACTCCGTGGCCAGGACCCCTTCATGCAGAAGAACCTGCCCCGGTACACCCCCGACTGGGTACGGCGGGTGGCGCTGTGGGCGGAGGCGTCCCACCGCGAGGTGTCGTACGCGCTCTGCGACGACCGGCGGACCCTGCTCTGGTTCGCCAACCAGCGTTCGGTGGAGTACCACCCGACCCTCGCCACCGCCGACGACCCGCAGCGGCCCACCCACCTCGTGCTCGACCTCGACCCGCCCGATCCGGACGCCTTCGGGCTGGCCGTGGCCGCCGCCGGGCTGGTCCGGCAGGCGCTCGCCGACGTGGGTCTCACCGGCGCGGTCAAGACCAGCGGGGCCAAGGGGGTGCACGTCTTCGTCCCGGTGGACCCGGGCACCGATCCGGCGGACACCGCCGCCGCCACCCGGGCCCTCGCCGCCCGCGCGGCCCGGATCGACCCGGCGCTGGCGACCACCGCGTTCATCCGCGAGGACCGGGGTGGACGCGTCTTCGTCGACTCCACCCGGTCCGGCGGGGCGACCGTGGTCGCCGCGTACAGTCCCCGGCTGCGACCCGGCGTGCCGGTCTCCTTCCCGGTCGACTGGGCCGACCTCGCCGACGTCACCCCGGCCGACTTCACCCTCCGGACCGTGCCGGCGCTGGTCGCCGCGCACGATCCGTGGTCGGCCGGGATGCCCGCGCCGCAGCGGCTACCGGCGGACCTGGTGGCCGAGGGGCACACCATCCCGGTGGCCCGGGTCCAGGCCATGCACGAGGGGAAACGGAGGGCCCGGGCCCGCCGGGCCGCCGGAGCGGAAGCCGGCGGGACCGGCTAGCCCCGGGCAGCGACCGGCGCCACCCGGTGGGAGCCGCCGCGAGCCGCCCGGGTGCGGGTGGCTCCGCTGATCAGCCGGACAGCGGCTGACCCGTCTCACGTGGGAAGAGCTGCGACGACGGCGTGGGAGGCCGTGAGACAGCCCGTGACACAGTTGGGTCCGATACTCGCCCCGCAGGCGGGGCGTGCTGGACGAGGTGGGGCCGACCGGGAGGCACCACCGTTGGCGGAAGGACCGAGCCGGTGACCCCAGACGACGCCGGACGGGCGGCTCGTGACGAGGCCGCCCGCGCCGAACACCGACGGCTCCGGGAGCGCGGGGAGGCGTGGCGTCTGGTCCGCGCCGTCGACGGGGAACTACGCCTGTACCGGCCGGAGGAGGTCGGCTTCGTCTCGGGCGGATCAGGCGTCACGGTGCGTACCGTGGGCGGGCTGCGGGTCCTCGCCGGCGTGTTCACCGCGTTCACCGTGGCCCTGGTGCTGGCGTTGTCCGTCTCGTGGGGGCAGGGCCGGCCCTTCTGGGGAGCCGTCCCGCTGGCGCTGATGTCCGCGGCGTTCACCTGGTACACCGTGGCCCTCATCCGCAAGGAGAAGCGGGCGGTCGAGCTGCGGCGCCAGCGCGGCGTTCCGGCCCCGGCCCGTCACCCGTACTGAGCCGGTCTGGCCCGGCGACCCTAGTTGCCGCCGCGGTTCAGCCAGGCGCGGACCGTGCCGGCCCGGTCGACGACCAGGTAGTCGGCCTTCCCGTCGCCGCTGATGTCGGCGAACTGGATGTACGGGCGGGGGTGGTTGGACTTGTGGGCCCAGCCGTAGCGGGCCTGGAAGCTGCCGTTGCCCCCGCCGCCACGGTTGAGGAAGGCGTGCACCGCACCGCCGTCGACGCCGACCTGGAGGTAGTCGGCCTTCCCGTCACCGTCGCCGTCGGCGAACCGGACCGCCTCCAGCGACGAGCCCCGGGTGCCGCCGGCCCAGTTGAGCCACAGCCGCCAGGCCGGCGGCCGGGGCTTGCCCGCCTGGCGTTCGGTGGCGGGGTCCCACATGTTCCGGTACGCGTGCACCGCGCCCTTCGCGCCGACCCGTAGCAGGTCGTCACGCCCGTCCCCGGTGACGTCGGCGAAGCGCAGGTTGTTCCGGTTGAAGGACGTGACGTCGAAGACGATCCCCCACGGGACGAACGCGAGCGCGTCACCCGGGCCGTCGACGTTGAGGTACGCCCGCACCACACTGGTGGAACCGACCACGAGGTAGTCGTCGCGCCCGTCCCCGTTGAGGTCGGCGAACCGCACCTCGTCGCCGCGGACCGTCAGCTGGGCCGCGGGGGCGTACCTGCCCACGTCCACCCAGTCGGGCTTCCCGGGCGCGCCGACCGTGTTCGCCGAGGCGCGGAAGCTGCCGTCCGGGTAGACCTGGAGGTAGTCGGCCCGCTTGTCGCCGTTCAGCTCGGCGATGATCGTACGGCCGGGGGTGCCGCCGTAGCCGGGGGCGATCACGCCCAGCGTGCGCCACCCCGCACCGAGTGCCGGGTCGTCGGAGCCTCCGGGTGAGCAGGCGGTGGGGGCGTTCTCCGGCAGCGGAGCCTGGATCCAGCCCCTGCGGTTCGCCTCGAGCAGACTCTCGTACCAGGCGGTGGCCATCTTGGCGTAGCCCTCGTCGTTCGGGTGGGCGTCGTTCTGCAGACCGTCGGCGACCGGCACCCTGCTCATGTCCACCACCAGTACGTGCTTGCCGGCGTCTTGCAGGTCCCGCACCACGGCGGGTAGCGCCGCGTTGTACGCGTCGATGCGCTGCTGCAACCCGGCCTTGCCGCTCGGGATGAGCTGGGCGACCAGCACCGTGGCCCGTGGGGAGTCGGCCAGCGTCTGGTCGACCAGGTTCCTGAGCCGGGTGGGGGCGGACGACAGCGCGGAGTTCTGGCTGATGTCGTTGGTGCCGGCATGCAGCGTGACGACGTTCGGCTGATACCGCGGCACGCTACAGTCGGCGATGCCCGCGATTTCGTCGATCCGGTCGCCGCGGTGGCCCTCGTGGTCGTTGTCCTTCATCGACCCGGTCTTCGCCGATCCGACGAAGTTGACGTTCCGCGCGCTGACCTTCAGGTAGTCGTACAACTCGTCGCGGTAGCCGTTCCCGTCGGAACTCTCCACGCCTTGGGTGATCGAGTCACCGAGCGGCATCAGGCGGATGTCCAGGTTGCTCAGCGCAGCGCCGCCCTCGGTGGGCACCACTGCGGTGAGCTGCTTCTTCGTGTCTTCGCAGTCCGGCCCCCCGTCGACGTCGGAGTGGCACGGAGCCGGCACGGCGTCCGCGTCCCGGAACGCCGCGACACCGACCGCGGTCAACGACAGCGCCGCGACGACCGAGATCAGCCACGCGATGTGCGCTTTCCGTCGAGGAGACATGGACGCCCCTTCCGTGGGGGGTTCGACAGGTGCCGAGATGGTAGAGCGCTGATGCGTATCAGGAGAAGCACCGATCTGCTCGCCGTGAACGCCGAACCGCGACCCGTGAACCTTCAGCCGCCTCCGGTGCGTGCAGAGAGCGTGACCCACGACGACGACACGGGTATGTGCTCACGAGGCGGGAGCTGACGTGATGTTCGCACGTTCTGACCGGACTGACCAGCGGCAGGTCTCGCGGCTCGGCGTCGCGCGGGTGGCGGTGGTCGCGGTCGTCGCCGCAGCCGCAGCCTTCGCGTTCTCGGCGGGCGACGCCGCCGAGATCCCGGACGCGACGCCGCTCGACGCGCCCCCCGCCCTGGTGCTGGCGAACGCGACCCCGGCGACCCACGAGGCGGTCAGGCCGGCACCGGCGCCAGCACCGGCGGCCGACCGGACCCGGCCGCCGACGGTGCGGATGCCGATGAGCAAGGTCGCGCCGGTGTTCTCGTTCAATGGTTTCCGCGACGACGCCGACCTGCGGCTCAACGGGTCGGCGACCGTCGCGGACGGGCGGCTGGTGCTGGCGTCCGGTCGGGACCGGGCGGGCAGCGCGTGGGCGACCACCAGGATCGACCCGTCGCGCTCCTTCAGCACCGGGTTCTCCTTCGAGATCAGCAAGATCAGCGACGGGATCGCGTTCGTGGTTCAGGGCCGATCCGGCACCGCGCGGGGGAGCAGCGGTGAGGGGCTCGGGTACGGTGCCCGGCCGGACACCGGCCGGCCGAGGATCCAGCCGAGCCTGGCGGTCGAGTTCGACACGTGGCCCAACCGGTTCGACCCCGTCGACCGCCAGCACGTCGCGGTGACCAGGAACGGTGACGTCACCCGGCACCTCGTGTGGAAGGAGCCGGGCTTCAGCCTGTACGGCAGGGGCGTCGTCAACGTGTGGATCGACTACGACGCCCGGCTGCACCGACTGCGGGTCTACGTGAGCAGGACGTCCGGCTTCCGTCCGGCCCGGCCGCTCCTGACGACCTCGGTCGACCTGCGCCGGATCGTCGGCACCGGGCAGGCCCACGTCGGGCTCACCGGCGGCACCGGCATCACGACGGTGGCTGACCCGGTGGAGGCGGTGACGGCCTGGAACCTGAAGCTGCGATAGCGGTGACCGTGGCCGGCTGCGGAGTCTGCGGGCCCGGCCGTCGCACCACGTGATGTCATGGTCGACCGTGACAACGCCGTGCCGATACGCCACTGTATTGGGGGATCACGAGATCACCGGTGTCGAGGTCGGGAGGCGAGCCATGGACGTTGCGGTGGCTGACGACGGCGCGCTGTTCCGGGAGGGCCTGCAACTGCTGCTGTCCGCGGCCGGGCACACGGTGGTCGGCTGCGTGGAGGACGGCGACCGGCTGCTGGAGTTGATGGCCCGTACCCCGGTCGACGTGGCCATCATGGACATCCGGATGCCACCGGGCGCGGACGGCGGACTGGACACCGCCCAGCGCGTACGGGCGGGATTCCCCGACGTCGGGTTGCTGCTGCTGTCCCAGCACGCCGAGGCGCACTACCTGTTCCGGCTGCTGGAGATCGGCACCGAGCGGATCGGGTACCGACTCAAGGACCAGGTGGCCGGGGTGGCAGTACTCGCCGACACGCTGGTGCGCATCGCCGCCGGTGAGATCGTGATCGAGCCGGTCCTGGCCGCCAACCTGGTGGACCGGCCGAGCCCTCCGGTGCGGAGCCTGCTGGCCGATCTCACCGAGCAGGAGCGTGCCGTGCTGCGACTCATGGCGGAAGGACGGTCGAACTCCGGGATCGCGGCCGAGCTGTTCCTCTCCGTCAAGACGGTCGAGAAACGGATCGCCAGCATCTTCACCAAGCTGAACCTGCCGGCCGAGTCGGCAGTGCACCACCGCCGGGTCCTGGCGGTGCTCGCGTACATGCGCTCGAACCAGACGGCGGACTAGAGCCGTGCTTCGGGCCACCGGCGTCGAGCGGGCGCATCCATCCCGTCCAGGCGGGTCGTTCTCCGCCCTGGTCCAGCTGGCGTCCTCGGGTGCGCTGCCCGCGCCGGCCGGGCCGCAGGACCCGCTGGGCGGGTACCGGCCGGTTCTGCGTGCGCTGCTGCGGGAACTCGCCCAGGCGCACACGGTGCGCTACGCGGCCCTGTGGCTGCCGGCGGAGACGGCATCCGGCACCAGCGGCCCACCCTGGGCACCCGCCGTCGCCTGGCAGTCCCGGCGCTGGGGGCGGGGCACGCTGCCGAATCCGGTAGCCGACCCGGACCTGCTGCTGGACGCGTCCGGGGTGGTCGCGACGGCGGACGTGACCGACGGCGGGGGCCGGTACGGGGTGCTGGTGCTGGCACACCCGGAGGACCCCCGGTATTCGCTGGCCGGGACGGCGTCGCTGGGCCAGACGGCGGTCTGCGTCGGCCTGCTGCTGCGCCAGGCCCGCCACCGCGCGGCGTGCGTCGCCGTGCGGGCCCGGGTCGACCAGGCGGTACAGCGGGTCGACGCGACCCGGCTGGAGCTGCTCACGGTGCAGGCGGTGGAGCGCGACCGGCTCGCCACCGCGGTCACCGCGACACCCGGCCGGCAGCTGCAGGCGATCCTGGACCGCACCACGGACCTGAAGCGGGCGCTGCGCGCCGGCTCCCCGGAGGCCACGGCGATCGTCGGTGACATCCGGGCGGGGCTGGGCGAGATGATCGAGCAGTTCCGGGCCGTCGTCCGCGGGGTGTACCCGCAGGTGCTGCGCAGTACCGGCGTGCGCGCGGCGCTGGAGGAGGTCACCGCGACGCTGCCCGTGCCGGTCGTGTTCAGCGGCGAACTGGGCCGGCGTCAGGGCTGGGAGGTCGAGTCCGGGCTCTTCCAGGCGGGCGCGTCCGCGGCGGCGGCGCTGGGCGCCAGCGGCGGCGAGCAGCCGGTGACCCTGGAACTGGGCCGGTCCGGCGGCGTGCTGACGATCCGCGTGCAGCGGGCTGGCACCGAGCCGGCCGAGGTCGCCCTGGCGCTGCGGGACGACTCCCGGCGGCTGGCCGCGCTGGGCGGCCGGCTGCGGGTGGAGCGGGCCGGCCGGGACGAGCCGACCGTGGTGGACATCCTGCTGCCGGAGCGGCTCGGCGGCGACTGGCCGGAGCCCGGGCGTACCGCCGAGTCGCAGTCGACCGAGCCGCAGCCGGGCGAACCGCAGCCGACCGAGTCGCAGTCGACCGAGCCGCAGCCGACCGAGTCGCAGCCGGGCGAGGCCGACGCCGCCGCATCCGAGCTGTTGGCCGGTGTTTCCGTGCGTCGCCTGCTGACCCTGCTCGTGACCAGCCGGGAGGCGTCGGTGGACAGCCCGCCGTTACGGGTCGCGGTCGACCGGCAGGACGGTAGGGCCAGAGTGGCGGTGGTCGGGGCCCCGGCGTCCGAGCTGCTGTCGGCGCTGTGCGGGCCGGCCGGTACCGGCCGGTGGGAGCCACCGGCCGGAGTGGTCGCGCCGACCGGATACCAGTACCAGTCGCACCCGCGGATCACGCTGGACCCGGCTCGCGGGGCACCACCGTGGCGGCCCGTCCGGCTGTCCGACTCGTCCGGTGCCGCGTGGCCGGACGCGGCGGCCGGGGCGGAGCGGATCCTGGTGGAGGGGCCGGTGGACGCGCTGCGCGGGCTGCGGCTGCTGCACCACCGCGACGACGTCGACGCCGACCTCGCGGCCCGGCTGCGCTGCTGGACGGGAACCGCCGACGGGCCCCCCGACGCGGTCGTGCTGGTGCTGTCCGGGCCGCCCAGCGCGGCGGAGTCGGAGTTCCTGACCGCCCTGCGGTCGCCGTACGGGGAAGGGTTCCCCCCGGTGGTGATCTGCGCGCTGCGCGCGGGCACCTCCGCGACGGCCGGCTCACCGCCGGAACCGGGGTCGTTGTGCGACGAGGTCGTGGACTGGCGTGCGGCCCCGGACGGCGGTACCGAGATCGAGGCGGCGCTGCGCACCCGGGTACACGCCCGGACCGGGGTGCTGGCCGCCCGGTGGGCACTGCGCGCACTGGTGGCCTGCCTGACCACGGGGCAGTTGGACGACCAGTTCGCCCGGGCGGTGGAGGCGGCCGTCGCGGGCGCGCACGAGATACCCGAGCTGGACCTGTTGCAGGCGTTGCAGGGCGGGCGGATCCGGCTGCCGCGCGGGCACGACGAGGCGGTGCGTCTGCTCGGCGCTCATGGTCCGGACGCGCGGTCCCGGCTCGGCCTGGCCAATGACGTGGACCCGGGGGAGGTGACCCGGGCCGCGAACCGGGCACTGGCGTTCTGGCGGGCCCAGGCCCTCCGGCCGGACACGGGACTGGCCGGACGTAGTGCGTGCGCGCTGCTGGTACGGACGTGCGAGCGGCTGCTCACCGACGGCGTCGAGTGACGGCGTCCGGCACGGGCGGGCGGTGCCGGTGGTCCGGCTCAGATCGCCACGAGCCCGCTGATCCGGGTGCCGGTGGTCGGGCTCGACCGCACCGTCAGCGTGCCGTCGACCGAGGCGAGGCGGGCGGCGAGCTGGCGCAGCGGCATCCGGCCCTCGGTGTCGAAACCCGGCCCGGTGTCGTCCACCTCGAAGCTGAGGCCCCGGCGGGAGGTACGTAGCGTCAACGTCACCGCGGCGCCCGGGGCGTGCTTGTGCGCGTTGCTGACCGCCTCCAGGCAGGCCAGGTAGACGGCGGCCTCCACCTCGGGCAGGTACCGGTAACCGATCAGTTCCGGGTCGATGTCCAGGGTGACGGTGTCGAGCGCCTCCAGCCGGGTCGTCAACGCGGCCACCAGACCGTGGTCGGTCAACGGTGCCAGCAGGCCGGTGGCGGTGGTGTGCAGCACCTCCTCGGTGCTGGCCAGCAGCTCACGCAGCCGGTCGAGGTGCTGGCCCGCCTCGGCGGCGTTGCCGGCGTCGAGCTGGTGCTCCACCATTGCCAGCGACATCTGCAACGCGACCATGTGGTGCTGGGCGCCGTCGTGCAGGTCGCGCTCCAGCTGGTACCGCTGGTGTTCCATCTCGCCCGCGGCCCGCAGCCGGGTGTCGGCCAGCAGCAGGGTGCTCTCACCGATCAGCCGTTCGGCGCCAGCGGTGATCAACTGGGCCTGGATGTCGCTGACCAGCAGGCGGGTCACCGCGTGCAGCTCGGGCCACCGGCGCAGCCGATCGGCCGCTGCCGGCGGTTCGACCACGAGGTCGGCCAGGACCTGCTCGCCGTCGCACAGCCGCATCGGCGTCGCACCGGTCCCGGTTGCCGCCGCCTCGGCGTCGGCGGCCGGCCAGTGATACTCCTCGACGGTGTGTTCGGCCGCCGCGTCGGTGTCGTGGTCCGTCGGCAGGGGCAGCCACAGGGCGACGGTGACCGTGGTGGCCCCCAGGCATCCGCCCAGCGCCCGGGCCAGGGCTTCGGCCTGCACTCCCGGCAGGGGACGACCCGGCAGGCCGTGCACCGCGTCGATCACCCGGACCACGTCTTCCGGTGTGCCCGGGGACGGCCCGTCGGTGTGCTGCGTCGAGTGGCGCATGTCCCCTACTGTAGGCGGCTCCGGTCGGGCCGGTGTGCCCGGCTGGTGGGCCGCGACGGCCTTACGCCACCGACGTGCCCAGCGGCTCATGCGGCGCAGAGCACGTGACCCGTCGTCGCCTTGCGGGCCGCCCGCAGCGCGTAGTGCAACCGGCTCTTGACCGTGCCGACCGGCACCCCGAGCGACGCGCTGATCTCGGCCGCGGTCCGGCCGTTCAGGTACGTCTCCACCAGCGCGGCCCGGTGCTCCGGCCACAGCCCACGCAGCACCTGCTCGACCAGCAGGGAGTCCACCACGCCGGCCATCGGGTCCGCCGTCGACACCTCGGCGGCGTTCTCGATGTCCACCTCGGTCGGCCGGGCCTTCTTCATGCGGTACCCGTCCATCACCAGGTTGTGCACCACCCGGCGCAGCCAGCCCAGCACCGACCCGCGGTCGGCGGTGAGCTGGTCCAGGTGCCGCCACGCCCGCAGGAACGCCTCCTGCACCACGTCCTCGGCGCGTCCGGTGTCGCCGTCGGTCAGTCGCTGCGCGTAGCGCAGCAGCGGCTGCTGGTAGGTGTCCATCAGTTCGCGGAGGCGGGAATCGCTCTCCAGCGCGCTGCCCTGTCGCCTGCTCTGTGTCTGTTCACCCATGCCCTAGAGACTGCCGCCCCGGGCCGGTCGCCCGACATGGTGCGGCCCCTGCTCCTGGGGGTGCCACCCCGCGAGTTGGAGAGGGTTATCCCTACGCCCCGCCCTGGACCAGCGGCTACGTCACGCCGGGCGACGGCTCGCGGAACGACCGGTGAACCCGACGGTGCCGTGGTGCCGTGACCCACGTGGGCGCCCTCGCACCGGCGGTGGCACGGGCAGGCGGCGTGGTCGTCCGGCACCGTCTCGACGACCGGTACGACGGCCGGGCGGTGGCGACCCCGAGCGACGGCGCCGTGGCGCCCCGACCGAAGAGGTGGGCATGGAGGATACGGACTTCCCGACGGTGGGCATCGGGGTCACGACGCACAACCGGGGTGCCGTGCTGCGTACCGCCCTGGAGGCGATCCGCAAGTACGCGCCGAGCGGCGCCGCGATCGTCGTGGTCGACGACGCCAGCGACGAGCCGGTGGAGGAGGCGACGTTCCGTTTCGACACCAACGCCGGTATCGCCCGGGCCAAGAACAAGTGCCTGGAGCTGCTGGTGGAGCGGGGCTGCACGCACCTGTTCCTGTTCGACGACGACTGCTGGCCGATCGTGGACGGCTGGGAACGGCCGTACATCGAGAGTGCCGAGCCGCATCTGATGTACATGTTCACCGACACCCCACTCGGTCGCCTGTCCGACGCGGTGGAGATCTACCGGGACGCGGAGATCCGGGCGTACACCCATCCGCGTGGCTGCATGCTCTACTTCGACCGGCGCGTGCTGGACCGGGTGGGCGGGTACGACACCCGGTACGGCCGGTGGGGATACGAGCACCTGGACCTCTCCAACCGGATCTACAACGCCGGCCTGACCTCGTTCCGGTTCGCCGACGTGGTCGGCAGCGGAGACCTCATCTTCAGTTGCGACGAACGCACCAGGGTCGGCTCCAGCGTGTCCGACTTCGAGCGCTTCACCCTGGTGCGCAATCTCAAGGCCCGGTCGGAGGCCAGCTACACCTCGACCGAGTACCGCGAGTTCCGTACCGTCCCGGTCGGTGCGGCGGCGACGCGGAACGTGGTGCTGACCACGTACCTCACCGCGCAGCCCGACCCGCAGCGCGGTGTCACCTGGACGCCGAACTACGCCGACCTGGCCGAGTTGCGCAGCTCGGTCGAGCGGCACGGGCAGCGGCTGGTGGTGCTGCACGACTGTTTCGACGACGAGCCGGACACCGACCTGGTCACGCACGTGCGGGTGACGCCGGGCGGGGATGGCGGCTCGCCGTACTTCCAACGCTGGCTGTGCTGCTGGCGGTACCTGCGTGAGCACCCCGAGATCGAGCAGGTGTGGTGCGTCGACGGCACCGACGTGGAGATGCTGCGCGATCCGTTCCCGGAGATGGACGATCGGCTGTACGTGGGCGACGAACCGGCGCCGCTGTGCATCCCGTGGATGGTGTACCAGCACGGCGGCAGTGCCAAACTGGTGCAGTTCCTGTCCGACAACCGGGGTGCCCAGTTGCTCAACTGCGGGCTCGTCGGCGGCCGGCGGGAGACGGTGCTGGAGTTCTGCCGGGACATGTTCGAGTTCTGCGTCACCAATGCCCGGGAGGCCGGCCCACTCGACATGGGGCCGTTCAACTATGTGGCCCGCACCTGGTATGCAGGGATGATCGTGAACGGCCGCCAGGTCTGTACGGAGTTTCGCAAGGAGGATCGGAGCAGCACCGAGTCGTGGTGGCGGCACAAATAGGCGAATCCGGTCTGCGGCAGGCGTGAACCCTGCTGGGGCGCGGGGCGTGCCACAAATGAACCCTGGACCGGCGAAGGAGGGTGGTGACCGTGAACGTGGACACGGACCTGGACGTGGCACCGGAGGTGACACGGGACGACGCACGTGACGAGTCGATGCACGCGTTGCTGCTGCGGTTGGCCGGCTCGCTGCCGGACCGGGTGCTGACCGACGCGCGGGACGCGCTGGCCGCCGGTCGGCGGCTGGAGGTCGTACAGGCGGTCGCCTTCGAGGCGGTCTCCCAGCCGCTGCAACTCGACGCCGACGAGATCGCGGCGCTGCGCGAGGAACTGGCACTCAGCGGCGGGGACATCGACCTCGGTCTGGCGCTGGAGGAGCTGCGCGGGGAGCGTCCACCGACCCCGTGGCAGTTCCTGTCCGACCTGCCGACCACCCAGGAAGAGCTGGTCTCGATGGTGCTCCCGCAGGACCGCACCGCCGACCCGGTCGACCTTCTCGACCCGATCGACCAGGCGCTGCTGGCTGCGGCGTCGGCGATCCCGACGGTACGCGCGGTGTGGCGGGCGTGGCGGATGCCGTCCACCGCCCGCCCCTGGCAGGACCCGTTACGGGTGGTCGTGGTCAGCGTGGACGACACCTCGGACGCCCTTCCCGCCACCAGCGCCCAGCTACGACAGGCCATGGTCGAGGCCGGGGACGACGAGGCCCAGGTCGAGGTCTGCTGGGCCGGGGTGGAGGCGCCGCACTACCAGACCCTGGCCCGTTCGTCCGGCTCCCTGCTGTGGGCGGCGCGGCCGGCCACGCCGGTGGCCACCGCCCGGCTCTTCGACGGCGTCGATCCGGTACGCGGCCCGTGGTTCGCCACCAACCGGCCGGTGGTCTCCGATGCCACCGAACGCGACAACCTGCTCGACGCACTGCGCGGGGGAGTGGTCATCGCGTGGAGCAGCGCCGCGATGCCCGACATCCTGGCCCCGGACCGGGGCGACGTGGTGCCGATGCACCTGCGTACCGACGGGACCTGGCTGTGGAGCGAGGCGGTCGGTTACTACCTGGAACACTACGGCCTGGAGCCGGACCCGCAGCTGGTCGCGCACCTGACCGGGGGCGGGCCCGTCGAGCCCCTGGACGAGATCTCCGTGCACCGTGCCCTGGTGCACCTGTGCCGACCCGACCCCGACGCGGTCGTCTGGTCGCCGTCCGGTGCCGACGACGACCCGGTGGCACCGGCCGACGCCACGTCCCCCGACGCCGTAGCGCCGCCGGACCCGGAGCTGACACCCGGGGCCGGACCGGAAGGCGGTACGCGCCGGTCGGTGTTGACGTGACCGACCTGCTCGCCCCTCGACAGCGGCGGCCCTTGCCGTCATCCTGGAGATTCTCTCCGCCAGCCAAGGCCGTGCCGGCCGGGCAGCATGTGGGAGGCGTGGGCGTGAAGTGGCTCGGAGTACGGTACCTGCGACAGGCGTCGCAGGCGGTGGGCGCCGCCGTGTCGCGCGTCCTGCCGGACGCCGGTGCGCGGGTGCCGGTGCTCGGTCCGGGGCCGTGGGAGGCACCGGGATCGGTCACCCCCGGCCCGGCGGGTTGGTTCGCGCTCGCGGTCGAGGCCGACCGGTCCGGCTTCCGGCTGGACGGCCGGCCGGTGGCCCCCGCCGACCTGGCCCAGGCGATCTGGCACTGCCCCCGCTGGCGGGGCCGGCCGGTGCTGCTGGTCACCCAGCGGTCCGCGCCGGCCGACGGGGTCGGACCGGTGCTGCACCAGCTCGCGGCCGGCCTGGGGGCACCGGTCTACGCCTCGGACTCCGGGATCCGCTTCACCTTCGGGCGCGCCTCCGCGAACGGGCTGTTCTGGTGCTGGCGTCCGGGCGGCGGGGACGAGCCGGAGCCGGCGGGCAACGTGCTGCCCCCGCTGGGACCGGTACGCCTCCGTCCCACCCCGACCGGCCGCAACCACCAGTCGCGGTCTCCGGTGCCGTCGCTCGCGACCCCCGATCGGGGGTCCGCCCTGGCGCCCACCGCCCCGGCAGAGGCCACGTCACCCGCTGCGGCACCGGAATCCGGGCCCGAGCTGCCTGCGCCGGTGGAAGCGGCGTTCGAGGTGCACAGCCTGGTACTTCCGGTGATCGAGCTGCCCCGGCCCGACCTCGGCGTCCAGCGCATGGTGCTGACGGAATTCGACGTGCCCCGGCTGGAGCTGGACACCTGCCGGCCGCTGATCGCCGACCCGGATGCCGCCAGCCCGACCGTCCCGGCACCGGCCACCCTGACGGCGTCCGTGCCGCCGCCGGCCACCCTGACGGCGTCCGTGCCGACGCCGGCCACTCTGACGGCGTCCGTCCCGCCTGCGGTCACCCTGGCGACGTCCGTGCCGGCTGCGGCCGGCCTGACCGCGGCCACGCCGGACGCCCCGCCGACCGGCGCGGAGAGTACCGGTGCCCCGGCGGACGGCGCGGGCGGTCCGCCGCCGGTGTCACCCGCCGACCGGGGCGCGCCGTGGTTCGGGGTACGGGCCCACACCGACGAGGCGGACCGGGAGCGGCTGCGTACCGTGCTGGGCTGGAAGTTCCAGGCCCACTCCCGGACGGTGGCCCGGGCGCTGTCGCTGCACCCGGGGCTGCGCAGTGCGGTCGGTGCGCACGACGTGACGGCCGGGCTGATCACGGTGCTGGCTCTGCTCGACGGGGTGGGCGCGCGGGTCAACGACGCGTTGCGCGGTGGAGGCACGCCCGACGAGGACGTCCAGTTGCTGGCCCGGTGCGCCCGCGCCGGTCTGGAGCAACTGCCGGCCGTCGGGGGACCCGTCTTCGCCGCGGTACCCGCCGGACTGGACGTCGGCCGGTACCGGGCCGGGGACCCGGTGGTGGAGCCGGCGTTCACCACCGTGGCATGCCACGGTGGCACCGAGGGCGACGCGGGCCGGTACGCGATCTGGTCGGCCACCGCGCGGCGGCTGGACCAACTGGGTATCGCCGACGGACCCGGTGTCCGCGCCGGGCGGGCCATGTTCGCCGCCGGTTCCCGCTTCGCCGTGCTCGGCGTCGACGAGGGGCCGGAGGGCGCGCCGTACGTGCTGCTGCGGGAGGTCGTCTCCGGGCACCGTGACGGCGCACTCGACGAGCGGGTGGCCGGCAAGCTGCGCGACGCGCTCGCCGCCCAACCGCAACGCGCGGCGCCCGCGCCGCTGCCGTGGCCGCTCGGCTTCGCGGCCGGCGACCGCCCGTTCGCGCTCGAACCCGGACCGGGCGGCGCGTGATGAACGAGGAGACGATCCACGGATTCCTCCGGTCCGACCCCGGCGGCCCGGCCCGGTCCGGCCCGCCCCGCGCCGGCACCATTCCCGGCGGCGACACCCCCGGCGGCGACAGTCAGCAAGGAGCGAATCCGTGACCACCAGCGTGCTGTCGGTGTCGGCCAGGGACACCGGATGCCTCACCGACATCTCCCGGGCACTGGAGTCGGCGGCGCCCGGCGACACCGTCGCGGTACGCCCTGGCGTGTACCGCGAGGCGCCACTGTTCCGCCGGAACGTCGTCCTGGTCGCCGAGGACGGACCGGGCACCGTCACCATCGAGGTGCCCCCGGGCGGGGCCATCCTGGCCGCCGGGGGCGAGATCCTGATCCAGGACATCGCCATCCGTGGCAGCGACGAGCGGATGCCGCTGCTCCAGGTGGCGGCCGGCCGGGTCCGTCTGGAGGCGTGCACCGTCGACGCCACGGCGGCGGCCGCGATCCACGTGCGCGGGGGCACCGTGGAGATGCGCGGCGGCACGATCAGCAACTCCGGCGGGGCCGGCGTCGTCCACGAGGCCGGCGCGGGCGAGTACACCCGCGTACGGATGAGCGGCATCGCCAAGTGCGCGATCATGACGGCCGGGTCGAGCGCCCCGGTGTTCCGGAACTGCACGTTCACCGGGATCGGGGAGGCGGCGCTCCTGGCCGTGGGCGCCAGCGCCCCGCGCCTGGAGGACTGCCGCATCGACGAGGTCGGCCAGTACGCCGTCGTCGCGCAGCAGACCGCCCGGCCGTACCTGACCGGGACCACGGTGGCCGGCGGCGAGGTCGGGCTGCTCGTCAGCGACCGGGCGACCCCGGTGCTGGAGCGCTGCGAGATCCAGGACGCCCGGGTGCACGCCGTGGTGACCATGGGGCAGGCCGCGCCCGCGCTCTCCGACACGCGCGTCATCCGGGCCCGGGGCCACGGCCTCGACTGCCGGGACATCTCCGCGCCGCAGCTGACCAACTGCGAGGTGCGTGACTGCGGCGCGGCCGGGGTGGTGGTCAACGGCACGGCGACGCCGCACCTCACCGGGGGTACCGTGGCGGACTGCGCCGACGCCGGGGTGTTCCTGACCGGCCGGTCGAAGGCGCGGCTGAACGGTGTAGTGGTTCGCGACGTCCCCATCGGCGTGGCGATCGAGCAGGAAGCCGACCCGCACCTGCACGGCCTGACCATCGAGGGCGTCCGCTACGGCCTGCACGCGACCGGCGGAGCCGGCCGGTTCTCCAACGGTCAGGTCACCGGGGCGCGGACCGCCGGGGCGAAGCTCGCCGACGGCGCGACCACCGTGCTGTCCAACTCCCGGATCACCGGCTGCCGGGTCGGCGTGGAGGTGGCCGGGAACGCCCGGCCCACCCTGTCCTCGATGGCCGTGGAGGAGTCGGGTGGGGCGGGCGTGCGCACCGGCGGCCCCAGCACGGCCACCCTGTCCCGCAGCCGGATCAGCGGCAGTCGCGGCCCGGGGATCCGGGCCGGCGCCGGCAGCTCCGTCACCGCCACGGACTGCGAGATCGTCGGCAACCAGGGGCCGGGTGTCGTGGTGGAGACCGACGCACCGGTGCGGCTCCACGGCGGCGTGGTGCGTGGCAACGGCGGCGTCGCCGTGGACGCGCCGAGCCCGACCGCCGCGGTCGAGTTGTCCGGAGTGGACACCGGCCACAACGGACGCCCGGTCTCCCTCCCGCCGCTCGGGGCCGGGCGGCCGGACGCACCGGTGGCCGACGCCCCGAAGTCCGCTCCCGCCCCGACCGGAGGCACCGGCTCGGACGTCACCCCGCCCGGGAAGCTGACCGGGTCCCGCCCGTCGGGCCCCGCGCCGTCCGACGTCGGATCACCCGCTCCGGCGGTGCCCGCCGGCGGCGGCTCCGGCCCCGGTGACGGGCCGCCGAGTGGCGGCGCGACGGGCGGCGGCGGGGAACCGGAGGGGCCGGTGGCCGCGCTGCTGCGCGAACTGGACGGACTGGTCGGCCTGGCCGGCGTCAAGCACGAGGTGGCCACCCTGGTCGGGCTCAACCAGATCGCCAAGCGTCGCCGGGAGGCCGGGCTGCACGTACCGCCCATGTCCCGGCACCTGGTCTTCGCCGGGCCGCCCGGCACCGGTAAGACCACCGTGGCCCGCATCTTCGCCCGGATCCTGGCCACCCTCGGGGTGCTCGCCACCGGGCAACTGGTCGAGGTGTCCCGTAGCGACCTGGTCGCCGAGCACGTCGGCGGCACCGCCGTGAAGACCACCGCCCGGTTCGAGGAGGCCCTGGGCGGGGTGCTGTTCATCGACGAGGCGTACACGCTCTCGGCCGGCGGGGGCGGTGGCCACGACTTCGGCCGGGAAGCCATCGACACCCTGGTCAAGCTGATGGAGGACCACCGGGACGAGGTGGTCGTGGTGGTCGCCGGCTACACCCCGAACATGCGTACCTTCCTGGCCGCCAACCCGGGTCTGGAGTCCCGTTTCGCCCGTACCATCCAGTTCGACAGCTACTCGGACGACGAACTCGCCGAGATCGTCGAGCGGCTCTGCCGTGCCCACCACTACGCGCTGGAGTACGAGACGCGGCAGGCCCTGGTGCGTCACTTCAGCGACATGCCCCGCAACGAGACCTTCGGCAACGCCCGCGTGGCGCGCCAGGTCTTCGAGGACATGCTGGGGCGTCAGGCGTACCGGCTGTCGAACAACCCGCAGGCCCCGGACCTCGAACTGGCCCGGCTGCTGCCGGAGGACCTGGGCGAGCAGGCGGCTGCGCCGTCGGCGGCGGCCGGCGTGGCGCAGGTCGTCCAGGACCTGCTCGGGAAGCTGAACGCGATGGTCGGCCTGGACGCGGTCAAGCGCGAGGTGACCGACGTCATCGACCTGATCGCCTCCACCGAGGCCCGGACCCGGGCCGGCCTGCCCGCCCCGACGATCTCCCGGCACCTGGTCTTCGCCGGGGCGCCGGGCACCGGCAAGACCAGCGTGGCCCGACTGTACGGGCAGCTGCTCAACGCGATGGGTGTGCTGCGCACCGGGCAGCTCGTCGAGGTGTCCCGGGCCGACCTGGTCGGCGAGTACGTCGGGCACACCGCCGTCAAGACCACCGACGTGTTCAACCGGGCGCGCGGCGGCGTGCTCTTCATCGACGAGGCGTACGCGCTGGCCGGCCAGGGCAACGACTTCGGCCGGGAGGCCATCGACACGCTGGTGAAGCTGATGGAGGACCACCGGGACGACATCGTGGTGATCGCGGCCGGGTACACCGGGGACATGCGCCGGTTCCTGGCCAACAACGTTGGCCTGGCCTCCCGGTTCAGCCGGCAGGTCCCGTTCGAGTCGTACACCGCCTCGGAACTGGTGTCCATCGTGCAGACGCTGGCCCGCGACAGCGGCTTCGACTTCAGCAACGACTGCCTCCCGGTGCTGTCGGAGCACTTCGACAGCCTGACCCGGGACGAGACCTTCGGCAACGGCCGGTACGCCCGCCAGCTGCTCGAACGCACCATCACCAAGCAGGCCAACCGGCTGCGCCGCGCGACCGCACCGACGGTCGACGACATGCGCCAGCTGTACGCGGCCGACGTACGGGCAGCCCTGGCCGCCTGATCCAGTAGCGACGAGAGAAGGTGCCCGGATATGCCGGCAGTGAGTATGAGCGGTACGTGGCGGATCACGGTGGTGGGCAAGGAGTCCCTCTACCGGCAGCGGCTGGTGTTCTCCGGCGACGTCCAGAAGATCCTCGAACTGGAGGTCGGGACGTCGGCGTCCGCAAGCGGGCGGCGCTGGCGGCTGCGGTTCGAACACCACCGTGGGGACGGCGTCTGGCGGCCGAACGTCTCGGTGGAGGCGGGTGCCATCGTCCGGTGCGGCAACGAGTTCCAGCGGTCGATCGCGACCAAGGACGTGTACTGGAACGGTGACCGTGGACACGACGACCTGAAGCTGCTGCTCACCCGGCCGGCGTCGGCGGGTGACCCGGAGGAGGAAGCGGCCGGGGTGCCCTTCGCCGTCGACGTCAACCTGCACGGGCTGCCGGACATGCCGGTGCTCCCGGCGATGGACGGCGCCGACGCTACGCCGGAGCGGCTGCGGTCGTACGGTCGGCCGGGGCCGGCGGGAACTCCCCTGCGGAGACGGTCCTTCTGATCGCCCGCGGGCCCGGCCCGCCCCGCCCGGCCGACGGCGTCTCCGCAGTCTCGCGGTGCAAACAGTATTGATCCCGGTCCCGGTCAACCCTTTCCGGCTCGCAGCCGTGTAACGGATGTGAGCACCAGACCTTTCCGGCGGCCGGCCCGCCGCAACGGACCCGAGCTACCGCACGGCGAGATCACCCTGCAGGAGCCGCCGGTCGTCCCGGAGGTCCAGCCCGCCGGGTTCCGCTCGCTCGGGATGATCCTGCCGAGCCTGCTGATGACCGGCGGGTTCATGTTCATGATGATGAGCAACTCGCTCAGAGGCCCGATGGGCTTGATCATGCTGGTCATGATGGGCGGCGGCATGCTGGCCATGGCCGTGTTCCAGATGACGATGACCGGCGGAAACCGCAAGCAGCAGATCAACGGCGACCGGCGCGACTACTTCCGCTACCTGTCCCAGACCAGGGCGCAGATCCGCCAGTACGCGGCGGAACAGCAGGACGCGCTGGCCTGGCGGCACCCCGACCCGGAGTCGCTGTGGTCGCTGGCGATGACCAGTCGGCTGTGGGAGCGCCGACCGACACATCCGGACTTCGGCGAGATCCGGGTCGGCACCGGCGCCCAGCGGCTCGCGGTGCGGATGACCCCGCTGGACACCAAGCCGGTGGAGGACCTGGAACCGGTGTGCGCCAAGGCGTTGCGCCGGTTCATCAAGGCCTACACGACCGTGCCCGACCAGCCCGTCGCGCTGTGCCTGCCCGGCTTCGCGCACGTGCGGATCAGTGGCGACCGGGACGTGGCGCGGGGCATGGTGCGCGCCATGCTCGCCCAGTTGGCCACCTTCCACGCCCCGGACGAGCTGCGGGTGGCCCTGTGCGTCGGCGCCGAGCAGGCCGAACAGTGGGAGTGGGCCAAGTGGCTGCCGCACGCCAAGCACGCCACCGACGTCGACGTGGCCGGGCCGGTACGGCTCTTCGGCACCACGCTGGAAGAGGTGGAACGGCTGCTGGGCGGGGAGTTCGCGGGCCGCTCCCGGTACGACGGCGATGCCCAGCCCTCCCGCGAGGAACCGTTCGTCCTGGTGGTCTGCGACGGCGGCGTCATCCCGCCGGGCGCCCGGCTGACCGTCTCCGGGTACCGCAACGCCGTCCTCGTCGACTTCGACGGCAGTGGCCTCGCCGACGGGGACAACGTGCTCAACCTGGAGGTGTCCGCCACCGACGTGGACATGATCGAGAAGGACCACGTGGGCCGGGAGGTGCGCACCCGGCTCGCCGCCCCCGACCACCTGGACCTGCCCCGGCTGCGGACGCTGGCCCGGATCATGGCCCGGCACGCCACCAAGGTCACCGGCGAGCAGCCGGCCAGCGGGCTCAACGCCGTCCTCGACCTGCCCGACCTGCTGGACATCCCCGACCTGGACACCTTCGACCCGCGCGCCCGCTGGGAGGCCCGCTCGCCCGCCGACCGGCTGCGGGTGCCCATCGGGGTGGCCGCCGACGGCTCCCCGATCGAGCTGGACATCAAGGAGTCCGCCGAGGGCGGGATGGGGCCGCACGGCATGCTGATCGGCGCCACCGGCTCGGGCAAGAGCGAGCTGCTGCGCACCCTGGTGCTGGCCCTGGCGGCCACGCACTCCTCGGAGACTCTCAACTTCGTGCTGGTGGACTTCAAGGGCGGCGCCACCTTCGTCGGGCTGGACCGGCTGCCGCACGTCTCCGCGCTCATCACCAACCTGGCCGACGAGGCCGCGCTGGTCGACCGGATGCAGACCACCCTCCAGGGGGAACTGGTACGCCGGCAGGAACTGCTGCGCAGCGCCGGCAACTTCACCTCGGCGCGCGACTACGAGAAGGCCCGCGCCCAGGGCGCCGAACTCGACCCGCTGCCCACCCTCTTCGTGGTGGTGGACGAGTTCAGCGAGCTGATCGCGGCCAACCCCGAGTTCATCCAGCTGTTCGTGATGATCGGTCGGCTCGGCCGTTCGCTCGCGGTGCACCTGCTGCTGGCCTCCCAGCGCCTGGAGGACGGGCGCATCCACCAGTTGGAGGGCCACCTGTCGTACCGGATCGGGCTGCGGACCTTCTCCGCGATGGAGTCGCGGGCCGTCATCGGCGTACCCGACGCGTACGAGCTGCCGGGCGATCCGGGCAACGGATACCTGCGCTCCAGCGTCACCAGCATCACCCGGTTCCGGGCCGCGTACGTGTCCGGCCCGCACCGGGTGCGCAGCACCGGGCTGCACCGCGAGGTGATCGCCAGCCAGGTGGTCCCGTTCACCGCCGGGGCCGCCGCGCCCGCCGTCCCGGCGCCGCGCCCGCCCTCGGAGCCGGCGCCGGACGAGTCGACCGACACCGGCACCATCGTGCTGCACGCGCTGGTCGACCGGCTGGTCGACCAGGGTCCGCCGGCACACCAGGTGTGGATGGCGCCGCTGGAGGACGCGCCGACCCTGGACGACGTGCTGCCGCCGCTGCTGCCCGACCCCGAGCACGGGCTGCGTCCGATCGACGTCGGCCAGGGGTACCTGCGGGTGCCGGTCGGTCTCATCGACAAGCCGTTCGAGCAGGTGCGCGACCTGCTCGTGGTGGACCTGTCCGGGGTCGGTGGGCACGTGGGCGTGGCCGGCGGACCGCAGAGCGGCAAGAGCACCCTGCTGCGGTCGCTGGTGTGCGGGCTGGCCCTGACCCACTCGCCGCGACAGGTGCAGTTCTACTGCCTCGACTTCGGCGGCGGTTCGCTGACCGGGTTGACCGGCCTGCCGCACGTCGGCGGGGTCGCCGGCCGGCACGAACCGGAGCGGGTGGGCCGCACGGTGGCCGAGGTCCGCTCGATCCTGATCGAGCGGGAACGGCGCTGCGCTGACCTGGGCATCCACGGCCGGGACGCCTACCGGCAGGCGCAGGCCGACGGGCGCATCCCGGAGGACCGGTTCGGCGACGTGTTCCTGGTCGTGGACGGGTGGTTCGTGCTGCGCCAGGAGTTCGAGCCGGCCGAGGAGATGGCCCGGGACATCGCGGCCCGTGGCCTGAACTACGGGGTCCACGTGATGATCACCATGGGCCGCTGGTCGGAGCTGCACATGTCGATGCGGGACAAGATCGGGACCCGCCTCGAACTGCGCCTGGGTGACCCGGTGGAGTCCGGGATCGACCTGCGTGCGGCGGCCCAGGTGCCCCGCCGCCCCGGGCACGGGCTGACCGACGCGAAGCTGCACTTCCTCGGCGCGCTGCCGCGCATCGACGGCGTCCAGTCGGCCGAGGGGCTCGCCGCGGCCACCGAGCACCTGGTGTCCGCCGTGGCGGACAACTGGTCCGGGGAACGTGCCGCCGCGGTACGCACCCTGCCGGCCTCGCTGCCGATGGCCGAGCTGCCGGCGCCGCAGGGTGCCCGCATCGCGCTCGGCGTGGACGAGGACCAGCTCGCGCCGGTGTGGCACGACTTCCGGCTGATGCCGCACCTGACCGTGCTGGGGGACACCGAGAGCGGCAAGACGAACATGCTGCGCCTCCTCGCCCACGCGATCGTCGCCAGCCACACTCCGGCCCAGGCGCGCATCATGGCCGTCGACTACCGGCGGCAGCTCTTCGACGACGTACCGGCCGAGTACCGGCTCGGCTACTCGGTCTCGGCGGACAGCACCCGGGACACCGCCGCCGAGGCACTGGCCGGCCTCCGGCCCCGGGTTCCCGGCCCCGACATCACCCCCGAGCAGCTACGCGCCCGCGACTGGTGGTCCGGCCCGTCACTGTACGTCCTGGTCGACGACTACGAACTGCTCGCCGGGCCCGACAACCCGCTGGCCCACCTGATCCCGTTGCTGCCCCAGGGCGGCGACATCGGGCTGCACGTGGTCGTCGCGCGGGCCGCGGCCGGGGCGATGCGGTTGTCGATGGACCCGCTGCTGCGGCGCATCCAGGAACTGAACACTCCGGACGTGGCGCTGTCCTGCCCGCCGACGGAGGGTCCGCTGCTGGGCAACATCAAGCCGCGTCCGCTGCCCCCGGGTCGGGCGCTGCTGTGCACCCGGCGCGGCGGCCGGTTGATCCAGACGGCACTGGTACCCGGGCCCGTGGTGTCCACCGGGGCCGACCGATGACCCGCACCGCCACTCGCCGGCGCCGTACGCCCACCCCACCGGCCCGCCCCGGCAGGCCGGTCGCGGCGGCCGAGCCGGTCGAGCCCGCTGAACCGGCCGGGCCCGCTGCGGCGTACGCGGCGGCCGAGGAGCTGGCCCGGCGGCTACGGACCCTGGCCTGCCTGCCGGGACCGTCGGCCGCGCCGACCGCGTGGCCCTGCGACACGGGGCTGCTGGACTGGCTGCGCCGGATGACCTACCCCGCCCTGTACACCTGGGCGGCCGAGGAGAACCTGGCGCGCCGCTGGATCGGCGGCGACGTCTTCGGCTCCCGCCGGCTGTCGCCGGCACCGGAGTTCCTCGCCGGCACCGACGTACGCCGTCTCGCCCCGCACCTGGTCGCGCCGCTGTTGCGGCGGGTGAGCATGACCCGTCCGGCCCCGAGCGCCGCCGACCTGGAGCCGGCGGCCCTCGCCGCCGACGCCGGCCGGGTCAGCACGTTCCGGCGCGCCGGGACCGCCCGGCTCTGGGGCCAACCGGAGCACACGCCACCGCTTCCCGACACCACCGCCATCCCGCACGTCGTGCACGGCATCTGGCTCGGCCGCCCGCTGCCCGAGTCGAACGGCTTCTGGGCCAACTACGGCGCGGCGGCCGACAGCTACGCCGGCCAGGTCGACTTCGTGCTGTGGACGGACATCCCACGGGCCCGCTTCGACGCGGCCCGCGCCACCCCACCCGCCCCGGCCGGCCGACCCGATCCGCTGGCCCCGGTACGCGCCCTGCTGACCTGGGCCGACACCCACGGCATCCACCTGGTGAGCGTGGCCGAACTGTTCCCCGCGAACGCGCCGATGACCCTGCACAGCCCGTACGCCCTGGAGCTGAACCGGGGGTTGCCGCAGGGTTTCGCGGCGGCCAGCGACCACCTGCGGGTCGAGGTGGTGCACCGGTTCGGCGGCCTGTACGCCGACGGTGACCTGCACTTCCTTCCCGACGCCGCGCTCCCGTCGGCCGAGCCGGCCGACAGCCCGGAGGGTCCGGGTGCCGGCAATCCGACGGACCAGGGGGCCGAGGGCGGTGGGTACCGGTTGTTCCGTGGCCGGTGGCACGGGCAGCCGGAGGCCGACGGGCCGGCCCGGTTGCCGGAGCTGTTCGACCGGGTGGCCGCGTCGACGCACGGGTTCACGCTGCACGCGCTCACCGACGAGATCGTCCTCAACGACGTCATCCTGGCCCCGGCCGGGCATCCCGCGCTGGCGCTGTGGCTGGAGGGCGCGCGGTACAACTACCTGCGCGACCCGCGCGACCTGTACGCCGCCGACACCCCCCAGCCGGCCGGCTCGGACCCACCGGCCGGCTCGGACCCACCGGCCGGCTCGGATCCGCCGCCCCCGTCGGACCCGGGGGCCGGGACCGGGCCGCCGGTCGCGGGGGCGTCCGGGTGGCGGGGGGAGCCGGCCTCCTGGACCTGGGCGGTCACCGCCATGCGTACCGGGCGGGTGCACCACTGGCTGCTGGCCCGGCTGGGCATCGGCGCGGCCGACCTGGTCAAGCCGGCGCCGGCGGTACGCGGGCACAGCGAGCTGAGCTGGTTGCCGCCGGTCGACGGCCAGCCGCCGGTCGCCTGCCCCGACCCGGACCCGCTGCCGACCCTGGTCGCCTGCGTGGACCTGCTGCGCTGGCAGCACCTGTCACGCTCCGGGGACCTGTGCCTCACCGCGGTCGCCCCGTTGGTACGTGGGCTGCCCGATCCGGACACCGCGTGGACGGCGCTGCTGCTCGCGTTCGGGCACCTCTCCACCGACCTCGGCCCGGTCACGTCGGTCACCGATCGGCGACGCAACCAGGACCAGACCCTCGACGTGGTGGTACTGCCGCCCGAGGCGGAGGCGCTGCTGGACCGTGCCGCGACACCCGCCACCTGGTTCGGTTCCGGTGCCCACTCCGGCGACGCCGAGGCAGCCGGACCGGAGGCCGCCGGCCGGGAGTACTGGTTCCTGGGCGAGCGCACGGTTCCGGCCCGGCTGCTGCCGCCGCGGCCCGACCCGCCGGACGGACGCGGCGGGCGCGACCACGTCACGGACCTTCCGGCGACGCGCGCCGGATGACGAGCAAGGAGAGTCATGGCAGAGCAACAGTACGGGTACGTCACGCAAGGCAACACACTCCCGATCGTCGCCGACGAGGCGACCATCACCGGCATGGTCATGGCGTTCACTCAGGCCCAGACCGAGGCCAGGGACAGCCACTCGAACGTCGTGGCCGCCAACCAGGCGCTGGCCGCCTCGTGGGCGAGCGACGCGGCCGCGCCGAAGTTCCAGCAGGCCGTCGACAACTGGCTGGCCGGCTTCCAGAAGGTCCAGCAGGGCCTGAACATGCTCAACCTGAACATGCAGCAGTACGCGCGACTGACCACCACGACCGAAGACGACAACGCCATGCAGGCCGGCAGTTGGGCCACGCCGGCCGGCGGCGAACAGCCTCTCCCCGGCCAACTCAGGAGCGGCATGGTTGTCCAGAAGCCGTTCGCCCCGGTCGGACGGACCGAAGGTGAGTGACCGTCAATTGGCTCGCTAACCGCAGGCATTGCCTGAGCTGACTGGCATTGCGCCTTTGCGGCGACTTGTCCGTCTTCCGCTGGGCCGGCACCGGCCCAGCGGAAGACGTAAGTCCGCGACGTACTACTACTTTGCGCTGTGCCGCGATGACGGCACCGACCAGGTGATCCATGATCTGCTGCGCTGCCGGGCGCGGGAGAAGGCGGGCCGTGCGGAGGACCCGACTGCGGTGGTGCTGGACACCCAGTCGATCCGGGCGGCCACCCACGTCCCGGCCGCCACGACCGGCAAGGACGCCGCGAAGAAGGTACCGGGCCGTAACCGGGGCCTGGCGGTCGACGCCCTGGGGATGATCATCGCGGTGGTGGTCACCGCCGCGTCGGTCACCGACAACGCGATCGGCGTGCGATTGCTGGACAACGTGGTGACACACACTCCGACGGTGGTCAAGGCGTGGGTCGACGCCGGGTTCGAAGATGACGTGCAGATCCACGGCACGGTGAACGGTATCGACGTCGAGCAGGGCAAACGGTCCGACCCGACGGCCGGGTTCGTGCCGGTTGCACGGTCCCGGCCCGGCTGCTGCCCGCCGCCCCGGGAGGTAGCAATCGGTGCGGCCGAAAAACTTGTGAACTCCCGTGACCGTGCACACGTGTTCGGGATATGAGCGCCGAGCGCGGGGAACTTTGCCGACTGCTGGTCGTCGGACCGACCAGTCAGGTCGACGTGAGTCTGCCCACCCACATCCCGTTGGCCGACATGATGCCGGCCCTGTTGAGCGCGCTCGGACCGGACCTCGCCGATCGTGGGCTGGAGCACAGCGGCTGGATCGTGCAGCGGCTGGGTGGACCGGCCTTCGACGAGTCGCGCACCGTCGGCGATCTCGACCTGCTCGACGGCGAGGTCGTGCACGTACGCCCGCGTACCGACCAGATCCCGCCGCTGGCCTACGACGACCTGGTCGACGGCGTCTCGGCGGGCATCCGCAAGCGGTCCGGGCTGTGGCGTCCGCAGACCACGAGGGTCACCGCCCTGCTGCTGTTGGCCGTCTGGCTGACCGTCTGGCTGGCCGCCGCGCGGTTGTGGCCGGCCGAGTCCCGGAACCCGGCGCTGCTCGCCGCGATGGCGGGGATGTGCTTCGTCGCGGGCTTCGCGGTGGTGCGCAAGCTGGCCGACCGGGCTACGGCCGGAGTCCTGGGGGCCGCCTGTGTGGTCGGTACGGTGGTCGCCACGCTGGAGGCGGTCGCCGGTGTCGCCGTACCCCGGTTGATCTTCTTGGCTGCCACCGCCGGCACCGTCGCCGCGTTGCTGGTGGCCGCGTTCGTCTTCCCGCGCACCGGCTGGCGGCAGGTCACCGTCGGCCTGCTGGCGGCATGGCTGCTGGTCGTCGCCGCGTTCGCCCTGCACACCAGGGCCACGCTGGACTGGACCACGATCGCCGCGATCACGGTCGTCGTGACCACGGCGCTGCGCCCGGCGATACCGCCGGCCGCCTTCAAGCTCGCCGGGTTCGCCCTGCCGGAGATGCCCGTCGAGCCGGCGGACCTGCAGAAGGACATCGACCCGGAACCGGCCGCCGCGGTGCTCACCCGGGCCGCCGCCGCCGACCAGTTCATGACCGCTCTGTACGCGGCGCTCGGACTGGTCTCCGGGGCCGCGATGGTGTGGCTGGCGACGGCACCCGGCTGGGCCGCACCGCTGGCCGCCTGGCTGACCGCCGTCGCCCAGATCCTGGTCACCCGCCCCATGACGAGCATCTGGCACCGGGCGGCGCTGGCCGGTCCGGCGTTGGTCGCCATGGCGGCCTGGTGCCTGACCGCCCCCACGGACCGGAGTCCGCTCGCCGCCCAACTGGCCATCGGCTGCTGCCTGGTCCTGGCGGTGGCGTGCGGGGTGGCCGCGCGGATCCCGGTCGGCCGGCGGTTCAACCCGATCTGGGGCCGGATGGGCGACCTGGCGCACACCGCGATGGTGGCCGCCCTCGGGCCGACCGTCGTGGTCATCACCGGCCTGATCGACGTGATCCGGGCGCGGGTGGGTTGACATGTCGTCGCGTCGTGACCAGGTGGACGCCCAGCGGTACATGATGACCCGGGTGACCGGCGCGCTGGTGCGGGCCGAGCCGGAGACCGCCGAGTCCCCGACCCGCCGGGACCGCACCGGCACGATCGCCGGTCTCGTGCTCGGGATCCTGGTACTGGCCGGGGTCGCGATCTGGGCCCTCCTGCCGGGATCGGGCTCGACCAGTTGGCAGCAGCCGCGGATGCTGGTGGTGGACGCCTCGACCGGCGCGCGGTACGTGCTGGTCGACGGCCAGCTGCGCATGGTCAACGACGTGGCGACGGCCACCCTGCTGGCCGGCGGTCGACTCACCCCGGTCACCGTGTCCTCAGCCAAACTCGCCAAGGTGCCGCAGGGCCCCGCGGTGGGCATCCCGGCCGGGCCGCAGGTGCTGCCGGCGGCCAACCGGGTCAACCAGGGCGTGTGGCGGGCCTGTAGCCGGGACACCGGCCGGGTCGTGCTCGACGTCGACGTGCCGGCGGCTCCCGATCCGCTCGCCGACGGGCAGGCACTGCCGGTCACCGCGGGCGGCAAGACCTACCTGCTGTGGGGCGGGCGACGGCTGCTCCTTCCCCAGCCGTGGATGGCCGACGTGCTGGGGCTGGGGCTGCTCGCTCCGGTACCGGTGGCGACCGCCTGGCTGGAGTCGATACCGCTGGGCGGCACGGTCGGCCCGCCGAAGGTGGCTCGGGCCGGCGGCGCAGGCCCGAAGGTGGCCGGCCGGCCGACGTCGATCGGCCAGATGTTCGCCGTGGACATGGGCAACGGCACGGTCGGTCACTACCTGATGACCGCCGACGGACTGGCCCCGCTGACCGAGACCGAGTACCGGTTGCGGCGGGCCACGCCGGGCGCGGCCACGGAGACCGCCATCAGCGCGGCCGATCTGGCCGTCGCCGGCCAGCGCAGCCCGGTGCGCCCACTGACCACGCTGCCGGCCACCCCGCCGGCACCACCGTCCATGCCCGAGGACGCCGCGGTCTGCGTGGAGTACGCGGGCCAGGTCGGCGAGAAGCCGACGGTAGTCGTGGCCAGTGGGACCGGCATGCCGACCGGCGGCAGCGGCGGGAAGACCGCCGTGACGGTACGGGTGCCGTCGGGCGGGGGAGCGCTGCTGATGCCCCCGGCTGACGCCGACACCGACCGGTGGCGGCAGCAGGGCCTGCTGGTCAACGAGCGGGGGGTCGCCTACCCGATCATGGGCGGCGACGTCACCACCCTGGGCTACTCCCTCAACCAGGCGGTGGTCATGCCCACCGCGCTGGTCGCCATGTTGCCTGCCGGGCCGGCGCTGGTCCGGCCGGAAGGGAGGTGATGCCGCAGGGGTACCCGAACGTCCCGCCAAGCGGCCCGCCCCTCCGGGCGGACGAGGCGGATACGAGCACACGTCCCACCTATCGCAACAACACGACCGATAGAAGACAAGGAGAGTCATGCCAATCAACATGCAGGGAATTGTCGCCGATGAGGCGACCATCAAGGGCATGGTCATGGCGTTCGGCCAGGCGCAGGCCGAGGCCAAGAACAGCCAGGCCAACGTCACGGCCGCCAGCAGCAACCTGTCCGCCCAGTGGCAGAGCGACTCGGCCGCGCCGCGGTTCCAGCAGGCCGTCCAGCAGTGGCTGAACGGCTTCCAGAAGGTCCAGCAGGGCCTGGACATGCTCAACCAGCACATGCAGCAGTACTCGCAGGTGACCACCACGACCGAAGACGACAGCGCCCTGCTGTCCGGCAAATGGGCCGTCGGCTGACCGCCGAGCCCTTACCTGTAAAAGCCGGGCCGACGAAACCCGGACCGACGAACGACAAGGAGGCCGAGAATGGCCAACTACAGCATCAACCCCGCCGCGGTTCAGACCGTCGCCGACGAAATGGCGAGGGAGACCCGCGAGCTCGACCAGTCGCTGGCGACCCTCCAGGCCTCGGTGGATAGGTTCACCGCGGCCAACAACGGTCAGGCGCCGGAGGCCTACAAGGCCGCCCAGGCGCTGTGGAACCAGGGTCAGCAGGAGATGAGGGCGGCCCTGGCCCTGGGGCAGGCGCGCCTTCAGGAGATCAACGTCAACTACCAGCACGGCGACAACCGGGGCGCGGCCATCTTCAGCTAGTACCCCGCCGAACCTGACCTCGCACGAGGTCGGGACGGCAGTTCCGCCGAGCCGATACCGGGTCAGGCGCGCTGGTCCGCCGCACCGCCGGGTGGACCAGCGCGTCTGACCCACCGCTGTCCACGGGCTCGTCCGGATTCCGGATTCATCGGGTCCGGACAGCCGAGTCCCGCTGGCCCGTCTCCATTCGAGAGGAAACACGATGAAGAACATCGTCATCAACGAGAGCTACCTGCGGAAGCTGCACGGCACCTACACCAAGCAGGTCGACGAGATCGATCTGATGCACGGCAAGGTCTACCCGTACGGCTCCCTGCCGGATTCGACGGTCGACATCACGAAGCCGTTCAAGCTGCGCCTCGGCGGAAAGGGCTTCACCGAGGCGGAGGAGCTGACGGCGGTGATCGACGTCGTCCGGGCGGGCCTGTCCAACCGGTTCAAGGGCGCGCGAACCGAGATCAACAACCTGGAGCACGGCATCAAGTTCCTGCTGGCCGACTCCGACGCCGTCGAGCAGACGAGCACGCTGAGCGCCGAGCAGTTCGAGTACTTCATGCCCAAAGCCGGGGGTTAGTCATGGCGAACACCGCGACGTTCGAGGATGCCCTGGCGAGCATTCTGGGGCTGGTGCTCGGCGGTGGAGAGGGCGGGGAAAAGGCTTCCATCAACGACAACTTCCGACCGCGGAGCATCAAGGGGCCCGGTTACTGGCTGATCACCCAGACGAGCACCCTCAAGAACTCCGAACCCGGCGGGTGGATGCCGGAGTACAACAAGGACGCGGTCACCTTCTACAAGTGGAGGCAGAGCGGGGCGACCAAGTACATCACCCGGGTGACGGTGTGGGTGGGGGTGACCAGCAGGGACGACACCCAGGGGCAGAAGTACAACTCCACCGACCCGGGGAACTCGACCAACGCCGACGGTAATCCGGTCGTCTCGCTCGGCAACGCGTGGGAGCGGATGATCGCCGACCTGCCCAAGGTGGCCGGGCCGAACAAGACGTTCGACCCGGACTCGATCGGGTCGGTCCGCGAGATCCTGGCCAACCTGACCACCCACGCGCTGGGGATCTCGGGCGAGCTGACCGATCAGGTCAAGTCGGTGAACGCCAAGAGCCCCGACTTCAAGGGCTCCGCCGAATCGGCCTGGCGGCACCGGGTGCAGGAGGCGAACAAGTACCTCGCCGACATCATGCCCCAGGCCAAGCAGTGGGACACCACGCTGGCCCAGGTCGAGCAGGCCATGAGGGACTTCATCACGGCGGTGGCCGACACCTTCGAGAAGTGGTCCTCGATCCACCCGGCCGGCATCTGGCAGCACCCGTACCGGGTCATCGCCCAGATGTTCAACGAGAGCACTCTTGAACTCGGTGACCTGCACGACGGCCAGTCGAACGCCTGGGACCTGGGCCAGCAGTACGCCGACACCGGGGAGCAGTCGAACCAGGGAAAACGGGTCGGCGGACGAGACGGAAGTTTGCCCATCATGTGGACGCCGCCGGCATGGGTAAAATATCACCCATTCGACGCGTTCAGCATCCCCGAGTGGAATAAGCTGGACCAGCATCTGCGCCAGATGTGGGCCGACAACGCCCTCAAGACCTTCGAGCCGGCGGTGCTCGCGGCGAAGAAGTTGGTGTCGGTGTTCGCCGAGGCGCGCAACCCGATGAGCATCACCGACCCGAAGCCGGTGCCGCCCAATCCGATGCCCAACGACGTGGGGATGCCCAACGGCGCATTCCCCAACAACCCGTTCGGGAACATGGGTAACCCCTTCGCCAACTGGGGCGACCCGTTCGCGAACATGGGTAACCCCTTCGCGAACATGGGCAATCCGTTCGCGAACGTGGGTAACCCCTTCGCGAACATGGGCAATCCGTTCGCGAACGTGGGTAACCCGTTCGCGAACGCGGGAGCGAACTTCGGCAACCCGTTCCCCAACGGCGGCGGCGTGGGTAACCCGTTCGCCAACGGCGGCTTGGGTAACCCGTTCGCCAACGGCACCGGTGGCGGTGCTTTCATGCCCGCCAGCCTGATGCCCAACTCGGGCGCCGGTGGTGGTGCGGGCAATCCGTTCGCCAATGGCTTGGGTGGTTCCTTCGGTGGTGGCGCGGAGAATCCGTTCGGTGGTGGCGCCGGTGGCGGCCTTCCCACCGACCTGAAGGTCAAGTCGGGCATGCCGTCCGAGGGCGGTGGTGCGGGTAATCCGTTCGCCAATGGCTTGGGTGGTTCCTTTGGTGGTGGCGCCGGCGGCGACCTTCCCGCCAGCCTGATGCCCAACTCGGGCGCCGGTGGTGGTGCGGGTAATCCGTTCGCCAATGGCTTGGGTGGTTCCTTTGGTGGTGGCGCCGGCGGCGACCTTCCCGCCAGCCTGATGCCCAACTCGGGCGCCGGTGGTGGTGCGGGTAATCCGTTCGCCAATGGCGTGGATGGTTCCTTTGGTGGTGGCGCGGAGAATCCGTTCGGTGGTGGCGTCGGCGGCGGCCTTCCCACCGACCTGAAGGTCAAGTCGGGCATGCCGTCCGAGGGCGGTGGCGCGGGCAATCCGTTCGCCAACGGCGGCTTGGACGCTGCGGTTGGCGGCGGTGGCGCGAACGGGCTTCCCCCCATTCCGACCCCCAAACCGCTCACCCCGTCTGCCGGCGGTGGCCTGGAGAATCCGTTCACCGGCGGTGGCGCGGGCAGTTCCCTGCCGACCAGCAATCTCGGGCTCAACCGCAAGCCGTCCGGGCCGCAGTCGTTGGGTGACCTGACGCCGTCCCAGTTGGAGCAACTGGACAAGGCCGGGCTGCTGGACGATGTGCCGCTGACGGCTGAGCAGGCTGACCACCTGCGGAAGAACGGTCTGTCGCCGGGCGGTGCGACGAGTCTCGGTCAGCTCAGCCCGGATCAGCTCGACGCGTTGGATCGCGGCGGGCTGCTGGACGAGACCCCCCTTACCAACGACCAGCGGGCGAAGCTCGGCCTGAACGGGCCGCAGTCGTTGGGTGACCTGACGCCGTCCCAGTTGCAGCGGCTGGACGGGGCGGGGCTGCTGGACGACGTGCCGCTGACGGCTGAGCAGGCTGACCACCTGCGGAAGAACGGTCTGTCGCCGGGCGGTGCGACGAGTCTCGGTCAGCTCAATCCGGATCAGCTCGACGCGCTGCAACGCGGCGGCCTGCTGGACGATGTCCCGCTGTCGCCGGAAGAGCGGGCGAAACTCGGGCTGCCGCCCAACCCGTCGGGGAGTTCCGGCGGGGGTGGGTCCGTGCCGGGCCTGGACGCGGGCAGGTTGCCGTGGCCCGACACCGGGCCGTCGGCACCAATCGACCGGAGTGCGTTCCCGACCACGGTCGACGGTAAGGACGTGTCGCCGAAGCCGGGTATGACCGGGGGCATCACCGCCCCTCCGGCATTCGGTGACGTCACGAGACCCGGCTCGGCCAGCTTCCCGCACGTTCCCGGGGTGCAGGTCGGCACCGGGGGTCTGTCGGCGGTGCCGGGCGTATCCGGCTCGCCCGGGGCGCTGAACCCGGACAAGCTGGGGGTGCCCGTCGGAGGCCCGGTCGGGACCAACCTGAATACAGGCGCGGGTGCCGGTCCTGGTCTCCCGCAGCCCGGCGGGGGCGGTATGCCGGGCGGTGGGATGCCGGGCGGCGGTACGCCGGGCGGTGGGATGCCGTTCATGCCCCCGATGATGCCGGGCATGGGTGGCGCACCCCAGCAAGGGCAGGACCGTGACCGCCAGCGCAGCACCTGGCTGAAGGAGGACGAGAAGGTCTGGGGCACCGACCCCGACTGTGCGCCCGCGGTGATCGGCCGGCGCGGTCGGGACACCCGGGTCGAGGAGGACGAGTTCGGCATGCCGACCGACGAGCGTCCCGGCAGCCAGGACGAACGCCGCCGGTACCGGGGCCGTTGACACTGTTGCCCCGGCCGTTCAACACTATTGCACCGATGTAAACCCGGTGCCGCAGATCACCCGTGGGATAGAAGAGGAGGTAGTCGGGATGAGCTTGTTGGGCGATGAGGAACTGTTGGCCGAGATGCGTGCGGCCCTGAAGGACGTCGACGAGGCGGCCGACCGGGTACGCCGGCGCGTGGCCCGGGCGCAGACCACCGTGGAGGACAAGAAGAAGCTGCTGTCGGTGACCGTGGGTGGCCACGGCGAGCTGACCCGGATCACTTTCAACGGGGACGCCTACCGGCGACTCGCGCCAGCCGAGCTGGCCGACCTGATCGTGACGACGGCACGTACCGCCCGCGAGAAGGCCCAGCGCAAGACGATGGCCGGCACCGCCGAGCTGACGCGTCACCTCACCGGCCTCGACGACGCCGCGCAGTCGGCCGGGAGCATCGAGGAACTTGTCGAGGGCATCGCCAGCATGGTTTCCGGCGGTGCCGACCGGCGGACCGGGCCGGCGGCGTCATGAGCGGCTCACGGATCGAGTTCAACGGGGATGCCCTGGCCCAGCAGGTGCCGTTGGTGGGCCAGTTCAAGGACCACCTGATCGGCACGGTGGACCCGGTGCGCCAGATCGCCGAGTGCCGGTGGGCGGCCGGCGTCCCCGCGGACGACGAACTGAGCCTGCAGGCCCGCGCGGCCGTGCAGCAAGTGCTCGCGGGCATCGTGCTCGCGGCGTACGCCAAGCTGGCTCACGCCGCCGGATTCCAGGGCGAGAAGTTGGACCTGGTTCGCCGTGTCGGGGAGAACACCGAGGCCACCGGTACCGAAATGATCCCGGACATGAGCGGTGGCACGCGGGGTTGATCCGCGGAGACGAGATGACCGTGGGCCGGGGCGGTGGTCTGCGCCGCTGAGTGATTCGCACTGAGCGACCAGGGGCAGGGAACGGAGGCGTTGCGCGATGGGTGAGGTCGCCGTTCCTTCCGTGGGGCTCTCTGAGTCGTCGAAGCAGGCCCTGGAAAATTTCACCGGGATGCGGTTGCACCGGTCGAATCTGCCGATGTTGGCGTACGACCTGAACGCGTTGGAGGTGCTGGCGGATCGGGTGCGGACCCTGTTGGTTCCGGAGCTGATCCAGGCGATCAAGGCGGTTCGGGCGGCGGGGGAGGGTGAGGTCTACGACCGGTTCGTGGCGCAGACCGCTCCGTTCGTGGAGTTGTTGGACGGGGTCGCCGATCTGAAGGTGAACGCGGCCCAGGCGATGCGGGGCTTCCTGAACCAGATGGAGCTGACGGATCGTCAGGCGCTGGTCATGTTCATCTTCATGATGACGGAGTTGGCGGTCGCGTTCGCGATGGCGTTCTTCCTGCCGGTGGAGGCGGCGGCGCACATCGTGAAGACCCGGACGATCATCCAGACGATCCTGCGGTCGTCGATGGTGCGGTCGGCGGCGAGCAGCACGGCGATCCAGATGTTGTTCATGCCGGGGTCGTCGTTGTTGGCGCAGATCAGCATGCTGGCTGATGGTCTGATGCCGGGGGTCGACTGGGCGCAGGTCGGCAAGCAGGCGTTGTACGGGTTGGCGGTGGCGGGTGTCACCACGGCGGCCGGGCCGGCGTTGGGCCGGTTCGCCGGTGCCGTGGGTGGTGGTCTGGCGCACCTCGGGGTGTCGGGTTCCACGCGTGACCTGTTGACCAGTCTGATGATGGTGCCGGTGTCGGAAGTCGGCATGGAGGTGGTCGGCGGTGCCGCCGCCGGCTTGATGGTCGACGGGTACTACGACACGGGCAGTGTCGGGCCGGACGCGCTTTCCGGGGCGTTGTCGGGGTCGGGTGAGTTGGCCGGGACGGCGGCCGGGATGGGTGCGCGTCGTGGCGCGGTCGGTTTGGGGTTCAACCCGACCCGGCCCCGGTGGAACATGCCCGGTGGCACCGGGTTCACCGCCGACGGTAGGCCGGTGGCGCCGGTGCCGCCGCCCATCCCGGTCACTGCGGACCCGTCGGCGTATCAGCCGGAGGTCGGCGATCCGGCCGGTGCGGGCTCCGGCGGGCCGGCGCCGGTGCCTGTCCCGCTGGTGTCGGCACCGTCGCTGTCGGCACCGGCGCCAGTGGCGCCTGAGCCGGTGCCGCCGGTGCCGTCGTGGTCGCCGCCGGACCTGTCCGTGCCGTCGTGGTCGGTGCCGGACCTGCCGGTGCCGTCGTGGTCGGTGCCGGACCTGCCGGTGCCGTCGTGGTCGGTGCCGGACGTGCCCGTGCCGGCTGCGCCGACGGTGCCGGTGGTACCGGTGCCGGAGTGGGTCGTGGCCGCCGGTGCGCCGGTGGTGGAGCAGTGGCAGCGGTTCCAGCGGGAACTGGTGGACCAGTACGGTGGGCTGCTGGCCGGGACGGGGCAGGCGCGGCAGTTCCTGGCCGCGCTTCCCGTGCCGGTCGAGCAGGTCTTCACCGAGTGGGCCGACGCCCGGCAGAACGACCCGACCGTTCCCGCTTTCCTGTCCCGGATCGGCCTACCCGCCACCGCGCTCACCGAGCAGTACCTGTTCGGGGTCCGGGACCAGGCCGTCGCCCGCATCACCGAAGCCCTCGCGGGGCAGATCCCGGCGGGCGGGCAGATCCCGGCGGTGGTACGGCCGGAGCAGGTCGTCGCCGCGTTGCCGGCGGAGTTCGACCGGCAGGCGTTGCGCTCGGCCGTGCATCTGGCCGCCCAGCACCACATCGACCAGTACCTCACCACCGGCACACCGACGCCCGTCACCCTGCAAGGCGGACTGGTCCTGCCCGGGGCCGTTCAGGTGCCGGGGGCGGGTGGCGTGCCGGGCGGTGCTGCCGTGCCGGCGGTCGTCGGTACGCCGGGGACCGCTGGTGTGCCGGTTGGCGCGGGCGTGCCGGGGGCCGCCGGGGCGGCGGCGGTGCCGTCGGACGCCGTGCGCGCGGAGGTCGCGCGTCACGTGGACCGGAGCCTCGACGCGATCCTCGGCACCAACCCGCTACCCACCGCACCACTCACCATGCCGTCCACCGTGCCGTCGGCTGCGGTGGCCGGTCCGGACGCCGCGCAGGTCAACGCCGTGGCGGACGTGGTCCGACAGGTGGTCACCGACCTACCCGCCCGCTTCACGGCCGCGGTCATCCCCGACACCACCGCACCGGAGGCCACCCCGGCCGGCACGGACACCCGGGCAGACGGGCGCACCGACGTACCGACGGTGCCGGTGACCCCGGAGCAGCACACCGCAGCAGCGACCAGCCTGGCGGAAACCCAGTTCACCGCCCTGGCCAGGAAGCACGGCGTCGAACCGGCCAGCGACGACACCCTCGCCGGATCCTTCCGACAGGACTGGGTCAACGGATACCACCAGGTACTCGCCCAGGCCACCGCCACCCCCGGCACGGCGGGTATGCCCAGCGCGCCGGCCACGCCCAGCACGCCCAGCACGCCCGGCGTGCCGGCCACGCCCAGCGTGCCGGCCACGCCCAGCACGCCCGGTGCGCCCGGCACTCCGGGCACGCCGGATGCGGCCGGCGTCCGCGGTACGGTGCCGGGTGGTGTCGTCCCCCGCACCGACGGCACGCCGGACCACCACGACGCCAGCGACCAGACGTCGGTCACTGAACTCTCCGTCCCCAGCGACGGCATCTTCAGCCGCGACAGCAGCTTCAACGACACCATGACGGTCAGTGACCTCTCCTCGCAGGACGATCAGGCCAACCGCGACGATATCATGACGGTCAGTGACCTCTCCTCGCAGGACGGTCGGACCGACCGCGACGAGATCATGACGGTCAGCGATCTCTCCTCGTGGGACGAGCCGACCAGCCGCGACCCGGTCAAACGCGACGTCATCGACGGGGATTCGGTCAGTGGCGTCTCGTCCCTCGACGAGTCGGACAATGGTGAGGCGGCCAAGCGCGAATTCAGGGACACGGACCCGTTCAGGGACGCCTCCTCGCGGGACGGGTTGATCAGCGGCGGCCCGGTCGGGCGCGATGTCGGCGGCAGGGATTCGTTCAGCAACGTGTCCTCGCTGGACGAGCCGGTCGGTGGCGACCCGGGCGGACGCCGCGAGCCGGCCAACACGGCACCGGAGCCGGCGGTCGCGGCAACCGGGCAGCCCGTCGCGGCAATGGGGCAGTCCGTCGAGGCGGCCGAGTCCGCGCGGCGGGTCGCCGACTGGATCGAGCAGACCCCGGTGGGCCCCGACAACAGCCGCGACCCGTGGTGGTGGTGCGTGCAGGCCACCCTCGACGCCTACACCACCGCCTACGGACGGCCCGGCAACCGGGCGGTCCTCGACGACCGGAACATGGGACCCGACGGCCGACTCGCACCCACCACGACCTGGCCGCAACTCCTGGACATCCTCGACGCGACACCCGAGCGCGTCGCCCACCCCGACGGAGTCACCCCGGAGGACGTGCTCGCCGCGCTGCGGGCGGCACCGGGCTCGATGGTCGTGGTCAGGGCCGCACCACCCAACGAGCCACAACACGTCTTCGCCCTCCACAGCCAGCCACAACCATCCGGACCACCGACGATCAAGGTGCGCGACGGCCTGGTGCCCGGCGCCGAGGACCGACCCGAACCGACCGACCCGCTACGCGACCCCTGGCTCCGGCACCTGTTCGCCTCGAGCACCCGGCTCGCCGCGTTCGACAGCACCGGGCGACCCACCACGATCGCCGACCTACTTCCCGACCCCACCACCGCGCACCCGCAGCCGACCACCACGACCAGCATCGACCCCAACGCCATCCTGCTCGCCTCCACCACCCCGCCACGCGGCCCGTCCCAGGCGATGCAGGCGGACGCCGCCTCCCCCGGGCAGCCGTTTGACCCGGCGGAGATGGACGATGCGCCTGGCACCGGCCCGGCGTTTGTTGGTCTGGGCTTCCAAGACGTGGACCCGGATCTGAGCGGGCTGAATCTGAGCACACCGCCGGCGGTGCTCCCGGAGGGCTGGGCGCCGCCGGGGGCTGTCGATCCGGTCGAGTCGGACCTGTTGTCAGGAGGGGAATCACCGGCGTCCGACATGGACGGGGAAACGCCGAGGGGCGCCGAGCCGGTCGACCCCTCGGATCCGCTGGCGGAGATGGACGACGCGCCTGGCAGCGGCCCGGAGTTTGTTGATCTGGGATTCCAAGACGCGCACCCGGATCTGAGCGGGCTGAATCTGAGCACACCGCCGGCGGTGCTCCCGGAGGGCTGGGCGCCGCCGGGGGCTGTCGATCCGGTCGAGTCGGACCTGTTGTCAGGAGGGGAATCACCGGCGTCCGACATGGACGGGGAAACGCCGAGGGGCGCCGAGCCGGTCGACCCCTCGGATCCGCTGGCGGAGATGGACGACGCGCCTGGCAGCGGCCCGGAGTTTGTTGATCTGGGATTCCAAGACGCGCACCCGGATCTGAGCGGGCTGAATCTGAGCACACCGCCGGCGGTGCTCCCGGAGGGCTGGGCGCCGCCGGGGGCTGTCGATCCGGTCGAGTCGGACCTGTTGTCAGGAGGGGAATCACCGGCGTCCGACATGGACGGGGAAACGCCGAGGGGCGCCGAGCCGGTCGACCCCTCGGATCCGCTGGCATCGCAGTCCCGCGCCGGTTGGCTGGCGGATGCCGACCTGAACAACCCCTGGGAGCCGCTGGACGGGTTGTCTGGCGTCGATTGGCGGGCGGAGTCCGGCCAGGTCGACTATTGGGATCCGCTGGCGTTGGTCGATTCGCCGGCACCGGTGTCCGACGTCGATCGGCTGGCTGAACCCGAACAGGTCGAGTCGGACGTGCCGGCAGGGGTCGATTCACCGACGTCCGAGGACGGGGAGCCGCCGGCGGGTACCGGCCCGGTCGACTCCGGGAGTCCGTGGGCGGAGATTCCTATGCAGGCATCGGTGGCTGGCACCCCCTGGCTGGCGGATGCCGACCCGCGCCGAGCCGTGCAGCTGCTGGCAGTGTGGGACCAGCAGGATTTGGCGCGCGATTTCGGGACCCTGCCGGAGAACCCCGCACGAATCGGGCCGGACCCGGGGTCGAGTGGGGCACCGGCGGTCGGTGGGGCCGGGGCTGTCTCGCAGGACTGGAAGCGGACCGTGGCTTCGGCGATCGCGCAGTTGTCGGCCGTGGGAACCCGTGGTGAGGCGGGTGGAGTCCGCGATGTCGCGGCGGAGTTCGTGCAGTGGACGCGCGACGTGCTCGGGGTCGATCTCTCGGCTGACCTTCCGAGGCCGAACGACTTCTACGACGCGGTGTTGCTTCGCTTCGACGAGAAGTTGAAGGCTGCGGGGGTCGATCGCAGCGTTTCTGGGCTGCGCGCGTGGGTGGCCCGCGAGTTGGCCGCTGATCTTCGCCGGGGTGGCGAGTCGGAGTTCAGCGGGTTGCTTCCGTATCCGGAGGTCATGTCCGAGCAGCGACGGGAGGACCTGCACCGGCAATGGCTCAACAAGATCGTGCGCGACCAGACCGGCGACTTCGACGTTGCGCATGTGGTTCCGCACGTCATCGCTTCGCGGTTGTCCCTGTCGATGCGGATCCACCATTTGTTCGGTGCTCCGCATGACATCGGCCCGGAGCCCCGTGCTGGGGTCGACACCCCCGAGGCGGACCCGGCCACCGGCGACATCCGGTATCCGGTCGTGTTCCACAAGGGCGTTTACTACCTCGGCCAGCTACCTGACCCGGCAGATGTCGAACGCGCTCGCCGCATCGCTGAGGGTTTCCCTCGGACAGAGGTATCCGAAGACGAGCAGCGGCATCTCGATCGACTGTTCGCCGATGCACGCGATCTGCTGCGGGCGGAGATCGCGGAGGCGGAGAACAACCCCCATCCGACCAACTCCGATCGGTGGCCCGTCCTGCGGGAGACCTTTCACCGCCAACTTGCGGTCATCCGTCAACATCCCGACTCTCCCCACCACAAAAAGGCCCGGGAACTCGCTGACCACGTCCAGCACCTTCGGAGACTCATCACTGCCGGCAGATGGGAGTCCGGGAACCGGCAGAACCTGGAAAACCAGTTCACCATCCACCTGCCCGTCTCCGTCGAGGCAGGGCGCGCGGGTTACCGGTATTTGCGCGTATGGTTGGGCAACAGCAAATTGGCCGGCGTTGGTGTCGATCGGATGGCTGTCCCGGGCGATTTGGTCGCTGTCCATTTCGGCAAGGTCGGCGGAGTGGGCACCGGCTTTGTTGAAGTCTCGTACACCTCGGCTGACGGCACCGAAGTCCACTCTCGCCGAGAGATCGGCCGCAATCTGAACGACTCGGAGCTGGCCAGGCTGAGGAGCAAGGCGGTCGGCAACGTGTGGGACGTTGACCGTCCGCCACTGGTGCGCGATTTCTACACGACGACGTCCGTGCAACACAACGGGGGATTGGGCGTGGGGCTGGGCCAATCTGCCCCCGGCCAGGATGTCCCGATGCCGAGGATCCCGACGGCCCCGGTGGTCGGCGGACTCCCGCCCGTTCTCACCAGGGAGCTGAACGAGACCCGGCTTCTGCTCGGGTATGCCCGGGACGGCGGCCGACCCACTGCCATCGTGGAAGCACCGGCCGGGAAGAACGTCAAAGGTCAGCCCCTGTACCTGGAATTGTCCAAACCTGCCACCACTCGATCCGACGTCGAGCGGCTGCGCAAGAAAGCACTGTGGGAACCGAATGATCGGTGGGCTCTTTCCGAGCAGATATCCTTCGATGGCGTGTTGCAGCAGGGAGCGACTCGCCCTGGGGTATTGTCGATTCGTGCCGCGTCGGGTCCATTGTCCATCGAGGTCAGGGTTAGTGGTCGGGCCAGGACCTTGGACGGGGCGGAGGTGGACCTCTCGCCGGGGACATCGGTCACCGTGTCCGTGGGGAAGTGGCCGGGGCAGGGGGAGGACGAAACGGGTGTCGCCGGCACCATTCCTGTCGTGGTCCGCGCGCCATTGGTCGACGGGACCGGACACGTCTACCGGCTCTTCGACACCGGTGTGGACAACGAGCGCTTTTACGACCTGACAAGCGAGATCAGCGCGGCCCCGCCGGAAGTGCGGGAGGTTTCGAGGTGGACTCAGGCGCCGGCGGTAGGTAGGTCCGGCGGTGTTCCGAAGGGCTGGACGCTGACCGTGGCTTCGGCGATCGCGCAGTTGTCGGCCGTGGGAACCCGTGGTGAGGCGGGTGGAGTCCGCGATGTCGCGGCGGAGTTCGTGCAGTGGACGCGCGACGTGCTCGGGGTCAGTCTCTCGGCTCGCCTTCCGAGGCCGAACGACTTCTACGACGCGGTGTTGCTTCGCTTCGACGAGAAGTTGAAGGCTGCGGGGGTCGATCGCAGCGTTTCTGGGCTGCGCGCGTGGGTGGCCCGCGAGTTGGCCGCTGATCTTCGCCGGGGTGGCGAGTCGGAGTTCAGCGGGTTGCTTCCGTATCCGGAGGTCATGTCCGAGCAGCGACGGGAGGACCTGCACCGGCAATGGCTCAACAAGATTGCGAGCCACAAGTCCGGCCATGACGACGTTGCGCATGTGGTTCCGTACGTCATCGCTTCGCGGTTGTCCCTGTCGATGCGGATCCACCATTTGTTCGGTGCTCCGCATGACATCGGCCCGGAGCCCCGTGCTGGGGTCGACACCCCCGAGGCGGACCCGGCCACCGTCGACATCCGGTATCCGGTCGTGTTCCACAAGGGCGCTTACTACCTCGGCCAGCTACCTGACCCGGCAGATGTCGAACGCGCTCGCCGCATCGCTGAGGGTTTCCCTCGGACAGAGGTATCCGAAGACGAGCAGCGGCGACTGGATCGACTGTTCGCCGATGCACGCGATCTGCTGCGGGCGAGGATCGCGGAGGCGGAGAACAACCCCCATCCGACCAACTCCAAGCACTGGCCCGTCCTGCGGGAAACGCTTCAGCGTGAGCTCGCGGTCATCCGTCGTGAACACCCCGACTATCCGCACAACAGGAAAGCCCAGGAACTCGAACTTCTCGCATACCGCCGATACATCGAGCACCTCCGTGCGGATCCTCGATGGAAGGAAGAAACGACGGACTTCCGTCACCAATTCACGCTCGACATCGGTGCCAAGCGACCAAAGGATGATAAGCAGCTGGAGCTGAGCGTGCTGCTGGACGGCAGAACCGTAGTTATGGGTATCGGCCGAGTGGCCGAGCGGGGCGACCGGCTTCCTGTTCATTTCGGGGCAAGAGGCGAAGAAGGCATCGCTTTTGCGGAATTCCGGTATACCGACGCGACCGACGGCACCGACAGGATCGTCTACCGAGAACTCGGACGCAAATTCAGCGACGGTGAACTGCTCGAGTTGAGGGTGAAGGCAGCCGGCCGCGTGTGGGACCTTCACCACCGGCCGCTGTCGAACGACCACTATCAGGTGACATTGCCTGTATTGGGACGCGGGATTTTTGGCGGTAGCTACGGCGGCCCGGCGGCCCCGAGGCACGACAGACAGATCTTTGTTCCACACGTCCCGGTGGTCGGCGGGCTTCCGCCTGTCCTCTACGCCGAGCTGAACGGCCGTCTCATCCTCGGGTACGCCGAGGACGGTCGACCCACTGCGGTCGTGGTAGCGCCGGCCGAGAAGAACGTCACAGGACTGCCCCTCTACCTGGAATTGGGCAAGCCCGCCCTCGTCGTCGACGACATCAAGCGCCTGCGCAAGGACGCGCTGTGGGAACCGGAGGATCGGTGGGCTCTCTCCGAGCGGATGTCTTTCGAAGTCCTACTGGAGCAGGGGAAATGGACGCCCGGTCCGCTGCCCATCGCGGTCGGCGGTCCTGACTCGGCCAGGACGTTGGCCGAGGCGGAGGTGGATCTCTCTCCGGGGACATCGGTCACCCTGTCGGTGGGGCAGTGGCAGGGGCGGGTCGGGGCGGATGTCGCCGGCACCATTCCTGTCGTGGTCCGTGCGCCGTTGGTCGACGGGTCCGGACACGTCTACCGGCTCCTTGACACGGGTGTGGACAACGAGCGCTTCGACGACCTGAAACGCGACATCACCGAGGCGCTGACAAAGCCGGGGTCGGTTGCGGCGATGCTGGCGGAGAGGGCCGACGATGCGGCGCGGGGCTTGGCGGAGGCGAACCTTGTAACGTTGGGCTCGCTGCCGGCGATGGTTGGCACGGCGGTCGAGCAGTTGTCAGCCGTGGGCAACCTCGACGAGCAGAACTTCGTGCGGTGGACGGGCGAGGCGTTCGGACTCGATCTCACGCGAGCGAGACCGGAAAACTTCTACGAATCGGTTTTCAGCACCTTCAGTGAGCAGTTTGCGGACTTGGGGATCAACAGTCAGGGACTGCGCGGATGGACGGCCACAAGCCTGGCCGCCGATCTCCGTCTGGGTGACGCGTCGGAGTTTCGGCGTTTGCTTCCGTACCCGGAGGGCGTGTCCGAGCAGCGACGAGAGGACCTGCACCGGCAGTGGGTCGGCAGAATCGCGTACGGCGCCGGCGGCGATCACGACGTCGCGCATGTGGTTGTCCATGTCCTGGCCCGGGTCATACCCCCGTCGTTGCGCATCTACCAACCGTTCGACGCCCCGTACGACATTGGCCCGGGGTCCGATTCCACCAAGCTGCCAGTTGTCTTCTACAAGGGCGCCTACTACCTCGTCCGGCCTGCTGATCCAGACGATGCTGACCTCGCCGCCAGAATCGCCATAGGTCCCGAGCGGACGCCAATACCGGAAGATGAGAAGCGGCGACTGGATGGACTGTTCGACCAGGCGCTCGGTATGCTGCTGGCGCGAATCGACGCGGTGGAAGAGAAACTCCGAACGGCCGGCAGGCACTGGCCCGTCCAGCGGGAAGTACTAGAGCGTAAGCTCGCGGTCATCCGTCAAGGGGTCGGCGGGGTAGATCTCGCCGAGCGGCGACGCCCCGAATCGCCCCGGCAGCAGGCCGACACCCTGACGGAATACCGCCGGTACCTCAACAGCATTACCCAGGCCAGCGCGACCGGCTGGAGAGGAGAGGACCCAAGGCCTCAGGGAGGTCGGGTCACCCTCCACCTCCACGCCTTCAACCCAGGTGAAGGGCACGCAGCAGCGTTTGTCCAAGTGGAAAACAAGCGCCTGCGTGTCCGCAATCTGAATACTTTCGCCATGCCGGGCGACCGGATCTCCCTCGATTTCGGGATGGACGGTGAAGAGGTCTTCGCTGTTGCCAGAATTCCCTACCGGGCGCCCGACGGAACCGAGGAATTTATCTACCGGGACTATCGTACGGACTTTACTCCGGCAGACCTGAATACTCTGAATGCGCGGGCAGTGGAGGCCCGGCGGCGGAAAGTGGACTCGGCCCTCAGCCAGTTGACGAACATGAGAACCCAAAAAGGGTCGGCATTCAAGCGTTGGGCGTATGCGGTTTTCCGCATCGGTCGCGCGGACAGCGGCGCGGAGCCGCTCGACGCCTTCTACGGGACGGTGTTGAAAACCCATCGGGAACGGTTGGCGCAGTCGGGCGTCACCACCGTGGCTGGACTGGGCGTGCTGGTGGCCCGCCACCTGGACGCCGACCTCCGCCGGGGTGAGCAGTCGATGTTCAGAGCACTTCTCCCCTATCCGGAGGACATGTCCGAGCAGCGACGGGAGACGCTGCACCAGCACCTGCTCAACAAACTCCTACACCGCCAGCCGGGCTATCCCGACGTCGTGCACGTGGTTCCCCACATCGTGGCCTGGGGTTTGGGTCTGCCGATGGCGATCCACCATCCGTACGGTGCCCCCCCGTACGTCATCGGTCCACCGCCCGATGACGGTGAGGTCCCGCAACCAGTCGTCTGGTTCGACGGCGCCTACTATCTCGCCCAGCCTCGTGATCCACACGATGCCCGCATCGCCGAGGGTTTCCCGTCACCCGCAGCCCTCACCGAACTGCGCCGACTGGACGTGGTGTTCGACGAGGCGCTCGAGGTGCTGAAAACCGAAGTCGACACGGCGGAACAGAACACGGCGATCGGCCACTGGCCGCTCCTGCGGGACACCTTCCAACGGAACGTCGCGGCTATCAGCCAACGCCCCAGCTCCCCCCAGGGGCTCGCCGACGTGCTCGAAGAACACCTCCGATACCGCGACGCCCTCCGCGAGGAGAGCACCTGGGAGGACGAGAACCGTTGGAACCTGCAAGACCCGTTCACCATCCCCGTCCTCGTCGAGGACACCGAGGGTCGTCCAACTCTTCGGCTCCGGCTTGACGGGAACGACACGATCCTCGGATATGCCGATCGAGTCGCCGTCCTGGGCGACAGGGTCGCTGTCGATTTCGGAAAGGTTGACGGCGAGGGTGTCGGTATCGCCAGAATCCCGTACACCGCGCCCGACGGCACCGAGAGGTTCGCCTACAAAGAGATCGGCCGCAGGTTCACCGACAGCGAGCTGGCCGAACTGTGGAGCACGGCAGCCGGCTCAGTGTGGGAGACCGTCGACCGGTGGACGTTCGGCAATTCTTACCACATCACGGCGCCGGTGAGCGAAAGCGGAACATTTGACATCACCTTCGGCGGCCAGCGAGTCACGCTCCCACCGGTCGAGATGGCCGACGGACTTCCGCCCGTCATCGCCGCCGAACTGAGGGAGGGGCGTTTCCGGCTCGGGTACGGCATGGATAGCCGACCCCTGGCGGTCCTGGAAGCACCGGTCGGAAGGAACGGCATCGGAGCGCCCCTGTACCTGGAGCTGTCCTCGCCGGCCCCCACCGCCTACGACATCGAGCGGCTGCGTTCGATGGCGCTGTGGGAATCGGCCGAGCCAGCGGCGCTCCTCGACGAAGTATCCATCGATCTCGTCATGCAGGAGGACAGGCGCACGCCATACCCGCTGCCGCTCACGCTCGGCGATGACAACTCGGGCAGGACGCTGGACGGGCAGGAGGTGGATCTCTCTCCTGGGACGGAAGTCGCCCTGCGGGTCGGCCGATTCCTCCGGATGGAGGAGTCGAACGTCGTCACGAGCATCGTCGCCGCCGTCAAGGCGCCGTTGGCCGACCGGTCCGGATACGCCTACCGGCTCATCGACACGAACCTGTCGAACGAGTGGTTCGACGAGTTCAAGACGCAGTGGGAGACCACCGACAGCGGCAAACGCCCAGCCGTGCCGGAATGGCCGGCGGGCCCACTCGAGAAGCGTCGGCGTACCGGTCGCGGGTTGCCTGGGGGGTCGGCGGCCTTCGGTTGGGGGCCGGGGGAGGGTTCGTTCTCGGCTGGGGTGGGCGTGGAGGCCGGGTCGTCGTCGGGGTGGGCGGCTGGGGTGGAGCCGTCGGTGGAGTGGGTTGATGGTGGTTGGCGTGTGTCGTATCGCAGTGTGGAGGGTTTGCCTTCGTGGGGCGAGATGACGCGGGTGCATTCGGATCGGCTCACGTGGGAGGGTCCGGCGCCGCTGGAGTTCGTGCCGACGCCGGGGGGCGAGCGTCCGTCCCGGGTGGAGACGGCGGGGGAGGACGCGGGGGTCCGGGTCTTCGTCGATCATTGGGTGCAGCGTGGTGAGTCGGGGACGGTGGTGTTCCGTCTTCGGTTGGAGCCTGACGCGAACGTGACTGTGGGATCGATTCGGGGCACGTTGGGTGCGGTTGAGCAGTGGGTGGTGCAGACCAACGCGCGGTTGGGGTCGCGGGCGGTGGCGGTGGTGTTCGATCCGGCCGCGGAGACGGTGGTTCGGCTCAGCCCCCGCGGCAGTGACCTGAAGGACAGTCATCGTGTCTGGGTCAGCGAGGATGGTTCGGCGGGTCGGATCACCCAGTTGCACTGGCTTGCGGATCTTCCGTCCCGCGCTTATGGGCATGAGTTGAAGCACTTCGCCGGGGTGCCGCACCATGGTTCGCCGGGTGATCTGCTCAGGAAGCCCAGGAGCGTGGGTGACGATCATCTGCACGAGCCGGGGTTCACCGCCTGGGAACTCGACCAGATCCGCGATACGGCTGCTTCGTATGTGGCTCCCACGGTCGCGCCCCGGCCGGCCCGGTCGTCCGAGTCGGACTCGGCGTCGTCCGGGTCGGACTTCGGGTCGTCGGAGCGGGTCTCTGGTTCGCTGCCGGGCCGGCCGGCGGCGATGGAATGGCACCACCCGGCCGACTCCGAGGCAGATGCCGATGCCGATGCCGACGGGCAGCCGTCCGATTCAGCGGAATACTACGACCCGTATGGTCTTGTCCCGGAGTTCGCGGATCTGGCGTGGGCGGCGGACCAGTTCGGAGGACTGGACATGTCGACTCCGGCGCTCGACCCGGAGGGGCAGCCGTCGGACTTCGATAAGCAAGTAATTGCGGCGACCGCGCGGTTAGCGCGCTCTGCGTACCATGTCGAGAAGCAGTTCGACGTGTGGGTGGGCGAGGTGTTCGACACTTCCCGCGCGGCGCGAGAGAAAACGGCCAACGCCTTCTACCGTTCATTGTTGGGCACTCCGGAGGTGTCGGCGGTGCCGGGCATCACCGACGTGGCTGGGCTGCGCGTGTTGGCGGCCCGCCGGCTGGCCGAGGACCTTGCGCGGGGTGAGCAGTCGACGTTGAGGGAGTTCCTTCCGTATCCGGAGGGCGTGTCGGAGCAGCAACGGAAAGCCCTGCACGGGGTCTGGCTCGACAAGCTCTCGAACGCCCTGTCCAAAGATTACGAACTCGTGCCTGTGATTCCGCATCTCATGGCCGAGGCGTTGTCCATGTCGATGCGGATCCATCATCCGTTCGACGCTCCGCAGGACATCGGCCCGACGCCCGTTGCTGGTGCCGTCCGGCATCAGGTCGTCTTCTGGAAGGGTGCCTATCACCGCGTCGAGCCTCGTGATCCAGCCGATCCCCGCCTCGACCGTGGCTTCCAGCAGACAGCCGTGTCCGCCGACGACAAGGAGCGTCTGGATGCCCTCTTCCACGACGTGATCGATCTGCTGGAACAGCAGATCGCTGCGGCGGAAGCGAATCCGGCCAGCAGGCACGGACATATCCTGCAGCACGTCTTCCGCCGTAATCTCGCGGGCATCCGTAAGCAGCCCGTCTCCCTGAGCGGCCAGGCCCGCGAACTCTCAGCATATCGTCTATACCTCAACAGTCTCCACGAAGACAGCGGCTGGCGGGACGAGAGCCCGCAACTCGAGTCCTCATTCACCCTCCGCCTAACCGCCATCGAAGAACAGAACGCCAGATACCGCGCACATCTGAGGCTCTGGATAGGTGGCAAGTCTGATGATTTCATGAATGCCACCCAATTTGTCGCCCACGGCGATATGGTCTCTGTCGACTTCGGGAAGGTCGTAGACGGGCAGGGCGTCGGTATTGCCAGAATCCCGTACACTGCGGCCGACGGCACCGAGAGTTTCGTCTACCGGGAGTTGGACCGTAGGTTCACTGACAGTGAGCTGGCCGAGCTGAGGAAAAGAGCACCCGGCCACGCGTGGGAATTCCGCAAGCCGGTGTTCAGTGATTCCTTCCGGGTGAAGACGAAATTGAACAGCCTTGGGCAGTTGAACATGAAATTCAGCCAGGGTGACGAAGCCAGGACCGCCACCAAGAGAGTCTATATCGGACGGGCCAAAATCCCCGATGACATGAAAGATGTGGTTCTCGAAGTCGGGTATGACACTGATAGTCAACCCCTCGCGGTCGTGGAAATTCCGGCCGAGCGGAACGAGGGGCAGGCCCTGTATCTGAGGTTGACCGATCCCGCCCCCACCGCGCGCGACATCGAGTGGCAGCGCAAGAACTCCTTCTGGGATCTGGCGGATCGGTGGGCGCTTGCCGATGAAATCTCTCTCGACGACACCTTGAAGAAGGAAGCCAATGTTCCCGCACCCATCGATCTTCGAGTCGGCGGTCCGGGTAAGACAGTCGATGGGCTGGAGGTGGATCTGTCTGCGGGGGCGGCGATCACTCTGCGGGTAGGAAAGCGGCTGGTCGGGCCAGATGTCGTCAGCAATGTTGTCGTGGTGGTCAAGGCGCCGTTGAAGCCGTTGGATGACGAAGCCAAGGAGGCCTACCGGCGCGCCAATCCGTCGGTGGTCGAGGTGCCCACACATGCCTACCGGCTTGTCAACACGGGCAAGACGGGCGCCGAATTCGATGCGCTGATCGAGCAGCTTCAGGAACGGAAGGAGATGCTCGCCAAGCGCCGGGAGCGCTTCTGGGAGCTGGGGGATCGATGGGAGCTTGCCGACGAAATTTCTTTCGACGACGCATGGGGAAAGGGTGCCAGGCTACCCAAATCCATCGATTATGCGGCCAGCGGTGCGGGCGCGACAGTCGATGGGCTGGAGGTGGATCTGTCTGCGGGGGTGCCGATCACTCTGCGGGTAGGAAAGCGGCTGGTCGGGCCGGATGTCGTCAGCAATGTTGTCGTGGTGGTCAAGGCGCCGTTGAAGCCGTTGGATGACGAAGCCAAGGAGGCCTACCGGCGCGCCAATCCGTCGGTGGTCGAGGTGCCCACACATGCCTACCGGCTTGTCAACACGGGCAAGACGGGCGCCGAATTCAATGCGCTGATCGAGCAGCTTCAGAAACGGAAGGAGATGCTCGCCAAGCGCCGGGAGCGAGGCGAACCGGCAGACACCCCGGCCGCGAAGCGTCGGCGTACCGGGGGTGGGTTGCCTGGGGGGCCGGCGGCCTTCGGTTGGGGGCCGGGGGAGGGTTCGTTCTCGGCTGGTGTGGGCGTGGAGGCCGGGTCGTCGTCGGGGTGGGCGGCTGGTGTGGAGCCGTCGGTGGAGTGGGTTGATGGTGGTTGGCGTGTGTCGTATCGCAGTGTGGAGGGTTTGCCTTCGTGGGGCGAGATGACGCGGGTGCATTCGGACCGGTTCACGTGGGAGGGTCGGGCGCCGCTGGAGTTCGTGCCGACGCCGGGGGGCGAGCGTCCGTTCCGGGTGGTGACGGCGGGGGAGGACGCGGGGGTCCGGGTCTTCGTCGATCATTGGGTGGATGGTGAGTCGGGGACGGTGGTGTTCCGTCTTCGGTTGGAGCCTGACGCGAACGTGACTGTGGGATCGATTCGGGGCACGTTGGGTGCGGTTGAGCAGTGGGTGGTGCAGACCAACGCGCGGTTGGGGTCGCGGGCGGTGGCGGTGGTGTTCGATCCGGCCGCGGAGACGGTGGTTCGGCTCAGCCCCCGCGGCAGTGACCTGAAGGACAGTCATCGTGTCTGGGTCAGCGAGGATGGTTCGGCGGGTCGGATCACCCAGTTGCACTGGCTTGCGGATCTTCCGTCCCGCGCTTATGGGCATGAGTTGAAGCACTTCGCCGGGGTGCCGCACCATGGTTCGCCGGGTGATCTGCTCAGGAAGCCCAGGAGCGTGGGTGATGATCATCTGGATGAGCCGGGGTTCACCGCCTGGGAACTCGACCAGATCCGGGATACGGCTGCTTCGTATGTGGCTCCCACGGTCGCGCCCCGGCCGGCCCGGTCGTCCGAGTCGGACTCGGCGTCGTCCGGGTCGGACTTCGGGTCGTCGGAGCGGGTCTCTGGTTCGCTGCCGGGCCGGCCGGCGGCGATGGAATGGCACCACCCGGCCGACTCCGAGGCAGATGCCGACGCCGACGGGCAGCCGTCCGATTCAGCGGAATACTACGACCCGTATGGTCTTGTCCCGGAGTTCGCGGATCTGGCGTGGGCGGCGGACCAGTTCGGAGGACTGGACATGTCGACTCCGGCGCTCGGCCCGGAGGGGCAGCCGTCGGACTTCGATAAGCAAGTAATTGCGGCGACCGCGCGGTTAGCGAGCTCTGCGTACTATGTCGAGAAGCAGTTCGACGTGTGGGTGGGCGAGGTGTTCGACACTTCCCGCGCGGCGCGAGAGAAAACGGCCAACGCCTTCTACCGTTCATTGTTGGGCACTCCGGAGGTGTCGGCGGTGCCGGGCATCACCGACGTGGCTGGGCTGCGCGTGTTGGCGGCCCGCCGGCTGGCCGAGGACCTTGCGCGGGGTGAGCAGTCGACGTTGAGGGAGTTCCTTCCGTATCCGGAGGGCGTGTCGGAGCAGCAACGGAAAGCCCTGCACGGGGTCTGGCTCGACAAGCTCTCGAACGCCCTGTCCAAAGATTACGAACTCGTGCCTGTGATTCCGCATCTCATGGCCGAGGCGTTGTCCATGTCGATGCGGATCCATCATCCGTTCGACGCTCCGCAGGACATCGGCCCGACGCCCGTTGCTGGTGCCGTCCGGCATCAGGTCGTCTTCTGGAAGGGTGCCTATCACCGCGTCGAGCCTCGTGATCCAGCCGATCCCCGCCTCGACCGTGGCTTCCAGCAGACAGCCGTGTCCGCCGACGACAAGGAGCGTCTGGATGCCCTCTTCCACGACGTGATCGATCTGCTGGAACAGCAGTTCGCTGCGGCGGAAGCGAATCCGACCAGCAGGCACGGACATATCCTGCAGCACGTCTTCCGCCGTAATCTCGCGGGCATCCGTAAGCAGCCCGTCTCCCTGAGCAGCCAGGCCCGCGAACTCTCAGCATATCGTCTATATCTCAACAGTCTTCACGAAGACAGCGGCTGGCAGGACGAGAGCCCGCAACTCGAATCCTCATTCACCCTCCGCCTAGCCGCCATCGAAGAACGGAACGCCAGATACCGCGCATATCTGAGGCTCCGGATAGGTGGCAAGTCTGATACTTTCATGAATGCCACCCAATTTGTCGCCCCCGGCGATATGGTCTCTGTCGACTTCGGGAAGGTCGTAGACGGGCAGGGCGTCGGTATTGCCAGAATCCCGTACACCGCGGCCGACGGCACCGAGAGTTTCGTCTACCGGGAGTTGGACCGTAGGTTCACTGACAGTGAGCTGGCCGATCTGAGGAAAAGAGCACCCGGTCGAGTGTGGGAATTCCGCAAGCCGGTGTTCAGTGATTTCTTCCGGGTGAAGACGAAATTGAACCGCCTTGGTCAGTTGAACATGCGCTTCAGGCAGGGTGACGAAGCCAGGGCCACCAAGAGAGTCCATATCGGACGGGTCAAGATCGTCGACGGAAGTTCTTTTGTCGTCCCCGATGACATGAAAGATGTGGTTCTCGAAGTCGGGTATGACTTTTCTAGTCAACCCCTCGCGGTCGTGGAAATTCCGGCCGAGCGGAACGAGGGGCGGGCCCTGTATCTGAGGTTGACCGATCCCGCCCCCACCGCGCGCGACATCGAGTGGCAGCGCAAGAACTCCTTCTGGGAGCTGGGGGATCGGTGGGCGCTTGCCGATGAAGTTTCTTTCGATGACACTTTCTTGGCGGCCACCATGGGGATGGGCGTCAGAATACCCAACCCCATCGATCTTAAGGCTAACGGTGCGGGCGCGACAGTCGATGGGCTGGAGGTGGATCTGTCTGCGGGGGTGCCGATCACTCTGCGGGTAGGAAAGCGGCTGGTCGGGCCGGAACTCGCCAGCAATGTTGTCGTGGTGGTCAAGGCGCCGTTGAAGCCGTTGGATGACGAAGCCAAGCAGGCCTACCGGCGCGCCAACCCGTCGGTGGTCGAGGTGCCCACACATGCCTACCGGCTTGTCAACACGGGCAAGACGGGCGCCGAATTCAATGCGCTGATCGAGCAGCTCCAGAAACGGAAGGAGATGCTCGACAAGCGCCGGGAGCGAGGCGAACCGGCAGACACCCCGGCCGCGAAGCGTCGGCGTACCGGGGGTGGGTTGCCTGGGGGGCCGGCGGCCTTCGGTTGGGGGCCGGGGGAGGGCTCGTTCTCGGCTGGTGTGGGCGTGGAGGCCGGGTCGTCGTCGGGGTGGGCGGCTGGGGTGGAGCCGTCGGTGGAGTGGGTTGATGGTGGTTGGCGTGTGTCGTATCGCAGTGTGGAGGGTTTGCCTTCGTGGGGCGAGATGACGCGGGTGCATTCGGATCGGTTCACGTGGCAGGGTCCGGCGCCGCTGGAGTTCGTGCCGACGCCGGGGGGCGAGCGTCCGTTCCGGGTGGTGACGGCGGGGGAGGACGCGGGGGTTCGGGTCTTCGTCGATCATTGGGTGGATGGTGAGTCGGGGACGGTGGTGTTCCGTCTTCGGTTGGAGCCTGACGCGAACGTGACTGTGGGATCGATTCGGGGCACGTTGGGTGCGGTTGAGCAGTGGGTGGTGCAGACCAACGCGCGGTTGGGGTCGCGGGCGGTGGCGGTGGTGTTCGATCCGGCCGCGGAGACGGTGGTTCGGCTCAGCCGGTACGGCAGTGACCTGCGGGACAGTGATCGTGTCTGGGTCAGCGAGGATGGTTCGGCGGGTCGGATCACCCAGTTGCATTGGCTTGCGGGTCTTCCGTCTCGTGCTTATGGGCATGAGTTGAAGCATTTCGCTGGGGTGCCGCACCATGGTTCGCCGGGTGATCTGCTCAGGAAGCCCAGGAGCGTGGGTGACGATCATCTGGACGAGCCGGGGTTCACCAGGTGGGAACTCGACGAGATCCGCGATACGGCTGCTTCGTATGTGGCTCCCACGGTCGCGCCCCGGCCGGCTGGGTCGTCCGAGTCGGGCTCGCGGTCGTCGGAGCGGGTCTTCGGCTCGCTGCCGGGCCGGCCGGCGGCGATGGAATGGCACCCCCCGGCCGACTCCGACGCCGACGCGGGCGGGGAGCCGTCCGATTCAGCGGAATACTACGACCCGTCTGGTCTTGGCCCGGAGTCCGCGGACCTGGCGTGGGACCCGTTCGGAGAAATGAATATGGCGACTCCGGAACTCGCCCGGGAGGGGCTGCCGGCGGGCCTCGGGCAGGAAGTGCAAGGGGCGATCCTGCAGTTGGCGATCTCTGCGCACCGTGTCGAGGAGCAGTTCGCCGACTGGGTGAACAAGGTGTTCGACATCTCTGACGCGGAGAAAGTGCCAGCGGCCAAAGCCTTCTACCACTCATTGTTGAACACCCCGCAGCTGTTGGCGATGCCGCATATCACCAACGTGGCTGGACTGCGCGCGTTGGCGGCCCGCCGCCTGGCCGACGATCTCGCCCTGGGTGAGCAGTCGACGTTGAAGAAGATCCTTCCGTATCCGAAGGGCGTGTCGGAGCAGCAACGGAGAGCCCTGCACCGGATCTGGCTCGACAAGATCTCGAACGCCCTGTCCAGGGATTACGAACTCGCGCCTGTGATTCCGCATCTCATGGCCAGGGCGCTGTCCATGTCGATGCGGATTCATCATCCGTTCGATGCTCCGCAGGACATCGCGACGCCCGATGCTGGTGCCGTCCGGCATCAGGTCGTCTTCTGGAACGGTGCCTACCGCCGCGTCCTACCTGTTGATCCGAACGATACCCGCATCGCCAGTGGCTTCCAGCAGACAGCCGTGTCCGTCAACGAAAAGGAGCGTCTGGATGCCCTTTTCAACGACGTGATCAATCTGCTGAAACGCCAGATCGCCATTGCGGAAGCGGAGCCGTTCAGCAGGCACAAGCACATCCTGCACGCCACATTCCACCGTAACCTCGCGGCCATCCGTAAGCAGCCCGTTTCCCCCCGCAGTCAGATCCGCGAACTCGTAGAATATCGCCGGTACCTCAACAGCCTCCGGGAAGACAGCGACAGCGGCTGGCGGGACGAGAGCCCGCAACTCGAATCCTCATTCACCCTCCGCCTGACTCCCAACAGTGACAAGGGTGCCAGCAATAACGCAGATGTGACCCTCACGATGAGGGGCAAGAAATTTGCTGTTCTGAATACCGCCCGACTTGTCGCCCCCGGCGATATGATCTCTATCGACTTCGGCAAGGTCGACGGGCAGGGCGTCGGTATTGCCAGAATCCCGTACACCAACGCCGACGGTGACGAGAGTTTCATCTACCGGGAACTCGACCGTAAGTTCGATGACAACGAGCTGGACCATCTGAGGAACACAGCATTCAGTCTGAGTGATAGGGCATCCGGCCGAGTGTTGGAGTTCGACAAGCCGCTTTTGTTTGACTCCTTCCAGATGGTGACGCCAGTGGACAAAAACGGCGTTTTGGGCGCGCGGGTCACTAAGGGTGATGAAGTCAGGGCCACCCAGAGACTCCGTATCTCACGGACCACATTGGCCGACGGAACTCCGTTTGTCCTCCCCCGTGACGTGGCGAAGGTTGTTCTCGAAGTCGGGTATGACTCCGATGATCGACCCCACGTGATCGCGGAAATCCCGAAGGAGCAGAACGCGGGGCGGGCCCTGTACCTGCGGTTCACCGATCCCGCCCCCACCGCGCGCGACATCGAGCGGCTGCGCAAAACGGATTCCTTCTGGGAGTTGTCGGATCGATGGGAGCTTGCCGATGAAATTTCTTTCGACGACGCATTGGGGGAGCATGCCAGGTTACCCAAACCCATCGATCTTCGGGCCAGCGGTGCGGGCACGACAGCCGATGGGCTGAAGGTGGATCTGTCTGCGGGGGCGGCGATCACCCTGCGGGTAGGAAAGCGGCTGGTCGGACCGGAATTCGCCAGCAATGTCTTCGTCGTGGTCAAAGCGCCGTTGGACGAAGAAGCCAAGCAGGCCTTCCGGCGCGCCCACCCGTCGGTCGAGGTGCCCACGCACGCCTACCGGCTTGTCAACACGGGCAAGACGGAGGCCGGGTTCGATGCGCTGAAAGAGCAGCTCCAGAAGCGGAAGGAGATGCTCGACAAGCGCAGAGAGCGAGGCGAACCGATATACAGGCCACCCGCGAAGCGTCGGCGTACCGGGGGTGAGCCGCCTGGGGCGTCGGCGGCGTTCGAGTGGGGTCCTGGGAAGGGTTCGTTCTCGGCTGGTGTGGGTGTGGAGGCCGGGTCGTCGTCGGGGTGGGCGGCTGGGGTGGAGCCGTCGGTGGTGCAGGTTGACGGTGGTTGGCGTGTGTCGTATCGCAGTGCGGAGGGTTTGCCTTCCTGGGACGAGATGAACCGGGTGCACTCCGATCGGTTCACGTGGAAGGGGCCGGCGCCGCTGGAGTTCGTGCCGACGCCGGGGGCGGAGCATCCGTTCCGGGTGGAGACGGCGGGGGAGGATGCGGGGGTCCGGGTCCACGTCGATCATTGGGCGCACCGTGAGTCGGGGACGGTGGTGTTCCGTCTTCGGTTGGAGCCTGACGCGAACGTGGTGGAGAAATCCATTGTAGACACGTTGGGTGCGGTTGAGCAGTGGGTGGTGCAGACCAACGAGCGGTTGCGGCCGGAGGGTGGGCCGCCGGCGGTGGCGGTGGTGTTCGATCCGGCCGCGGAGACGGTGGTTCGGCTCAGCCCCCGCGGCAGTGACCTGAAGGACAGCCATCGTGTCTGGGTCAGCGAGGATGGTTCGGCGGGTCGGATCACCCAGTTGCACTGGCTTGCGGATCTTTCGTCCCGCGCTTACGGGCATGAGCTGAAGCATTTCGCCGGGGTGCCGCACGATGGTTCGCCGGATGATCTGCTCAGGACGTCCAGGACCGGCGGTGACCATCATCTCCACCAGCCGGGGTTCACCAAGCGGGAACTCGACGAGATCCGCGATACGGCTGCCTCGTACGTCGCGCCCCGGCCGGCGCCTGCCCTGGTCCCGCTCGGTGTGCCCCGCGACGGTCTCGACCTGTTGTCCGCGTTCGTCGCCTCCGAACCGGCCCTGGTCCGCACCGCGCTGGACGCGCGGCTACCAGCGGACCTGCGGGAGTTCCTCTCCGATCCGGCCGGGGTACGGGCCGCTGTCGCCGAATCGGTCCGTACCGGTGTGCCGCAGGGGTCCGAGCTCGGCCGGGTCACCGAGCTGTTGCGAAACCACGTGTCGGACTATCTGGCGGAGAACGCGGGGCGGTTGCCGGCGGACGTGACCGCGCAGCGGCTCGCCTTCCGGCAGCAACACGAGCGGGACGCGGCGGCGCTCAGCCCCGACCAGGCGCAGCAGCGCGTCGATGAACTCGTGGACGCCGGTCTCCTGGACCCGGACATCGCGCGGGCACGTCTCGACGAGATGCGGGTGAATCCGGCGGACGCCGGCCGTCACCTGTTCGAGGTGTTGACCGACCCCGATCGCCAGCTCGACTCCGGGGAACTGGCCGCGGTGAAGGCGGCCGTGCACGACTGGGCGAACCTGTCGGGCAGCGCGGCCGGCCGGTTCCTGGCACCGCTGCTGGCGCACGCGACCGATGCCCGGATGCAGGTCTCCCAGGTCGCCCCGGGCGGGGTGCGCCCGGTGGGCGGGTACGGCCCGGCCGGGGGCACCCCGGTCAACCTGGCCCAATCGGCCGCCGACCCGGAGCGACCGGGCGTCCACTTCGACGCGCTCGTGCCGGAAACCCCTGCGGCGGTCGAGCCGTCGGCCGTACCCCCGCAGCAGGTCGCGCTGACCCCGCAACCGCCGGCCCCGGCCGCCGACGACGGTCGACAGCAGGTCGTCCCGCTGGCCGCGTCCCCGGACGCGCCGCTGGTCCTGATGGCCGAGGGGCTGCCGGACGACCTGCGGCTCCAGCGCGCGGTGGGCGGTGTGCTGCTGCACGACAGGGACGCCGCGCCCGGCCCGATCAGCTCGCGGGTGTTGCCCCCGACCGGTCCCGGCCCGGCCATCCTGCTGCACTCCTCGGTGCTCGACCCGGACCGTCTCGGCGCCGCGCTGGCCGGGATGCGGACGCAGGACGCCACCATGGCCGTCCTGCACTGGCCGCAGGACCAGCCGGTCACCGTGGCCCGGGCGCTGGAGGTCACCGCGCAGGCACTGGGACCGCAGTCCCTGGCGATGCTGTCGGTGCCCCGGTCGGCGCTGCGGGACCGGCCGACGCCCAGCCCGCAGATCGTGCCGCTGGACGCCAACGGTGAGGTGACCTTCTTCAGCGGGCGGCCCGAGCGGTACCTCTTCCTGCCCGAGGTCACCGGCGCACCGCGCCGTCCCGCCCCGTACGGCCTGCCCGAGCAGTCGCCCGGCGTGTACGGGCTCGGCGACGGCTGGGTGGTCTGGGACGGCGGTAGCCACCTGTGGATCGGGCCGGCGACCGAGCTGGACGGGGCGCGGCGGTTGCTGCCGGACACCGGTGGCTGGCTGGCCGAGCCGGTGGTCTTCCTGGGCTGGGCAGCGACTGCGCTGCCGGTCGAGGTGGGTCACCGGGTCGGTCGGATCTTCGGGGGCATGCCCGCTGCCGCGCCGACGCACCTGATCACCTCCGGGATGGGGCTGGACCGGCGCACTCTCGTCCCGTCGGAGGTGTCCGGGCTGCCGGCCGGCGTCCAGTTGAGCCACGTTCCGGGTGGGGTGCTCGCCCACGCCGGTCCACGGCCGCCGGCCGGTGCCACGACCCTGAACTGGTCCGACCTGACCAGCCCGGACCGGCCCCGGCTGGTGGTGGACGAGTCGGTCGGCGACCCGGTCGCCGTCGTGGAGGCCGTTGATCGAGGGCTTCCTTCGGGTGCCGGCCCGCTCCAGGTGTTCGTCGCGCCACCGGCCGCCGGCACCCCGGGCACGCCGTCCGGTGCGGTGGACGCTGCCCGGGTGGCGGAGGTGTTGCGGGAACGGTTCGGCGGGCGGCTGGAACTGGTGCTGCCGGTCTCCGTGGTGGGCCGGCAACCGGCCGGTGCCGACGAGCTGGTCCCGGTCGACGCCCGGGGGCAGGAGACCTTCCCGGCCGCCGCGCACGCCTGGCGGGTGCCGCTGCGTCCGGCACCGCCCCGGCAGCCGGGGCCGCTGGACCTGCGACCGGCTGCCACCGACGGGTACGAGGTGTACCGGGGTTGGACGGTCCGGGAGCAGACCGGGGTCGTCCTGTTCGCGCAGAACGGCACCAGCCCGAACACGCTCTCCCCCGACGCCCTGGCGGCCCCCGCGAGCGGGGTGGCCGTGGTGGTCCAGTCCCGGGGCGGTCCCATCCCGCGCGAGGTGGCCGACACGGTCGCCCGGCTGCTGTCCGGTGTCCCCGAGGTTGACCGGGATGTCCGGGTCTTCGGTAACGCGGCCAGCGCCGGACCGGCCGCGCCCGATCCCGGCGGGTCGTCCGCGTCGGCTCCGGCGCGGCCGGCCGCCCCGGACCGGCGGGCGCTGGCGCTCGGCGATCCTAAGGCCAACCTGCCGGACGTCGACCGTATCGAGCAGGGACTGCGTGCGGAGGTGGCCCGCCGGGGCGTCACCGTGCGGGACAACGAGTGGGAACAGTTGCGTGAGCGGCTGCTCAACAACTACCCGCAGTTGGTCTCCGCGGACGGGCACCTGTTCACGCTGGGCGGCATCGAGGTGCGGGCCCGCCTGCGGCCGGAGGACCCGCAGCTGGTGTCGAACCCGGCCGGCTCGTTCGACACGGAGACGTCCGGTCCGTCGCTGGACGACACCGAGGGCCGGACGAGCGAGAACGGCCGTTTCCACGCCAACCAGTTCACCCAGGGTGTCTTCCAGACCGGTGCGCACAGCCAGTCCGACGGCACCACCACGCGGGCGATGCGGTTGCGGGGTGATTTCAACGTCGACGTGCCGCTCGGCCCGATGACCCGCTGGGGGCCCCGCTTCAACGCCACCCTGAACAAGGTCGACCAGAAGTCCGCCTACCTGATCGACGTGGAGAAGGGCCGGGTGCTCGACACCCGCGCGGATTCGACGTTCTACTCGTACGAGCCGGGGTGGTTGATCGAGGCACGCGGCGACGGGCAGCCGTGGCAGGCGGTGGAGGTGCCGGAGCCGGCGGACGGGCAGGAGGCCGCCCGGCTGGTGGTGGCGATCCCCGACCACCTGCTGGAGAACGCCGGCGAGCAGGTGGTCGCCGACCTGCCCGAGCACCTGCGGGACACCCTGACGCGGGTGCCGGAGCTCTTCTCCGCCAGCAACATCACCGGTCTCAACGAGCTGTACGACCACATCATCGACCGGCTGCGCGCCGACGGCTTCGACATGTCCATCGAGAGCCCGATGCGCAACGAGTTGCAGCGCAAGCTGTGGAACCTGGAGACGCACTTCGACGAGGCGGTGAACAACCGGCGTACGCCGGAGACGGACGGTGACGCCGGCGCGCTGACCCGGGGCTACCCGTTCACCTTGCACGACGACGGGCACGCGGCGGCCAGCATCCGGGTGTACGGCCGTCGTCTCGGCGGCTCCGTGCAGGTGGGCCTCGGCGGCGGCTCCACGCGGGTGGGCGCCAGCAGCGACAAGGCCCACATCGAGCAGGTGCGTAACGGCATAGTGGGGCAGGGCGGCGAGTTCACCCTCGGGCAGTCCGCCGGGCTGTCCCTCGGTGGCGGGGTGGACCTGCCGTTGGCCCGGCGTCTCGACGATCCACAGGCGTACAAGGAGAACGCCAAGCTCGGTCTCTCCGCCCGTGCAGGGATGAGCTGGACCAGCAACGACGGTGGTGGCGTCACGGTGGCGTCGCTGAACGTCGTGGTCAACCGGTACACCGGTCAGACGGTCGGCCACGAGGTGCCCTTCGAGTGGCACGCCGAGGTGGCCACCTCCCGCCGCCCGCGCGAGTGGCCGCATCCGACGCCGGTGGTGAACGGGTCGGCGGTGCTCCGGATGTCCGAGCCGGACGCCTTCGACTACGGGTTCAGCGTCGACGCGGACGCCTTCGCCCCCGATACCGTCCCCGGTCTCGCGGACGGTGACCTGGCGGTGGTGCCCGCAGGCGGACGACCGCGGTCGGTGCCGCACGACCAGTGGCGGCCGAGGTTGCGCAACACCGGCGTGCACCCGGAGGACACCGGCGGCAACCTGCTGCCCCGGCACGTCATCCAGGGGCGGGGTCTGCTGGGTCAGGCCCTGCCGAGGATCGACAAGCCGGCGGTGCGGCGGCTCCGGGCCGGTCTCATGCAGGTGCTGGGCGGTGAGGGGTTCCTTCCGGCGGACGGGGACCGGCCGTGGGCGCACGGGGAGCAGAGCCGGCCGGCGACCCCGGATCCCGGTACGTCCCTCGCGGAACGGCCGCTGCTGGGCCGGATGGTCGACGGGGCGCGGGACGCCTACGACGAGGTCGTCCACCGCGACACCGACGCCACGATCGACAACCTGGACCTGTTCAACAAGATGGTGAGCGGCGACGGCCTGGAGTCGCACTTCGACTCGCTCGTCCAGGACGGCGCCGCGCTCGTCGACGACCCGGACGCGCCCGCACCGGAGGCGGGCATGTCCTTCACCCTGCACAGTTGGCGCAACGCGGTGATGCGTACCGCCGAGGTGACCGTCTTCGCGATCCCCCGGATCACCGCGGACGTGGACGCGGACGGCAACTCGGTGCACTTCGAACGGCTCAGCGACGAGGTGAGCACGGTCACCCTCGGGATGTCGCTCGGCATCGCCGGCCAGGGCGCGAGCGGCAACCAGGGCTGGTCGGTGGAGGGCGGGGTGAACACCGCGCTGCCGCCGAGCGTCAAGGATGTCCGGTCCGTCGGACTCCTCGGCGGGTCGGCGAGCCGCAACGTCGGCGCCGCCGAGCGGGTGACCCGGGTGGTCAACCGGCCGGAGCTGAAGGAGTACGGCGGCCGGGTGATGTTCGTCAACGCGCCGTACGACCTGGGCTACGTGGTCCGGATCAGCGACCGGGACGCCCCGATCGTCTCGCCGGCGCTGATCCCCGCCAACGTGCACGCCGCGCTGCTGAAGTTCAACTCCGACCCGGCCACCTTCAGCGAGGTGGCCCCCGGCGACATCGCACCGTCGGCGCTCAACCAGGGCATCGTGTACTTCGTCGACGCGCACGGCCTGCGCGCCGCGGCGCAGAACCAGTTGCCACGGGACCTGACCCTGGCCGGCCGGCCGATGACCGGGCCGGTGGCCAGCCTGACCAACCACGTCACCTTCCAGGCACGGTTCAAGGAGGCCATGCTCGGCCAGTACGGCGCGACCACCCTGGTCGAGCCCGGCTTCTGGGCGAACACCAACGCCGCGCTCTCGGTCAAGGTGCCCCGGATCCGGGGGGCGCGGTTCGTCGGCGCCACCCCGGACCAGTACGTCACCGGTGCGATCGAGCTGTACCTGGCCGAGACCGTCAACGTCGCCACCGAGTCGTTCGCGAAGGTGTTCAACCTGCCCAACATCGGCCTCGAGCGCAAGTTCGGCCCGCTGAGCGTCGGCTTCGGCGAGTCGGCGGGCGTGCGAATCAGCGAGAGCGAGTCGGCGGAGACCAAACGCGTCGGCGGCCTGGAAATGCTCAAACTGGCCTTCGGCCTGGGGTACGCCTATGAGGCGGAATTCGACGCCAACGTCCGCGCCGGCGTCCGTACGCAGGTCGGGTTCGCCGCCAGCCGGGTCAGCGTGCCACCCGGAGCCGACCTGCGGGACCGCACGATGCTGTTCATCCTGCCCGAGGCGGAGGCCCTGGCGCAGTACGCGGCCGGGAAGCTGCCGGTCAGCGATGTGCAGTTGGTCGACGCGATGGGCCGGTGGTCCCGCGGTGAGCTGGTGCTCAGCGGCAACACCGTGGCGGGGTTGCTCAGCCGGTGGCGTGGCGACCTGGCCGACCGCGTGGCCGGCGGTCTGCCCGACCTCGGCGCGTACCTGATCCAGCACCGGGTCCAGACGTGGGCGCTGACGCTCGCCGACCGGCACGTGGACCTGGCCCAGCGCGGCGCGGTGCTCGACCCGCGCCGCCGCGAGCGGTTCGCCACCGAATTCGGGATCACCCTGGACCCGAACGCCAACCCGTTCAGCGCGTTGACCATGCCGCCCTACCTGACCCGGACCGGTGACCGGACGCTGGGCCACGCGGGCGTCGACGATCTGGTGCTGTTCACCGGGCCGGCCCCGGCGGACGGCGGGCCGCGCCCCACCACGACCGTGCTGGACGCCGTTCGGGAACTGGTGGACGCCGGCCGACCCGGGCTGCTCGGAGCCAGCCACGACAACTGGCCGGGGGCGGGAAACAGCTGGGGCGTGCTGATGGTCTCGCCCGACGAGTCGGTGGTCGGTGCGCTGCCCGGCGGCCTCGAAACGCTCCAGTCCACGCTCGCCGGCCAGCGCGCCAACATCGTGTTCGCCGACATGCTGCACCGCTACAACGGCGTGACGTTCTACCTGGTCGACCAGCGCAACCCGGTGGCGGCCCGGATGTTCAAGCTGAAGGTCTCGGGCACCCTGGGCGGCCGACCGCGGTACACCGGCTGGAGGGCCGACTACGGCATCGAGAACTACGAGCACGCCTACGGCGCCACCGCTCGCATCGTCGGACAGGCGCTGGGCTGGAACCTGACGCCGGCCCGGTTCGGCTTCTCGGTCGACGGCGTCCCGGTGTCCACCGCCGCGTCGCTGTCGTTCGCGCCGGGCGGAGGGCGCGGCGTCAAGGGTGCCGCGCAGGTCGTCCGGGAACGCACCGTCTACGACTGGACGGGGAACTACGAAGCCGAAGACGACATCGGCCTGACCATGGAGCTCAGCCGGGTGCAGATGCACGGCTGGCAGCCGAGCTACCTGGTGAACCACGTGATGACGGGTCTGAACAACGCGGCGGACTGGGCGTTGCACCGCGCGCCCGCCGGTTTCGCCGACTGGATCTCCCTCGCGCCGGTGGAGCCGGTGCTGACCCGTCACTACGAGGGGCGGATCGACTTCAAGGTGCCCCGGGGACTGGCCGAGGCCACCCCCGTCCCCCGGTCGCCGCAGCTGGACCTGCGCGCGCTGCCGTCGCTGCCCGGCGACGCCTACGTCAGCGGCGCCCTGGTCGACGACCTCTACCCGGCCGCCCGGCACCTCATGGGCAAAGTGCTCGGCCCGCAGGCCAACGCCGAGCTGTACCGGGGCAGCGTGGCGCTCGACGGCCTGCTGTCCCGGCTCAACGTCGACAACCACCTCTCGGAAGGGCTGGACGACGGCGGATACCTGCTCGGCTCGCACCTCTTCGTCGCTGGCGCGTCCAACAACCGGGTCGCCATGCGGATGTACGTCAAGCTGCACTCGCTGGAGATCATCAGCGAGCTCGCCACCACCGGCACCGGCCGGTACGCCAAGTTCGCGTTCACCACCTCGGCCACCCAGTCGCGCAACCGGTGGCGGCCCAACGTCGACGTGGGGATATCCCACGGCGCGCCGATCGGGAAGACGAACATCGGCCCGCAGGAGGAGTCGACGGCCGCCGGCGGGATCTCCACCGGCGCGAACCGGACCGCGCCGGCCAGCCACAGCGCCACCTTCGACGACACCAAGCGGCTCGAGAACCACCTCAAGATGCAGGGGCGGACGTACCTGGTCCGGATCCGCACCCAGGCGCGTTTCGTCGCGGTCCCGCACCGGCACAGCGTGTTCGACCGCGACGCCGGCCTGGCCCCGATCGAGCCGGCGCGGTTCGAGGCCGACGACGCCCCCGGCACCGGTTGGATGAGCGGCGACGGGTTCTACGAGATGTTCGCCGACGAGGTACACGAGCTCCAGCGCGCGCTCTCCGAACGGTACGACTGGAAGGCGAACAACCCGGCCGACTGGCCCGCACCAGCGACCGACGCGCCCCCGATCGGTCTGGAGGGTCTGCTGCAACGCGCGACCCCGGCGGGCATGGCCGCCGCCCCGGTGGCCGGCCGGGTCATCGACGCCGGCACCTTCGACCCCGGCCAGGCGCCCCAGCACGTGGCTCTGCTGATCCGTGACCAGCTCGGCAACCACTACGACCCGGTCAGCCCGCTCCAACTCACCGCCAGTGCCGCCGAGCAGACCCGCCGCCGGTACGAGGTGGTACTGGACTGGGCGGTGGGCCACCTCCAGCGGCTCAACGCCACGCAGCAGGCCACCGCCGACCTCGCCGAGCTGACCGCCTGGAAGAACCGGGTCGGCAAGCTCGCGGTCGGCGCCGTGCTGCCCGCCACCGACGTGCGGCAGTTCGCCGAGCGGATCCCCCAGATCGTCGAGCGGGTGCAGGCGGTGCAGCCGCCCGGCTCCGCGCCGATCACCCCACCGGAGGAGGTGGAGCTGCTCGCCCAGGACCCGCGCACCGTGGCCCGGGTGGTGGCGTCCGAGCTGAAGACCCACCTCGACCTGACCGTCACCGATGACCAGGGCGCGGCCAGCCGGTACCGGATCGACCCGCAGGGCTGGATCGTCGAACTGCGGGAGGGCCCGGACGGCACGTTCGCCCCGGTCACGGCTGTCCAGGTGATCCACGGGCTCGACCGGGATCTGAAGTTGCGGGCCGCCAGGGCCGCGATTCGCGTGTCGCAGCAACGCGAGATCTACCGCGGGCTGCTGGAACGTACCCCGGTGCAGATGGACGCGGCCGCGGAGCTGGGTCCGGAGCTGGAGACGCACATCCGGCAGGTACGCGACGACGCCGACGGCCTGGCCCGTGAGTGGACCACCGAGGGCCTGCCCGCCCGATCGGCGAACCCCCTCGGGGCGCACGTCGCCCGGCACGACACCGACAGCCCGCAGACGCGGGCCGGTCAGGCGCGGCGGCTGCTGGCCTCCGTCCTGCCGCCGGGATGGACCACCACCGGGCCACTACCCGAGGTGCCCGCCACGCTGCGCCCCGGCACCCGACTGTGGATCACCCGCCCCCAGGGTGCCTTCGCGGCTCGTGTCGATGCCGACGGCACCTACCGGCTCTACGACCCGCTCGCCATCGAGCCGGCCGAGCGGACCCTCACCGCCGAGCAGTTCCAGGAGGCGGTGACCCTCGCCGCGTTCCCGGTGGTCAGCGAACTCGCCACGCCGAAGCCCGTCACCCTCGTGGAGCCCGACGTGCTGACGAGCTGGCTGCTCCAGGACGGCGACTGGGCGGCGTCCCGGCAGTTCGCGGAGGACAACCTCGGGGTGCTGCGCGCCGACCCGACCGCGGCGCGGCTGACGCAGGACCAGCAGCAGGCCCGGCCGGCGTCACTCCCGACCGCGCCGGCCCGGCCCGACGCGACCCGGCCCGAGACGGCCCCGGCACCTGCCGGCGATCCGGTCCTCGACCGGCACCGTGCCCTGCTCGACGCCATCCGGGCCGGACAACTGACCGCCGCGTACGACTACCTCGACGCCGCCGACGCGGCGGCCCGGCACCGCGTGCTCGCCGACGCGGTGGCCGCCGTGGTGCCGACCGACCCGAGCGCTCCGACCGACCCGGCCGCCCCGGCCGGGCTGCGGGCCCTGGCGGACCTCGTCGACGCCGACCCCCGGGTGACCCGACCCCGGCCGGGGCCGGAGGCCGTCTCCGACGCCGGCATCCTGCGGGCCGTGGCCGACATCCTCGACCCGGCCGTCGGCGCGCTGGACACCTTCCGGGCCATCGCCTCCGCCGCGTGGACCATCTACCCCCCGCAGAACTGGCCGGACACCCTGCAAACCCTGACCGAGTTGCCCGCGGCAGCCGGCCGGGACGCGGCGACCCTACGCGGCGCGCTCGACGTCGTCGAACGGATGCGCTACCACGGCGTCGCCGGACTGCTCGACGGCCTGACCCCGGACGAGGCCAGCCGGGTCGCCGCCGCCGTGACCGCGTCCGGGACGACCGCGACCGACCTGGCCCACGCGTGGCGGGACGTCTCCACCGCCGCCGACCTGATCCCGGCGCTGCCCCCACCAGCCGCCACCTGGGCCGGGACGGCGGACACCGTACTGCCGCCGGCCGACGTCGTGCACCATCCGATGCCCCCGGTCACCGCCGCCCTCGACGAGTGGCTCGCCATCGACAACTGGGACGACTCCCGCGCCTTCCTCGACGACCACGGGGCGGAGCTGCTCTCCGACCGGGCGCACAGCGCGCTGCAGATCCGCCGGGCGGGACTGCCCCACGACGTCGACCTCGCCGCCCGGGACGCGCTGCTCACCCTGGCCCGCTACGGCCACCTCGACGACGGATACCGGTACCTGCTCGGCCCCACCCCGCCGGCGTCGGCAGCGGCCGGGACCCCGAACCCGCTGCCCGGAGCGCCGACCGGGCGGCAGGAGTTGCTGACCAACCTGCTGGCCCGGCCGGACGTGGCCGACCCGGCCGCCGTGTCGGCCCTCGGCTACCTGGCCGCCACCCTCGACGGTCCGGTCGACGCCGTGGACGCGGCGATCCTGCACCTGACCGCCGACGCGCTCGCCGGCCTGAACATCGCCGACGCCGCCGTCACCACGCTGGTGCGGGACGCGCGTCAGACCCTCTCCGCGCCGCAGCGGCAACAGTGGGCCGAGACGATCCGCAACCTCGCTGACAACGCCACCGGCACCCGTGGGCCGGCACTGCGTCACCTCGCCGACCGGCTGTTCACCACGGCACCGGATCCCGATCCGGCCCCGGACGTTTCGGACGATTCGGACGCCGAGGTGGCCCGGGTGCGGCAGGTGACGCGGGAGCGCCTCCAGCAGGCCACCCAGGAACTCCAGCGCACCGTCGACGACCTCCACCAGGCCCGCCGGGACGAGGCCGTCGCCCACGGTGCCCGGGACGCCGCGGAGGCGTCGCTCGACGCCGCCAGGACCGCCGTCACCCGGGCCGAAGGCGAACGGGCCCGGCTCGAGGTGAACATCGACCACCTCGACCGGTCGATGCCGGAACTCGAAGGGGAGGTGACGCGACGGGAGAGGCTGGAGTCAGCGGCCCGGCAGACCGTCGACGACCCCGCCACCAGCCGGGACGAGTCACGGCTGGCCGCCGCCCGGGCAGAGCTCGACCAGGCGCGGCGGGAACTGGACGCGGCCCGGACGGCGCTGGAGAAGGCCACCGGCGACCTCCGGGACGCGGGAGCGGATCTCGACCGGGTCCGCGCGGAGCTTCCGGACCTGCGCCGACAGGTCGAGACCGCGAGCGAGGAGTTCCGGGCCCGCGACGTCTCGGCGCAGGCGCACACCAACACGGTACGGATGCTCGACGAGGCCAGGACCGCCCGCGAGGCCGCCCGGGACGCGGCACAACAGCAGGTGGACGCGATGGCGTTGCCGGTCCCGCCGGTCCCGCGCGGCACCCCGGTCGTGGACGTGGACGGGGCGTTGGCCGAGATCGCCCGCTCCGGCCACGGCCGGTCCGTCGTCCCGGAACTGGAACGCACGGTACGCACCCTGCACGGCGGCACGGTCCCGGCGCGCGTGGTGCTGAGCACCGACCCGACCCGGCAGGCCGACAACGCCGCGACCGCCCCGGCGGACGAGACCGCCGTACACGAACGGGACCGGGTACAACTGGCCCGGGACCTCGCCGCGACCCTGGCGGTCCCGGTCGAACTACGGGTCGACGGCGGCACCAGCGCCGAGCCGCCGTACCTCGCCTACCCGGGTGGAGAGGTGGTGCGGCTGGACATCACCGGCCGCCCGGAGACCCTCGACGACGCCCTGCGGCGGCTGCCGCAGCGCGTCCAGGACGACCTGGCCGCCCACCGGGGCCGGCCCGACGTGAACTCCCGGCTGGAGATCCTGCACGAGGCGGAGATCGAGTCGCGGCAGGACTTCGCCACGGCGGTGGCCGCCCTGGTGGAGAACCTGAACCGACACCAGGGATACCTGGCCCACCGGTGGGTCACCCAGGCCGTCCCGCCGGTCGACGCCGCCGGCCTCCGGGCCTTGGCCGACGGCCTGGACACCAGGGCCTGGCCGGAGCCCACCAGCACGCCGCCGGCCGGACCGGTGGAGACCGGCCGCCCCGACGCCGTGGCCGCCGCCTGGCTGGCGTACACCCCGCAGTACCGCGCCGACATGCTCGCCGACATGCTGGACGCCGTCCCCGGGCTCGGGTTCACCGTGAGCCGACCGACCCGTGAACTGCCGGCCGACCAACGCCCGGGTGCCCGGGTGCTGGCCGTGGCCGGGTCCACGGCCGCCGCCGGGGTGGTCCTGCCCACCACGCAACTGCACTGGTACGAACCCGCCCGCAACCAGATCCACACCGGCAGCATGCAGATGCTCGGCACCTGGGCCAAGGGCCGGGCCGGCCAGGGCGCCCGACCGGACGACATCTGGTACATCGTCCTGACACCGGACGGGACCGACCGCCCCCGTGACCCGTCGGCCCTCGCGCACCACGTGGACGTGGCAGCGCGGACCACGTCGACCCCGCCGGTCGAGCCGGACCCTTCGGCGGGCGTGGCCGGTGCGGTACGCGGTGACGTGTCGCTGCCGGGGGGTGCGGCGGCGTTCGAGTGGGCTGGTGCGGCTTCGGCCGATGGCGGGGTTGGGTCGTCGTCGGGGTGGGCGGCTGGGGTGGAGCCGTCGGTGGTGCGGGTTGATGGTGGTTGGCGTGTGTCGTATCGCAGTGCGGAGGGTTTGCCTTCGTGGGGCGAGATGACGCGGGTGGAGTCGGATCGGTTCACGTGGCGGGGTTCGGAGCCGTTGCGGTTTGTGGAGACGCCGGGGGAGGGGCGTCCGTTCCGGGTGGAGACGGCGGGGGAGGACGCGGGGGTCCGGGTCCACGTCGATCACTGGGTGCACCGTGAGTCGGGGAACGTGGTGTTCCGTCTCCGGTTGGAGCCCGACGCGAACGTGGTGGAGGGTTCCATCCTGCGCACGCTGCGTGCGGTCGAGCAGTGGGTGGCGCAGACCAACGAGCGGTTGCGGCCCGAGGGTAGGCCGCAGGCGGTGGCGGTGGTGTTCGATCCGGCCGCGGAGACGGAGGTTCGGCTCAGCCGGTACGGCAGTGACCTGAGGGACAGTGACAACGTCTATGTGAGTGAGGATGGTTCGGCGGGTCGGATCACTCAGTTGCATTGGCTTGCGGGTCTTCCGTCTCGTGCTTATGGGCATGAGTTGAAGCATTTCGCTGGGGTGCCGCATCATGCTTCGCCGGGTGATCTGCTCAGGAAGCCCAGGAGTGTGGGTGATGATCGTCTGGACGAGCCGGGGTTCACCGCCTGGGAGCTTGAGCAGATCCGGGAGACGGCTGCTTCGTATGTGGCTCCCACGGTCGCGCCCCGGCCGGCGGCGATGGAATGGCACCACCCGGCCGACTCCGAGGCAGATGCCGATGCCGACGCGGGCGGGCAGCCGTCCGATTCAGCGGCATACTACGACCCGCACGATCTTGGCTCGGAGTTCGCGGACCTGGGGTGGACGGCGGACCCGTTCGGAGGAGTCGACATGTCGACTCCGGTGCTCGACCCAGAGTGGCAGCGGGCTCAGACGCTCGACCCGGAGGGATCATCGTCGGCCCTCGACTACGAAGTGCAACTGACGATCCTGCGGCTGGCGAATTCTGCGCACCGCGTCGAGGAGCAGTTCGACGAATGGGTGAGCGACGTATTCGACATTTTTGACGCGGAGGATGTGCCAGCGGCCAGAGCCTTCTACCAATCATTGTTGAACACACCGGTGGTGTCGGCGAAGGGCATCACCACCGTGGCTGGGCTGCGCGCGTTGGCGGTCCGCCGGCTGGCCGAGGAGCTCGCGCAGGGCGAGCAGTCGACGTTGAACGAGTTCCTTCCGTATCCGGACGGCGTGTCGGAACAGCAACGAGACGCCCTGCACCGGATCTGGCTCGGCAAGCTCTCGAACGCCCTGTCCAGGGATTACGAACTCGCGCATGTGATTCCGCATCTCATGGCCAAGGCCTTGTCCATGTCCATGCGGATCCATCATCCGTTCGATGCTCCGCAGGACATCGGCCCGACGCCCGATGTTGGTGCCGTCCGGCATCAGGTCGTCTTCTGGAACGGTGCCTACCACCGCGTCCTACCTTTTGATCCGAACGATTCCCGCCTCGACGGTGGCTTCCAGCAGACAGCCGTGTCCGCCAACGAGAAGGAACAGTTGGATGCCCTTCTCGCTGAGCTGAAACGCCAGATCGACACGGCGGAAGCGAATCCGACCAACAGGCACGGACATATTCTGAAGTTCACCTTCAGCCGTAACCTCGCGGCCATCGGTAAGCAGCCCGTCTCCCCTCGCACGCAGGCCCGAGAACTCGTAGAATACCACCGATACCTCAACAGCCTCCGGCAAGACAGCGGCTGGCAAGACGAGAGCCCACAACTCGAATCCCCCTTCACCCTCCGCCTGACCGCCGCTGATTACAGGGGCGACAGCAACCACACGCATTTGAACGCCTCGGTGGGCGGCAAAGTTGTTTCTCTCCTGCTTACCACCCAACATGTCGCCTCCGGCGATATCATCTCTATCGACTTCGGCAAGGTCGGCGAGGAGGGCGTCGGTATCGCCAGAATCCCGTACACCGAGGCCGACGGCACCGAGAGGTTCATCTACCGCGAACTCGACCGTAAGTTCGATGACAACGAGCTGGCCGAACTGGGCAACAGAGCATCCGCTCTGAGGAATAGAGTCTCCGGTCTGAGGGATGGAGAATCCGGTCCGAGCAATAGGGCCTCCGACCGAGTGTTGGAATCCGTCAAGCCGTCGTTCGTTGACTCCTTCCAGATGTCGACATCATTGAGAAGCGGCGTCTTGGGCGTGCGGTTCGGTGAGGGTGATGTAGGCAAGGCCAGCCAAAGAGCCCTTATCTCACGGACCACATTTGCCGACGGGACTCGGTTTGTCGTCCCCGATGACATGAAGGATGTGGTTCTCGAAGTCGGGTATGACTTGGATAGTCAACCCCTCGCGGTCGTGGAAATTCCGGCCGAGCGGAACGGGGGGCAGGCCCTGTATCTGAGGTTGACCGATCCCGCCCCCACCGTGGGCGACATCGAGCGTCTGCGCAAGAGGGAATCCTTCTGGGAGTCGCGGGATCGATGGGTGCTTGTCGATGGAAACTCTTTCGACGACGCATTGACGGACCGTGCCCGGTTGCCCAAACCCATCGATCTTTCGGCCAGCGGTGCGGGCGCGACAGTCGATGGGCTGGAGGTGGATCTGTCTGCGGGGGCGGCGATCACCCTGCGGGTGGGAAAGCGGGTGATCGGACCGGAACTTGCCAGCAATGTCTTTGTGGTCAAGGCGCCGTTGAAGCCGTTGGACGACGCGGCCAAGGAGGCCTACCTGCGCGCCAACTCGGTGGTCGACGTGTCGGAGATACCCACACACGCCTACCGGCTTGTCACCACGGGCAAGACGGACGCCGATTTCGATACTTTGATCGCCCGGCTCCGCACGCGGCAGGCGATGCTCGACAAGCGCAGAGAGCGAGGCGAATCGATATACCAGCCATACGCGAAGCGTCGGCGTACCGGGGGGTCGTCGTTGCCTGGGGGGCCGGCGGCGTTCGAGTGGGCTGGTGCGGCTTCGGCCGATGGCGGGGTTGGGTCGTCGTCGGGGTGGGCGGCTGGGGTGGAGCCGTCGGTGGTGCGGGTTGATGGTGGTTGGCGTGTGTCGTATCGCAGTGCGGAGGGTTTGCCTTCGTGGGGCGAGATGACGCGGGTGGAGTCGGATCGGTTCACGTGGCGGGGTTGGGAGCCGTTGCGGTTTGTGGAGACGCCGGGGGAGGGGCGTCCGTTCCGGGTGGAGACGGCGGGGGAGGACGCGGGGGTTCGGGTTCACGTCGACCATTGGGTGCATGGTGGGTCGGGGACGGTGGTGTTCCGTCTTCGGTTGGTGCCTGACGCGAACGTGGCGGAGGAAGCCATTCTGGCCACGTTGGGTGCGGTCGAGCAGTGGGTGGTGCGGACCAACGCGGGGTTGGGGTCGGGGGGTGGGTCGCGGGCGGTGGCGGTGGTGTTCGATCCGGCCGCGGAGACGGAGGTTCGGCTCAGCCGGTACGGCAGTGACCTGAGGGACAGTGACAACGTCTATGTGAGTGAGGATGGTTCGGCGGGTCGGATCACTCAGTTGCATTGGCTTGCGGGTCTTCCGTCTCGTGCTTATGGGCATGAGTTGAAGCATTTCGCTGGGGTGCCGCATCATGCTTCGCCGGGTGATCTGCTCAGGGGTTCCAGGCGTGTGGGTGATGATCATCTGAACGATCCGGGGTTCACCGCCTGGGAGCTTGAGCAGATCCGGGATACGGCTGCTTCGTATGTGGCTTCCACGGTCGCGCCCCGGCCGACTGGGTCGTCCGGGTCGGGCTCGGGGTCGTCGGAGCGGGTTTCCGGTTCGCTGCCGGGCCGGCCGGCGGCGATGGAATGGAACCCCCCGACCGACGCCGACGCTGACGCGGGCGGGCAGCCGTCCGATTCAGCGGAATACTACGACCCGTTCGATCTTGGCCCGGAGTTCGCGGACCTGGGGTGGACGGCGGACCCGTTCGCCGGAGCCGACATGTCGACTCCCGTGCTCGACCCGGAGGGGCAGCCATCGGGCGGGCAGATGTCGGACTGGGAAAAGGAAGTGGAGGAAGCCACCAGCTACTTGAAGCGCGCTGGAGCCGCTGCCGAGGCGGCGTTCGGCAGGTGGGCGCGCGAGGTGTTCGAATTCGATCCCGCAAACCTTGACTGGAGGCCGAACTACGTCTTCAACGAGTCGGTGTTGAACACCTACCGGGAAGACTTGGGGAAGAAAGGCATCACCACCCCGGCTGGATTGAGCGGATGGCTGGCCCGCCAACTGGCCAAGGAACTCGCCCCGGGCGGATCGCCGAGGATCAGGGAGCTTCTTCCGTATCCGGATCCGGAGAACATGTCCGAGCAGCAACGAGACGCCCTGCACCGGATCTGGATCGACAAGATGGCAAACCCCCGATCCGTGGGTTACGAAGTCACCCATGCCGCTCTCCATCTGCTGGCCATGGGATTGGACCAGCCGATGCGGCTCTACCATCCGTTCGGCGACCCGTACGACGACATCGGCCCGCCGCCCGATGACGGTGCCATCCCACGCCCCGTCGTGTGGTGGAAGGGTGGTTACATCGTCCTCAAACCTCGTGACCCGGCCGATGCCGACATCCTCGCCCGCATCGCCAGCGGCTACCAGCGGGAGTGGCCCGACCACGCACGGTCGCGATGGGACAGCCTTTTCAGCGGGGCGCTCGGTCTACTGAAAGCCAGAATCGACACGGCGGAAGCGAATTCTCCGGAGCCTCACCGGTCCCTCCTGCGATACAACCTTGACCGCGACCTCGCGGCCGTCGGTAAGCGCCTCTTCTCTCCTCGCCGCCAAGCCGAAGAACTTGACGCATACCACCGATACCTCACCGGCCTCAGCGACGACGCCACCTGGGCAGGTGACTACCGATGGGAACTCAAAGACCCGTTCACCCTCCGCATCGCTGCCCACGTCAAGGCCAACAGTGGCGCGTACGCGGAATTGCGCTTCCGGCTGGGCGGCAAGGACGTGCAACTCACTCGTGTCGACCACGTGGTCCTACCGGGCGACATGGTCGCTGTCGACTTCGGGTCGGCCAACGGGGAGGGTGTCGGCATTGTCAAGATCCCGTACCTGGCCGACGGCGTCGAGAAGTTTGCCTACCGCGAGATCGAGCGCAGATTTTCTGACAGCGATCTGGCTGAACTGAGGGGCAGGGCGCACGGCCATGTGTGGCAACTCGACGAGCCGGCGATCAGCTCCGTCTTTCACATCGCGGCGGGCTTGGACCCCAAGACGGGTGTATTGACCCGCTCCTTCGGCCAGGGCTCGGAGGGCGACAAACTCCAGAGAGTCCGGATCCCGGTCGTCAAAGTGGCCGACGGAAGTCCATTTGTCATCCCGAGGAACATGAAGGAGGCCATTCTTCGACTCGGGTACGGCCCGGATGGTCGACCCATCGCGGTCGTGGTGATGCCGGCTGAGAAGAGCGGGGTTGGGCGGGACCTGTATCTGCAACTGGTCAATCCTGCCCCCACCATCGACGACATTGAGTTGCTGCGCAAAACGGCGCTGTGGGAACGTGGGTATTGGTGGAGCATTTCCCGGGCGAGATCCTTCGCTGACACAATTGGCTCGCACAGTCGATTGCCTGGTCCTCTGGGTTTTTCTCTCGGCGGCGGAACCTGGGCCAGGACGTCAGATGGGCGGCAGGTGAATCTCGCCCCTGGGACGCCGATCACCCTGGAGGTGGGGGAGCGGCTCCGGCCGGTCGGCAAGGACGACGTTGTCGAGAGCGTCAAAGAGGTTGTCGTCGTGGTCAGGGCGCCGTTGGTCCCTGAACCGAACGCGCCGGTGTCCGAACCCGAACACGTCTTCCGGCTCTTCGTCAGGGATGCGGCGGATTACGACGCTCTCGTAAAGCAGCTCGAAGACCGACAGACGATGCTCGACCGGCGCAAAGAGCGAGCCGAGTCGGGAGCTCGGCGGGCCCCGAAGCGTCCGCGCGTCCAGGATGGGTCGTCGCTGCCCGGCCCGGCGACCGCGCCACACCAGCCGCCACCCCCACCGGATGTGGCTGGTGAGGCGGGACGTGGTGGCGTGCTGCTGCCGAGTCAGTTGTCGCCGGCTGAGGTGTCGGTCTGGTTCCCGTGGCTGGGCAGTGTGAACCCGGGTCGTGCTGACGATCCGGACAGTCCGAACTCGCGGAGGCGGGATTCCGCGACGAACTGTGTGTTGGCGGCGGTCGGTACGGACATGTCGTTGGCGGATGGGGCGGGTTGGCAGGTGCCGCCGGAGGTGCCGTCGCCGGTGGTGTGGTTGCAGCGGTTTGCGGGTCGGCCGTTGGTGGAGGTGGCCGATTACGACGCGGTGGTGGAGGTGATGGCCGGGGCGGAGCCGGGTGCCCGGGGTGTGCTGGTGACGACCGGTGTGGGCGACGAGGTTTCCCATGCGGTGAACGTGGTGCGTACCTATGACGGGAAGGTGGTGTTCCTCGACGGTCAGCGGGGTGAGCTGGCGCGGGGGCCGGTGGAGCCTGGCCGGTTGCGGTTCGTGGCGACCACCGACGGCGTGGGCGTCCCGCGCCCGCCGGCGGGGGTGGCAGACGCCGCGACCGTGACCGTCCCGGAGCATGCGGATCTGGCCGGGATGGACGGGGCCGCCCGGCCCCCGTCGGAGTCCGTTCCGGTTCCTGCGCCGCTGCCGTCCCTGCCGGCCGGGCTGCTGCGCTCGGACGCGTGGGATCGGTTGTTCACGCAGTTCCTCGACAGGGCGGGGCACGAGGTCATGGTGCTGCTGGGTGAGCAGACACCGGACGGAGTCCGCCACCATCTGCGCGACTCGTTCGGCTACTTCATCGACAGAACCGACGTCCTCGACGAGGGAAGGGCCGGTCTGTCCCTGGACGACAGGGCGTTGTTGCGGCAGGCTCTGGATGCGCGGGGGACGTCGGTCCCTCGCCTCACGGGGGCGCTACCACACCTGCTGTCCGAGGCGTTCTCCGTCAACGTCACCGTGGCTCCGGTCGGGTCCGGACCTCACGGGAACGACGGTGTCGCACCCTGGCATGACCGGACTGTCGCACTGGACCTTCCCGTCGCCCACCTGTCCGCCGTGCCGGACAGGCGGGGCCCGCTGATCGGCCACTTGGGCGAGGTGTTGGCGGTGACGTCGTGGCAGGCGGTGGAGGGCCCGCGGGTGGCCTCCGTCGACGTGGCCGGGGCGGTGCGAATCTGGGACGTGGACGGTGAGGTGGTGCTCCGGAGGTTGGAGGGCCACCACTCCGGGGTGTTGACGTCGTGGCCGGCGGGGGCGGGCCGGCGGGTGGCCTCCGCCGATGTGGCCGGGGCGGTGCGGGTCTGGGACGTGGACAACGGTGTGGTGCTCCGGGAGTTGGAGGGTCACACCGGCGCGGTGGTGGCGTTGACGTCGTGGCCGGCGGGGGCGGGCCGGCGGGTGGCCTCCGCCGATGTGGCCGGGGCGGTGCGGGTCTGGGACGTGGACAACGGTGTGGTGCTCCGGGAGTTGGAGGGTCACACCGGCGCGGTGGTGGCGTTGACGTCGTGGCCGGCGGGGGCGGGCCCGCGGGTGGCCTCCGCCGACGCGGCCGGGGCGGTGCGGATCTGGGACGCGGACAACGGTGTGCTGCTCCGGGAGTTGGAGGGCCACGACGGCGCGGTGGTGGCGTTGACGTCGTGGCGGGCGGGGGCGGGCTCGCGGGTGGTCTCCGCCGACGTGGCCGGAACAGTGCGGGTCTGGGACGCGGACAACGGCGTGGTGCTCCAGACGTTCGAGGGCAACGACGGCTTGGTGCGGGTGTTGACGTCGTGGCAGGACGAGTCGGGCTGGCGGCGGTTGGCTGCTGGCGACGTGGCCGGGAGAGTGCGGATCTGGGACGTGGACCGCGGGGTGGTGCTCCAGACGTTGGAGGGCCACGACGGCGTGGAGGCGTTGACGTTGCTGCCGGAGGGGCCGGGCCGGTGGCTGTTGGCTGTCGGCCAGAGGCGGGCGGTGCGGTTGTGGTCCCTGTCGGACGGGGTTGCCTGGCCGGCGGGGTTGCCGCTGGTGTCGGGGGAACGGTTCCGGACAGAGTCGGGTCGTGGGTCGGTGGTGGTGTATCCGGAGGGCGTGAGCACTGGGATTGATGTGGAGCGTCTCGCTGCGGTGGCGCGGGAGCAGGCGGTGACGGATGCCGAGGCGTGGGCGGCGAGGACGGGGCAGGATCGGCCTGCGGGTGATGCGGTCTGGCGGGTGGTGTTGGCGTTCGAGGACCGTGCGCATGAGGACGTGCTGGCTCTGGCGGAGCGGTTGATTGACGGCGAGTTGGGCGTGGAGCTGCCGGAGGCGGCGGTGATCGAGCTGTCGCCGTACAGCGCTTACCCGTCCGGTGTTCCTGTGGTGCAGCCACGGACGTTGGTCGAGGTCGCGGCGTTGCGGGCAGCGCGTGGCGAGTCGGGGGCGGTGGCGATCCTCGGGCGGCATGTGGCGGACGTGGGCGCGGGGGTGCTCCCGCACGGTCTGGTCGCTGTCGATTTCTCGGGTCGGGAGACGTTCCCGGCGTTGTTGCGGGAGGTCCAGGCGCGTCCGGTGAATGAGGACGCTGACCTTGAATATCGGGGCCGTCGGAGGCTGGAGGGATTGCCCGTTCACCATGGGCCGTATCTCCTGTCTTTTGATCGGGATTGGGCGCGGTTGGGGCAGCGGGCGTTCTCGTATTTCCGGAATTGGGTGTTCCTTCCGGGTGTGCCGTCGGAGCGTGGTTTGCGGGTGACGCAGTTGCGGCGCGCGGAGTTGCTGGTAGGGGAGATCACGGAGGCGAGCCCGGCGGGGGTGCCGGATGTGGGTCCGGGGTGGGTGCCGGATGGCGCGCGGGTGTTGGTGGTGGGTGTGCCGGGGCCGTATCCGGGCGATCCCAAGGCGGTCGTGCCGTCTTTGTTCGACTTCCTGAATGGTGCGTTGCCGCCGGCGGCGTCGGGGTTGCGGGAGCCGGTGTATGTGGTGGTGCACGGGTTCGGTGGGTGGACGTCGACGGTGGTGTTGACGCATACGGCCGAGGATGACCTGTGGCCGGTGCGGATGGAGGAGTTGGCCACCGGCGAGCCGGCGGGTGGGGGCCTTCGGGCGGCGCGGGATCTGGTTGAGGCGGACGGGTGGACCCGCGTGTTGGCCGAGGTGGAGGGGATCGCGGCGGCGGTGGGGGCGGCGGCTCCGGGTCGGGTGGGTTGGGCCGGGGAGTTGAGGGCGGCGCTTCCCGATGTGGTGGGTGGTCCGGCGACTGTGGACGGGCAGCGCCGGATGGGTGAGCGGGTTGACCAGTTGGTGGCGTTGGGTGAACGGCTGGTCGGGCTCACGCGCGGGTGGACGGGTGAGGACGCGTTGCCGGTGGGGACGGATCGGCCTGATCTGCGGCTGGAGAGGTGGGTCGGCGACGAGCGCAACCGGCGGCTGGCGGTGGCGTTGGTGGCCACTGACGACGTGGTGGACGAGGAGGTGGTGGAACGGGTCGAGGATGAGATCGACCGGGTGTGGGAGACGGTGGTGGCTCCGGTGTCGGCGGTCCGGGCGGACGGGGGGGTGCCGGAGGCCGCCTCGGAGGTGTTGCGGGCGGTGTATCTGGGTGCCTGGGTCTTCTATACGGCACCGGGCCAGCCGGTGGTGACCGAAAGACCTGAAAACCCCCGCGAGAACCTGCCGGAGGGGGTTCAGAGCGAAAACGGTCGGCGGATTGTCGATCTGTCCGCTGTGCGGGATCTGGGATTGGCGGACTTCGACCGGTTCCTGACGGAGCATGGCCAGGACGTGGCGTCGTTGTGGTCGGCGGACGGTGCGGCAGAGCAGGTTTCCGAGCTGCGGGCGGCCCTTGGGGTGTCGCCGCCGCTGCCCCACCTGCGTGCGGTGGGGCGGGTGCCGGAGGTGTCCGAGCAGTGGCGGGCGGAGTTGTTCTCCGCGGTCAGCGCGTTCGGTCTGGCGCGGCAGTGGGTGGAGGAGCAGGTCTCGTCGTTGCCGGCGGCGGCGGTGCCGGGGCAGGCCGGGGACGGTGCAGCCGGGTCGGGTGAGCAGGCGGTGCCCGTTTCCGACGACGGGGTCGCCACTGCGCGGGCGGATCTGATCGGGCGGTGGCGAGATCTTGCCGACGGCCACGCGAGGCGGATGGACGCCGCTGACCGGGAGTTGCGGCGGATGACCGCCCCCGGTCAGGACGACAGCCCGGCGCGGTCCGCCCTGGCGGGGCTGTCCGACCGGTACCTCCAGGAGATGCAGGGTCTCAGCCGGGCGCGGATGCACCGCACCGTGGACGCCTACGTGGAATCGTTGCCCGCGACCGAGCTCGGGGGGCTGGGGGACCGGGTCGGTCAGGTCGAGACAGCGGCCGCAGAGCTGGACCAGCACCTCGGACAGGCGCCTGACCCATCTTCGGTGGACGTGGTCGACGGTGTGGAGCTCCGGACGTTGGAGGGTCACACCGGCGCGGTGTGGGCGGTGACGTCGTGGCAGGGGGAGCCGGGCCCACGGGTGGCCTCCGCCAGCGACGACGGAACGGTACGGATCTGGGACGCGCTCACCGGTGCGCCGCTCCGGACGTTGCGGGGCCACACCGACGGGGTGGTGGCGGTGGAGTCGTGGCAGGCGGGGCCGGACCGGCGTTTGGCCACCGCCGACATGCAAGGGGCGGTGTTCGTCTGGGACGCGGTCACCGGTGCGCGGCTCCTGACGTTGCGGGGCCACATCGGCCCGGTGTGGGCGGTGACGTCGTGGCCGGGGGAGCCGGGCCCACGGGTGGCCTCCGCCAGCGACGACGGGACGGTGTTCGTCTGGGACGCGGTCACCGGTGCGCGGCTCCTGACGTTGGGGGGCCACACCGGCGGTGTCGGGGCGGTGGCGTCGTGGCAGGCGGGGGCGGACCGGCGGTTGGCCTCCGCCGACTGGGCGGACGGGACGGTGTTCGTCTGGGACGTGGCCAGCGGTGCGCGGCTCCTGACGTTGCGGGGCCACACCGGCGGTGTGGTGGCACTGGCGTCGTGGCAGGCGGGGCCGGACCGGCGGTTGGCTTCCGCCAGTTGGGACGGGACGGTGCGGGTCTGGGACGCGGTCACCGGTGCGCCGCTCCTCACGTTGCGGGGCCACGCCGGCGCTGTGGTGGCACTGGCGTCGTGGCAGGCGGGGTCGGAGCGGCGGTTGGCCTCTGCCAGTGAGGACGGGACGGTGCGGGTCTGGAACGTGGTCACCGGTGCGCCCCTCCTGACGTTGGAGGGCCACACCGGCGGGGCGGTGGCCGTGACGTCGTGGCAGGCGGGGTCGGAGCGGCGGTTGACCACCGCCGATGCGCACGGAACGGTGCGGGTCTGGAACGCGGACAGCGGTGCGCTGCTCCGGACGTTGGAGGGCCACACCGGCAGGGTGCGGACGGTGACGTCGTTGCAGGGCGAGTCGGGCCGACGGGCGGTGGTCTCCGCCGGTGACGACCACACGGTGCGGTTGTGGTCCCTGCCCGATGATGCTGGCGGGCCGGCGGGGTTGCCCGGCGTGCCGGATGGGCCGGTTGATGGGGGGAACGACTCCGACGCGGGCGGGTCGGACTCGTCGGCGGATGTGGCTGGTGGGTCGGAGCGCGGGGATGTGTTGCTGCCGAGTCAGTTGTCGCCGGCTGAGGTGTCGGTCTGGTTCCCGTGGCTGGGTGGGGTGAATCCGTACCGGGGTCGGGGGGAGCAGTTCGCGACGAACTGTGTGTTGGCGGCGGTCGGTACGGACATGTCGTTGGCGGGTGGGGTGGGTTGGCAGGTGCCGCCGGAGGTGCCGTCGCCGGTGGTGTGGTTGCAGCGGTTTGCGGGTCGGCCGTTGGTGGAGGTGGCCGATTACGACGCGGTGGTGGAGGTGATGGCCGGGGCGGAGCCGGGTGCCCGGGGTGTGCTGGTGACGACCGGTGCGGGCGACGAGGTTTCCCATGCGGTGAACGTGATGCGCACCTATGACGGGAAGGTGGTGTTCCTCGACGGTCAGCGGGGTGAGCTGGCGCGGGGGCCGGTGGAGCCTGGCCGGTTGCGGTTCGTGGCGACCACCGACGGCGTGGGCGTCCCGCGCCCGCCGGCGGGGGTGGCAGACGCCGCGACCGTGACCGTTGCGGAGCATGCGGACCTGGCCGGGATGGACGAAGCTGCCCATGCGTCGCCGCATTCCCCCGGTCAGATCCCCTCGCCGGAGAGTTCCTCGTCCGAGGACCTCCCCGCGGAGGGCTCGACGATCGACTTCCGGAAGGCCAAGGAAGACTGGCACAAGATCGAGTACCGCATGTCCCGCTACGACAAGCTGTGGAACAACCCCGAACTGAGAGCCGCCTACGAGGACTTCAAGAAGCAGATGAAGCTCGAGCTCCGGCTGAAGGCTGAGGGCCGGACCAACGACCAGATCGACGCCGAGGTCGTCAAGCAGTTCGGCTCTGACCGGGTCGCCCCGTTCGCGCAGTTGATGGCGGACAATCACGCTTTCTCGGCCCCGGCCAAGTGGTGGTTCAACCACCAGCACGACAGCGACTTCGACGACCAGTTCCGGGAAGCCGTCCAGCAGTTCCGGTCGAAGCTCGCCCTCTGGGGCAAGATCGGCCCCGCCGTCGCCGAACGGATCACCGAGCAGAACGGCAACCGGATGCTCGAGGCGACGCCCGGTGGGCAGATCTTCGACAACATCATGCTCGGCACCGGCAGCTTCTTCAACTACCCGCCCGGCTTCAACCGGATGTGGGAACAGTTCTCCCACCAGCTCGTGGCAGTCACCGACGGGATGATCGACGCCCACGTGTACCGGGGGGTGATGGTACCGAGCGTCCTGCACAACACCGAGGCGAAGATCCTCTTCGAGAAGGTCGACCGGCGCGAGATCGAGGGTCTTCGGGTCGTCGCCTGGGAGTTCGTCGCCGACAACACAATCGAGAAGGCGGGTGAGTACGTCGTCCGTTCCCAGGGGTCCTACGACGAGCGGGTTCCGAAGCTCGAGAAGGGCAAGACCTCGAAGACGTTCGACATGCGCCAGCAACAGCTCTACGAACAGCTCACCTACCGCCGGGAGGAGTACAACCGGATCGGGCTGCAGGACTCGCTTCCCGAGCTCCCGCCGAACGAACGGAAGGACAGCAAATACATCTTCGTGGTGTCGGACGCGAACCAACCCCATGTCGACGAGAGCCCGGAGAGCCTCACCAGAAAATTGTCGATGGCGCGGGAGAGCCAGACCGCCGACAACCCGTTGGCCCGACTGGACCAGATGCTGGCCGTACTCGAGTACGCGCAGAACAACGAGGGGCCCTCGGATAGCGGATCCTCGTTCGTCGATCTCACCACCGGCCTCTCGCGGGCGAACACCGGCACGGCGGCTGGCAGCCTGTCCAGCTCGATCGCCAGCATTCTCGTGCCCCCGACCCGGCGCAACACCGCGCTGGACCCGACCGACGCCGAGCCCGGCCCGTTTCCGGAGGACCCGAAACCGAGCCCGTTCGGATCCGACTACTCGCCCAGGCTGGATGCCGTACCGGAGGAGTGGCCCCCGCCGGCCGACCCCGGCAGTCCGGTCGACGCCGAGGGCCGGGCCGCCACGTTCGGAGGTGGCGGCGCCACGTCATCCGCGACGGCGGACGCGACGCCGACCGGAAGCACGCCGAAGGTCGAACGGCCGCGGCTGACGAGAACACCCTTGCCGCACCCCCGGCCGAGGCCCAGAACGACGAGCGTGTACCAGCTTGAGGCATCGTCCGGTGGCCCGAGCGCGGGTCAGGTCGGGGCTCCGTTGCGGTCGTACCAGCGGCTGAGCGTCGTCAGCACGAGCCGGGACAGCCAGCCCACCGAGGCGGACTTTCCCGCGCACGTTCCGGCACAACAGGTGGTCACCCACAGGCATCCACCGCTGCGGCTGTCCGACGACGGCACGCTCGCCATCAACGGCATCGCCTCGGTCAGCGGTGCCCGCCCGGTGACCGAGGCGACGGAGTTCTACGCGACCGATGAGGTCATCGACGCGGCACGGCGCGGGCTGGCGAGGGCCGGGGCCAACGTCAGGCTGACGGTGGACAGTGCCGTGACCGTCACGGTCGACCACGGTGGTCGACCGGTGACGCTCCGCAGGGTGAGCGCGGACTTCGACAACCCCCCGCCGGACGTCTGCGTCGACTTCGCGAGCGTCGTCCTCGGTGGCGTACCCGACGGGGTGGTGTTCCGAGCCGAGGGCCAGACCTTCCTGGCGGAGACCGACGCCGGGAACGGGAGCGAGTTGCTGGGTGTGCATCATCTCGCCGAGGGGGTGGCTGCCGTCGCTGCCGGCGACCTCCCCCTCGCCGCCGTCGACCCGGGATGGGCGGCGGCCAGGATCGCGGCCGACCGGCGGTTGACCGGCGGCGTCACACAACCCCCACTTCCTGGTGCCGCGTACGGTGCCGCGCTCCGGAACGATCCGGCGAGCCGCGCCGAGCACGCCAGACTCAGCCAGGTCGCGAGGCGGATCGGCATCAACGAACATGCCTGGCCCAGGATCGGCGAGGCCTACGCCACCAGCGCCATCATGTCTCAGGGTGCCGACGGCGAAGCCTCGATGACGACGGACTTCGCCCGTGGCGGTACGGTCGCCAACGCCTACGGCTACCACTTCGGAGCGGTCGTCGCGCAGAGCGCCGACGGAAAGACCCAGATCACCTTGGAGAACTACGTCCGTCTCGGTGGGCGCAGACGTGCCGTCGACGAGGCGATCGAACGAACACTGGCCGCGTATCGCGGTCGGTTCGACACCGTCAAGGCGACGCTTGCACGGGCGGTGGCGGATGGTGGCGGCGACCCCCAGGCCGTCGACGCGCTGCAACGCAGATTGGACCTGGCGGAGGCACTCGCCATCGTCGAGAAGTCGGGAACCGAGGCGGCCGGGTCTGACGCGGTGGCGTGGCAGTCCGCTCGCGCCGCGATGGCGAAGTTGATGGATCTGCCGCGGGCGAGCGACATGTGGCATTTCAAGATGTTCAGCCAGCGCCCCGGCGAAACCTTCCACGAGCAGAGGGCGGTGCTCTACGACGCCGCCGTGCCGGTTCCGCTGACGAACCCACTCACCACCGTCGTCGTCGGCGGCTCCACCCTTCCCGATCCGATGCGGATCAGCTTCGATCCAGGGTCCAAGACTCCGGGACCGGTCGAACTCAACATGCTGCGATCGGTCTCGCGGCAGACCAGCAAGCTCGCGGTTTGGCGGCACGACAACGGCCTTCCCCTGCCCACTATCGGTGTCACCGGATACGGCAACGGCACCCGCCTGTGGCCCGGTAGCGCGGTGGCCACCGGATGGGAACGGGCGAACAGCGTCATCGACGTCCTCAGTCGGCACCTGGCCCAGGACCTGACCACGCTGCTCGATGGCGGGCAGGACGTGACGGCGGCCGACATCGTGCTCACCTCGGACTCTCAGGGTCGTGACCTGGGCGACACCGTCGCTGACCGGGTCACGGAGGCCGACGACCTCCGCCGGGCCGACGTCGTCGTCCATGTCCCGTCCCCGCATCCGGCGTCCGCCGGGTTGGCCGGCCGGGCGACGGGAGACGAGTTGCTGCCGGGTGGGTTGTCGCAGGCCGAGGCGTTGAGTCGGTTCCCGTGGCTGCGCGAAGTGAACCCGCACCGGGGCCGGGGGCAGCAGTTCGAGACGAACTGCGTGTTGGCGGCGATCGGCACCGACCTGTCGTTGGCTGATGGGGTTGGGCACCAGGTGCCGCCGGAGAAGGCCAGCCCGGTGGCATGGCTGGAGCGGTACGCGGGCCGGCCGCTGGTGGAGGCGGCCGACTACGCGGCGGTGGTGGAGGTGATGAAGGCCGCGGCGCCGGGGGCCCGTGGTGTGATGGCGGTGACGGGTGAGGGCGACCGGATCTCACACGCGGTCAACGTGGTGCGGACCGACGACGGGAAGGTGGTGTTCCTCGACGGTCAGGAGGGTGGGCTGGCCCGGGGGCCCGCCCGACCCGGTCGGGTGCGGTTCGTGGCGACGACCGACGGGGTGGGTGTGCCGCGGGCGCCCTCGACGGCGGGAGAGGACGCGACCGCGACGGTTCCGGCAGGGGAGGATCTGGCCGGTGCCGGCGGGGGCAGCGCCCCCGCGCCCTCCACGGCGGCCAGCCCCGCCGAGGGCGGCGACGTGGCGGCGACGCCGGCCGGCAGCACGCCGGAGGTCGACCGGCTGAACCGGGAACTGGCCGGCATCCGGGACAGGACCGCTGCCGTCGAGAGCGACCTCGCCGCAGCCCGGAGCGAGCTGTCGTCGGCGCGGGAGGCGGTGGCGCGTCAGGTCGAGGCCCGCCCGGCCGTGCCACCGGCGCCCGCAGCACAGGCGCTGACTGACGGAAACGAGACGCAGGCGGCGGAGCGTGCGGCGTGGGAACGGCTCACCCGGGCCCAGGACCGGGTGGCCGAGCTGGAACGGCAGCGCGGGACAACGCAGAAGCTGCTGGAACAGGCGGTGCGGGCGGCGGACCGGACGCGGCAGGCGCTGGAGCAGGACGCCGCCAGCCGGGAGGCGGACTGGCGGACGGCGGCAGAGCAGTGGACGGACGGCCTCCAGGCGTTGCAGGTGGGCCAGGCAGCGGCGGCGGACCGGGCAGCGGAGCGGAGCCGGCAGCGGAACGCGGCGCTGGTGGCTGCCGAGCAGCTCGCGGACCAGTGGGCCGGTGAGCGGGAGGTGGCCCGGCAGGAGGCGGCCACCCGGGCGGCCCAGCGCCTGGTGGCGGGGCAGGAGGCACGCGAGCGGGCGGCGGCACGCGAACAGGCCCGGCGGGACGAGCAGGCCCGGTGGGACACCTGGCAGGGCGTACAGGGGGCACTGGCGGCCCGGAAGGCGGTCCGCGATGCCGCGCGGGCGGAGGCCGACCGGCAGGAGCAACGACGCCAGGAGCAGGAGGCGCGGGCTGCGGAGGAGGAGACGCAGCGACAGCTGGCGGACCAGGACCCCGGGCAGCAGCACCTCGCGGCGGAACGTGCGCAGCAACGGCAGGTAACCGCTGCGGCAGCGCAGTGGCGCGCACGGGAGCGCGAGCTGGCCGAGGGAGCGGCGAAGCTCCGGCAGGACCAGCAGCGTGCCGACGACCAGTTGGCCGAGCAGGCGCAGCGGCGGTGGGAGGAGGACCGGCGGAAGGCCGAACTGGCGGAGGCCGAACGGGTCCGGGCGGACGAGGACGCGCGGCGGCAGGAGGACGAGCGGCAGCGGGCCGACCTGCGTGCGGTCGAGGCGGAACGCGAGCGCGTCGAGGCGGAGCGGGAGCACGCCGACGACGCGGAGCGCCGGGCGGAGACGTGGCGTCAGGCCGAGCTGAGGGACGCGGTCGACGCGGCGGCGCGTACGGCGGAACGCACCCGGTTGGCGCAGCACGTCGCCCACCACCAAGGGCAGCTCGACCGGGCCCGGAATGCGGCGGCCGACGCGCGTACGGCCTGGGAACGTGCGGTCGGGGAGCGGGATCAAGCCGACGCGGCCCGGACCGGGGCCACGGGAACGGCCAGGGACGTCGAGCCGGCGACGCCGTGGTACTTCGCCGCCGGTGCCCTCGGTGAGCTGAGTGTCTCGGCGGTGCGGCACCTGACGCCGCAGCAGGTGGCGGAGACCCTCGCGCAGTTGATGGACGACCTGCCGTCCGGGGTGCCGACCGGGGCCGCCGACGACATCGAGTTGGGCGCGACCGACTGGCTGGACCTGGGCAACGCAGCCATCCACGCACGGGTGTCGGCGGCGCTGTACGCGCTGCTGACGGCACCGGATCCGGCGGACTCCCGCGCGGTCGAGGAACACCGGGAGCGCTGGGAGCAGGTGCTGTTCTCCGGGGTGACCCTCAGCGCCGGCGGGCGACTGGTGTGGATCCGTCCGGTGCCGTACGGTCCGCGACCGTCGCCCGCAGGGGATGCCGGAGGCACGCGGGTGTACGGAGTCTCGTTCGGCTCGACCAAGGCCGGCGACGGCACGTCCGTGTCCAGCGGACGGAAGATCGACGGTGGGCTGGAGGAGACCTTCGACCTCTCGACCGGGCACGCGTCCAGGTTGCTCGCGAACCTCCCGTCCGTGTCGATCAAGAGCGAGCGCCAGCACGCGATGTCCCGGGAGACCCGGGTCATCTGGGGCCGGAAGATGTACGTGACCCAGTCGACGTCGTTCACCAGCGGAGTGTCCTTCCAGGTCTTCGTGAACGGCGTCGAGTGGGGACGGGCGTCGGTGCCGGCCGAGACCGGCCTCCTCGACATCTCCCTGCCCACCCTGTATGCCAACGGCAGCGCCGGGCCGAACCCGGCGGCCCCGCTCGCGCCGTCGCCACCCGAGCCACCGACACGGTCGACGTCGCAGGCCCGGGACGTGCTCAACGCGATCGACCTGACCCCACTCGTGACCGGCTGGCACCAGGCACTGACGGCTGCCCTGCCGGCCGACACCGCGGCGAGCATCGCCGACAAGGTCACCCGCCAACTGCTCAACGAGCGCACGACGCGCAACCGTAGTCGCTGGGTACTGTCGAACGGGGACATGACGGACACGATCGACGAGCGGCGCACGTTCCGCAGGTTCCGCGGCTACGTCGACACGAAGGCGGTCATGCGGGAGTTGCAGCTGGTGGGGATCACCGAGGGCGTCACGGTCCGGGACGACCTCGGGGTGATCGCGACCTCCGGCGAGGAGGTGTCGGACACCAGCGGCGCCGGCCTCGACGTGGACGCGGCGCTCCTCGGACTGACCCACGTGGCGGCCGACCCGGGTGGCCGGGAGGAGGCCGCCGACAAGACGGCCGGTGGCTTCTCGTTCGGCTTGGGCGGCGAGTCCGAACGCGAGTCCGCGCTGGAGGTGGGCGGCAAGGCGCTGAACCACACGGTGCTGAACCGTAGGGAGGACCAGGCGCGTTACCGGGTGGTGTTCGACCTGACGTTGACCACGCACGGCGATGCTACGGTGGCGCCGGTGACCCGGCGGGTGGTGGCGGAGCTGGGCGTGCCGGTGAGCGAGGCGCAGCAGTTCGAGCGCAGCGTCTTCGGGACGGTCTTCACCCCGGAGTTCGGTGGGCCGGGCACGGGGCGGCCACGGGCGCTGATCACGCCGGCCGCCGCGACCCCCGCACCGGCTCCGACCCCGGCGGACGAGATCGCCGTCCGGTTGTCGCCGCCGGTGCTCTGGGCGCCGCAGGCGCGGCAGCCCTACGTGCCGCCCGCCGGCCCGGCGCCCCGCGAGCCGCTGGCGCTGGCGATGCGGCGCGGCCAGGGTCTGGGCATCGCGGCGAACATGCCCGGGTCGGAACAGGTCGCCGACCTGGTGGAGTCGGTGCTGCGACAGAAGTCGGGGCGCGCCGACATCGGCGCCGTGGTGCGCCGCACCGTCCTGGCGAAGGTGGGCCGGGCCGCGATGGAGGCCGATCCGACGCGGACGCAGGCCGGGAAGAAGTTCACCGTGCGGGTCGGCGGCGAGCGGTACCAGATCCTGGTGACCGAGCACCGGCGGGAACTGCTGGACAGTCCGGAATACCCGATGACGGTCAACGCCCGTGCGTTGACCGGAGCCACCACGTCGGCTTCCCGGTCGACCGAGGGCAGCGTCGGCGGCCGGTTGGGCGGTCGGGTGTCCAAGCCGGTGGGCACCGTCGAGCAGTCCGACCGGAACGGGCAGACGCCGGAGAGCGGGACGGAACTCCAGGGGAGGGTGTTCTTCCCACGACTCGGCGTGACGGCGGAGCACACCCGGTCGAAGGAGCACGAGCTCAGCCAGGTGATGCAGGAGTACCGCCGGACCGAGACCCTCGGAGACGTCGTCGACCATCGCTACCGTACGGCGTTCGAGGTAATGATCCGCGCGCAGACGGAGAGCGGCTGGGGACCCCGCGAGACCTGGCTGGTCGGCGCGGGACACGGCGCCGAGGTGGCGACCCACATCGCGGTGCCGGTCGAGCACGTGCCGCGTGATCCGCGCACCGGCGAGGAGCGGACCGTCACGACGGCGCAGCTCGACGCCGCGGGCGTGACCCGCACGAGCCCGCGACCCGACTCCGCGTGGGCACCGGCCGGCCAGCCGCCGCACCTGCCGTTGGACGTCCAGGGCAGCGCCGGCATGTATGCGGCCTTCCGGTACGTGCCCGAGCTGCCCGCCACTGCGGCGCGGCTGTACCAGCAGGTGAACGGCCTGCCCGACGAGTGGTTCGACGAGCCGATGAACTGGCCCGACGCGATCTTCGATCTCGGCGCCGGCTCGGAACTGGCCGCCGGGTTCCCGGAGGCGGTCGAGGAGCACGGGTGGGAGCTGCGACTGCCCGCCCACGACGGGTACCAGCAGACCGTCCGGATCCGGGAGCGGTTCTTCGCGGCGGGCCTGACGTACCAGTACAGCAGCGACGGCATCGACAGCGCGGACGGTGTCGAACTCGAGCAGTACCGGCAGTCGGCGATCAGCCATGCCGCCGGGACGAGCAACGCACTCAGCCTCGGCGGCAAGGCCGGAGTCGGGGGCCAGTACCTCAACCACGCGACCGCCGCGAAGAAGATCGGCCCGGACAGCGACGGCCCGGACCGGGGCGGCTCGGACCGGGGCGGCTCGGACAAGGCCCACGAGCGCGGCCGCTTCGGGGGCGGCCTGTACGCCGAGGGCGGGGTGTCGTTCGGCGGCTCGGACGGTAGGGACTACGGCGCCATCGACATCACCCGGGCCACCTACAACGACGTCGTCCACGCCTATCACGGCCGGGTGGTCTTCGAGGTCACCGCCCTGCGTACCCGGGGCGGCGAGACCACGGCCACCGCTCCCGTCTACCTGGACGCCGACGACGCGGTGGATCTCCTGGTGACCGATCGTGCGGCCGAGGATCTGGGGCTGTACCGGCCCGGGCCGCAACCGCCCGACCCGCCGCCGTCCCGCGAGATCATCGACCCTGAGCTGTTGCCTGCCGTGGGGCACCCCGAGCGGCTGCGGGCCAACGCCGTGCTGGACACGATCCTGCAACGGCTGCGGCAGCGTGGCCTGTTCGCCTCCGGCGACGGTATCCCCGACCACCTGCGGCGCGCGCTGGTGAAGCGGTTCTCCTCCCGCAACCTGGAGACGCAGTACCTTCCCCTGTCCGGCGAGGGCGTGTACGGCTGGTTCCCGGTGCCCACGCCCTACCACACCACGCAGTACCTGTGGGTGCGGGTCAGCGCCACCCCGTCGGCCGCGCAGTCGAGCGACCGCCCCCGCGAGCGGGTCAGCCTCACCCTGCGGGGGGAGACGCACGACGCCCAGTCCAACACGGCAAGCTACGGAGCGTCGTGGGGCGGACTCGTCAACCTCTCCGGCCGGGCCGCGTTGAACGACGAGGGCAACGTCCTCGGCGGGCACGGTGACTACGGGCAGGAGAGCGCGAACTCCAGTGAACGCGGCACGCAGTCCGAGTCCAAGGACATCTTCCGGACCGGACCCAAGAAGTCGCACGAGGTCGAGTACCCGTTGGACTTCACCATCGACATGACGCTGACCACGGAGATGCCCCAGGCGGTCACGTACGTGCTCGACTCGGTGCGCAACGTGCTGTTCGGGGGCGCCTGGCTCGCCGGCCTCTGGCAGCCGAACCTGGAACGGTCGGTCCGCGACCTCTGGGACAACCTGCCCGGGATCGGCTGGCAGGAGCAGATCCAGGTCGCCGGGGACGTCCGGCTCATCGTGCCGCGCTACCTGACCCGGCCGACGGCCGAACAGCCGGGGAGCTGGCAGGGGCAGGGGCTGGCCCTCGTCGTGGTCCCAGCCACGACCGGCGCAGGCCGGCCGATACCTCGGTGGGCGGAACCCAGGCCTCACCGGCCCCGGTTGAACGACGACCTGGCCGGTGACCGCAACCTCCATCCGTGGCGGCTGCACCGGGTGGCCCGGGAGTTCGAACGCTGGGCGGCGCTGACCACCCAACCGCCACGGCTGCGGCAGGGCCTGGACCTGGGCACCGACGGCGCCTGGCGGGTGCCGGGCGTGCACGGGGGCAGCGACCTCGACCGCCTGGTGGCGCACCACGCGTCCGAGATGATGCTGCGATCGCGTCTCGAGCCGCTGCTCCAACACCGTTACCAGGTTCCGGGCACCGGCATCACTCTCGGGTTGGACATCCGGCGGGCGGAGCTCTACGTCGACAAGGACGGGCAACCGCTGGCCTTCGAGCAGAAGGCCCGGCGGTACCAGCAGAACGAGGCCGGCCCGATCAACAAGGGTGACTCCTCCTCGGGCTGGGAGTTCTCGTTCGGCCCGCAGACCGGCGATCGCACCGGCGGCATGAAGAAGCTCGGCTGGAACGGCGACGGCGTCGGTGTCGGTCGCGAGGACGGCGAAGCCCACGCGGCCGAGATGAGCGAGGTGAACGAGCGCAACGTGGAGGCGAAGCGGGCGTTCCACCAGTACCGCTACGACGTCACGGCGGTCATCTACGGTCCGTACGGGACCCTGCTGGTCGACGTGGAGCGGGGCCTCTACCTCATGCGTGAGCAGGCACTGACGGCTCCGGTTACCATCGCCGCCTAGACGGCCGGGCGCTCCGGCTCAGGGCCCTGCTGTCACCTCGTCACGGGATCACCGTCAACGACCCGTCAACGAGCGGTCACGACCGTGATGTAGCCGGTCGAGTACACGCTCGTCGCGCTGTTCGGTCCCAGCGTGACGTTTCCTGCCGGCACCTGCTTGGCGAACACGACGAAATAGGGCTGGGCCGTGTCGGTGGTCTTGATGGTCATGCTGGTGGGCGCGAAGCCCTGCTGGTTCAACCACGCCGGCCACCAGTTGTCGACATTCGGTGCCCCACGACTGTCCATGGCGACGTACACGGTGGCGTTGCGCGCGACATTGAAGACCAGGTAGTCCGCCGGCGACGTCATCCGCTTGTCGTTGCTGGAGCCGGGGATCAGCACTCCTCCGTTGAGCGGCCCCGGAATGCTCGAGATCTTGATTGTCCGGTCGACGAAGTGCTTGGCACCGACCTCTGCCGGGCGAACCGTGGACAGCTTCGACGGCTTGCCCACCCGGACGTCCGTGAGTGCGAGCACCGACTGGTTGGGCTGCGTGCTGGGGGTGGCGGACCGGGCGGGCGGAGGGCTGGAGGGCCGTGCCGTCGTGCTGCGCGGGGCGGAAGTGGCGCTCGTGGTCGGGTCCGGTGCCTGCGACGGGCTGTTCGGCGTGGTGGTCCTGGACGTCGCGTTGGGTGACGTCGGGTCATCCGGCGTCTCGGTCCCGAACACGACCGCCGCGCCCACCAGGGTGAGGACCGCGCCGAGCGCGACGGCGACGCGCGTGATCGCGAGCCGTGACCACCGTCGCGGCGCCGTGGGCGGTGGGGCCGCTGGGGGTGTGGGCCCGGCGGGGCCGCTGGCCGGGCTCACCGGCGCAGCCGCCGGCGGCTGCGCCGGCGCCGGCGGCTGCGCCGGGTGCTTCGCGTCGCGCCTGGCCTTGGGCGTCAGCACGGCCGTGGCTGCGGCCGTGGTTGCGGCCCTGGCCGCGGCGGCGAATGCGGCTACGGCTGCGGCTGCGGCTGCGGGCTTGCGCGCAGGCGCGGGTGCGGGTGTGCCGCTGTCACGTTCGGCTGTCGCGGGTGGAGCCTCGGCCCGGACCGCCGCCGCTGCGGTGACCGGCGCGGTCACGGGCCGCCGGGGTGCCGGAATGGCACGCGCCTTCGGGCGGGGTGCGGCGCTGAGCATCGCGGCACCCAGCGCGACCGCGTGCTTCGGATGGGTGTTGATCATGATCGGTCGCCCCAGGGTGTCCCTCAGCAGCCGGTTGACCAGGGGAATCTGGGACGAACCGCCGACCAGAAGCACGGCGGTGAGATCCTGCAGGGTGATTCCGGCGGCGGTCAGGGTCCGCCGGAACGTCTCGATGGTGGTCTCCACGGGCGGCGTGATCATGTGCTCGAACGCTTCCCGGGTCACGGTCACGTGCCGTACCGCCTCGGGCAGCGGCACCTTGATCTCCGCCTTGTCGTGGGTCGACAGTGCCTCCTTCGCGAGCATGCAGTTGCGCTGGAGGGCGGCCAGGACGGACGTGGTGCCGGGATCGGCCGGGTCCAGCGCGGTGACCGCACCGTCCAGTTGGCGGTCCACGTGGTCCATGAGCGCCTGGTCGAAGTCGGCGCCACCGAGCCATTCGATGCCCTCGGGGGTGCCGATGATCTCCAGCCCGTCCCGGCCGTTGCGGACCACCGCACTGTCGAACGTGCCTCCACCCAGGTCGTAGACCGCGAGCAGGCCGTCCGGGGGCAGTGGCTGGGTGGAGCAGTAGTACGTGGCCGCGGCCACCGGCTCCGTGGTGGTGATGACGGTCGGACCGTCCGTCCCGGCCACGGATTCCGACTCGGTCTGCGGACGGGACAGGCCGGCCAGGTGCGGGATGGCGGCGAACTGCTCGCGCCGGTACGGGCCCCACACGGCCGGATGGGTGAGCACGATCCGGTCGGGCGGGCCGCCCTGGGCCTCGCCGACGGTGTCCAGCACGGACCGGAGCAAACCGGCCATCAGGGCGGTGGGGGAGTACGGTGCCCCGTCCAGGACCACCGGGGTGGGATCACCCAGGCGGCGCTTGAACTCCCGCGCCGCCCGGCCGGGGTGCTGCAGACCGAGGCGGTCGGCGGGCTCACCGGTGAGCAGCACGCCCTTCTCGTCGAGAAAGGCGACGGACGGGGTGACGATCGCCTGCCCCGCCAGCGGAGCCATGTTCACAGTCCCGGTGGAGGCGACGGCTGCGGCGGTAAAGCTGGTACCCAGGTCGATACCCATGCTGTACATATTCAGGATCCCCCTCGCCGAGCCCGCTACCACGCAAACGTCATAGTCGGCTGCAACAGCGCCACCACGATACGCCGCTGTCTTCGGGGATCACAAGATCGTCCGCCCAGCCTGCTGGGCGTTGCTGCCGGTGGCGGAGCCTGCGCCGTCCACCGGATCCTGGCGTCCCACGAACTGTGACGACCACGAACCGGTCGGGATCGTGGCCGTCGTCATTGCTGGTCGTGCGGTGTTGCTGTCGGCGACAACCGACATCTCTGTCGGTGTTGCCTGGTTTTGAGAGGTGCCCCCGGCAGGATTCGAACCTGCGCCCCCGCCTCCGGAGGGCGGTGCTCTATCCCCTGAGCTACGGGGGCTCAGCGACCGGGAAAGCGTAGCAAACGCTTCCCGGAACCGCCCAATCGGTATCGGGCGATCCGTCCGCTGGCTGGTGTGACGTTACGTCGTACCTGGTCAAACACGGTGTCCCGGCAATCCGTGCCGGCCCGCCGCCGCCCGCGTCGAGGACACTGCCGTCGGCGGAAGCTCTCGGTCTCCCGCCCGCCCCGGGCGGCGGCGGGGTCGGGTCAGGCCGCCGGTCCGAGGCGACCGGGTCGGGCGGCCACGGCACGCCCGCAGCTGGGCAGCGGGTGCAGCACGATCCGTCGGGGCAGCCGCCGGGGCCACTCGTTCCTCGGCCAGGACCCGTCCATGATCACGTGCACCGTCCGCTCCTCCGTGCCGCTGAGCCGGAGCACGAAGTCCCGGGGGAGTGGCGGGTCCACCGACGGCGTGGTGATCATGAAACGGACCCGTCCCCGGGAGGAGACCGCGGAGACCACGTCCGCCGCCGGCATGGTGCCGCGCAGGCGGACCCGACCGAGCCAGTAGACCTCCGCCAGGTGCTCCTGGGCGGCCCGGGTGATCGCCGGGTACTCGGTGCGGACCCAGTGCTCCACCGCGCCGACGCAGAGCCCGCAGGCCCGTTCCCTCGGCTCCCGGGGGCCCAGCCCCCAGGCCCGCAGGTAGGCCCCGACCGCCCCGGTGTCCATGGACCGGTCGTAGCGGCTCTGGATGAGGCTGGTGAGGCTCTGCCGCGTCCACAGCTCCTCGTCCAGGCCGAACTCGTCGGGGTGGACACCCCGCAGGGCGTCGATCAGGTCGAGTTCCTGTTCGCGGCTGAGCGATCCCGGCTCGCCCGACCGCTGTCCGCGACGGACGGCTGCCACCGTTCCGTCACCGCCGATAGTGTGGCGCCGGCACCAGCTGGTGACCGAGCGTCGTGCGTCTCTGAGTGCAACCCCCACGTCCTGCGCAACGACCCCGAATCACAACTGGTCACGATATGTGGGTAGAAAAAGCTTGAAGCGACCGAATCGGGCAAAAGGTTCGCAAGTTGTGCGGTGTCGTGGGTGGCGACGGTAACGGGATCCTGTCGACCGTCGTCCGCCCCGGAGGGTGCTCTCGCCCCGGGACGACGATCGCCGCCCCGCCAGGCGGGACGACGATCGTCGGAGCGTGGGCGAGGTGGCTCAGCCGCGCAGCCGCGCCAGTGCGTTCTCCAGGTTGGTCAGGTCCTTCTGTTGGGTGTTCTTCATGGTCCGGGCGCTGCGGACCACGTCGGGTTCGTCGGTGGCCTTCACCACCTCGTCGATCATGTGCACCCCGCCGATGTGGTGCCTGATCATCATCTCCAGGAAGAGGACGTCCAGCTCCCGGCCCTGGGCGGCGCGGAGCTTCGCCATCTCCTCCGGGGTGGCCATGCCCGGCATCAGCCCGTTCTCCATCATGTCGGCGCCGTCCGGCACCCACGACATCCGCGGCCGGGAGCCGGTCGGGTCCAGGCCCCAGGAGCGCAGCCAGGTCTGCATCGTGCCCATCTCGCCCTGCTGGCCGGTGGCGATGTCGCCGCCGATCTGGCGTACCTCGGGGTCGGTGCCCTGGTCGAACGCGATCAGCCCCATCTCCACCGCCTGGGCGTGGTGGGTGGTCATGTCCCGGGCGAAACCGGCCTCCGCCGAGGCGTCGCCGGGCCGGGTGAGTCGGGGGGTGAGCAGGCCGCCGGTGTACCCGAGGAGGAGCCCGAGCACGACGGCGACGGCGAGCGCGACGGTGCCCCAGCGCCGTGTCGGGGCCGTCCCCCGACCGCCGTCACCGGCGGCCGGAGTCGCGTTCTCCCTGGTGGTGGCCGTGGTCATCGGTTCAGCCCTGCGTCATCGGGTCGCCGAGGTCGCGCGGAGCGGCACCGGTCGCGGTGATGCCCTGACCGCAGTTGGCGTTCGGGCCCTCGACCGAGGCGTTGATCCGCAGCGTCTTGATGAACTCGTCGATCCGACCGTCGTCGGCGTTGTCGACCTTGAGCTGGTACCCCCAGGCCTGGAGCGAGATCGGCTTGTCGATCCCCTGGAACGGGCTGAGCAGCATCTTCTCCTGGCCGCGCACCCGCTCGGCCAGCTTCTCGACCTGCTCGGCCGGCAGGTCGGGGCGGTAGGTGATCCAGATCGCGCCGTGCTCCAGGCTGTGCACCGCGTGCTCGTTGGCGATCTGCGCGTCGTAGACGTCGCCCTGGCAGTTCTGCCAGGCGGCGTTGTGCGGGCCGGCGACCGGCGGGAGGACCGTGTACTGGATGGCGCCGGTCTGGTGGTTGCCACCCTTGACCAGATCCGGGTCGCTCTTCCGGAAGTTGCTGATGCCGTCGATGGCGGCGGCCCGATCCTCCCACGGCTTCGAGCCCTGGAAGGCGGCCCAGCCGCCGTAGCCGATGATCGCGGCGGCCAGCACACCGACGGCGACGAAGAGCGCGATCGGGCCCCAGGAGCGACCCTGGCTGACCTTCACCGGGGCGATCGGCTTCCGGGGGCCCTTGCCGGCCCCTGCCGGGCGGGTGCCCCCCGCCGGCCGGGCGGCGTCGGTCTTCCCACCGGCCGACTTGCCGCCTGACGCGGGCCTACCGGCCGCCGGCTTCTTGCCGGTGCTGACCACGGACGGACGGCGCTGGTCGCCGCCCGGGGTGCTGATGCTCATGGTGCCTCGTCAGGTCGGTCGGTCAGGAGGGCGTGGCGGGCCGATGACGTGCAGGGTCGCCCACGAGTGACCGAGTCTACCCCCGATAACATGGTTCGGTGACTCCCGCAGAACTCGCCGAGGTCGTCCTATCCGCTGCCCACGCCGTCTTCACCGACCGTGGGCTCGACCGCTCCGCTCTGCCCGAGCGGACGGCGGTGGAACGACCCCGAAACCCGGAGCACGGCGACTACGCCTCCACCCTGGCACTCCAGCTCGCCAAGAAGGTCGGGCAGCCGCCACGGGAGCTCGCCGCCGCCCTCGCCGAGCAGCTCGGCCGGGCCCCCGGGGTCAAGTCGGTGGAGATCGCCGGCCCGGGCTTCCTGAACATCCGGCTCGACGCCGCCGCCGCCGGGGTGCTCGCCCGCTCGATCGTCCAGGCCGGTCCGGATTACGGCCGCAGCGACCGGCTCGCCGGTGAGCGGATCAACCTGGAGTTCGTCTCGGCCAACCCGACCGGCCCGGTGCACATCGGCGGGGTCCGGTGGGCGGCGGTCGGCGACGCGCTGGCCCGGCTGCTGCGTGCCACCGGTGCCGACGTCGGCACCGAGTACTACTTCAACGACGCCGGCTCCCAGATCGACCGCTTCGCCCGGTCGCTGCTCGCCGCCGCGAAGGGCGAGCCGGCCCCGGAGGACGGCTACGGCGGGGCGTACATCGCCGAGATCGCCGCCGAGGTGCTCACCCGGCGGCCGGACGCGCTCGGCCTGGACGACGCGGCGGCCCAGGAGGTCTTCCGGGTCGAGGGCGTCGAGCTGATGTTCGCCGAGATCAAATCGTCGCTGCGCGACTTCGGGGTGGAGTTCGACACCTACTTCAACGAGAAGTCGCTGCATGACCGGGGCGAGCTGGACCAGGCCCTGGACCGGCTGCGTGAGCAGGGTCACGTCTACGACACCGAGGGTGCCGTCTGGCTGCGGACCACCGACTTCGGCGACGACAAGGACCGGGTGCTGCGCAAGTCCAACGGCGAGTGGACGTACTTCGCCGCCGACTGCGCGTACTACCTCGACAAGCGGGAGCGCGGCTTCGAGCGGGTCGTCATCATGCTCGGCGCGGACCACCACGGCTACATCGGCCGGATGAAGGCGATGGCCGCCTGTTTCGGCGACGACCCGGCCCGCAACCTGGAGATCCTCATCGGCCAGCTGGTCAACCTGGTCCGCGACGGCGCGCCGGTGCGGATGAGCAAGCGGGCCGGCACCGTGGTCACCCTGGAGGACCTGGTCGACGCGATCGGCGTGGACGCCTCCCGCTACGCGCTGGCCCGTTACTCCTCCGACTCGATGATCGACATCGACGTGGAGCTGTGGACCCGGGCCACCCGGGACAACCCGGTCTACTACGTGCAGTACGTCGCCGCCCGGACGGCCAGCGTCGGCCGCAACGCCGCCGAGGTGGGCCTGGCGCGGGGCGACGCCGAGGCGTTCCGCCCCGAGCTGCTCGACCACGAGAAGGAGAACGAGCTGCTCAAGGCGCTCGCCGAGTTCCCCGCCGTGGTGGCCACCGCCGCCGAGCTGCGCGAGCCGCACCGGGTCGCCCGTTACCTGGAGGACCTCTCCGGGGCGTACCACCGGTTCTACGACAACTGCCGGGTCCTGCCGCGCGGTGACGAGGACGTCACCGACCTGCACCGGGCCCGGCTCTGGCTCAACGACGCCACCCGCACGGTGATCGCCAACGGGCTGCACCTGCTCGGCGTCTCCGCCCCGGAGAGGATGTAGCACCTCATGCGAGCGCGAGGAGTGAGCTTGCGAGCCCTGCAGTCGCGAAGCGGAGATCAGGTAGTGCGAGCGCGAGGAGTGAGCTTGCGAGCCCCGCAGTCGCGAAGCGGAGATCAGTAATGCGGGCACACGAGGCCGGTGCGCTGCACGGCGACATCGGCAGCCGGGGACCGGCGTGGCTGCGTACCCCGACCGACGTCAACGCCCTGGTGCCGCAGCTCTGGCCGCGCAACGTGACGCGCGGCGCGGACGGCGCGCTCACCGTCGCGGGCCTGGACGTCCGGACGGTCGCGGCCGAGTTCGGCACCCCGGTGTACGTGCTTGACGAGGACGACCTCCGGTCACGCTGCCGCGACTTCCGCTCCGCCTTCGCCGCCGAGGACGTCTACTACGCGGGCAAGGCGTTCCTCTGCCGGGCGGTGGTCCGGATGGTGGCCGAGGAGGGCATGTACCTCGACGTCTGCACCGGCGGCGAGCTGGCGGTCGCGTTGGCCGCCGGCATGCCGCCGGAGCGGATCGGCTTCCACGGCAACAACAAGTCCGTGTCCGAACTCACCCGGGCGGTGGACGCTCGCGTGGGCCGGATCATCCTCGACTCGTTCGACGAGATCGACCGGCTCACCGCGCTGGCCCGCGAGCGTGGGGTCCGGCCCCGGGTGCTGGTCCGGGTCACCGTCGGCGTGGAGGCGCACACCCACGAGTTCATCGCCACCGCCCACGAGGACCAGAAGTTCGGCTTCTCCCTCGCGGGCGGGGCCGCCAGCACGGCGGCCCTGCGGATCCTCGACGAGGACGTGCTGGAGCTGCGTGGCCTGCACTCGCACATCGGCTCGCAGATCTTCGACACCGACGGGTTCGAGGTCTCCGCCCGCCGGGTGCTCGGGCTCCAGGCGCAGATCCGCGACGCCCGGGGCGTGGAGCTGCCCGAGCTGGACCTCGGCGGCGGCTTCGGCATCGCGTACACCACCCAGGACGACCCGGCCGCGCCCCAGGAACTGGCCAAGCGGCTACGCCGGATCGTCGAGGCGGAGTGCCTGGTGCAGCGGCTCGCCGTGCCGCACCTGTCGATCGAGCCGGGCCGTGCGATCGTCGGCCCGGCGGTGTTCACCCTCTACGAGGTCGGCACGGTGAAGTCCGTGCCGCTCGGCACCGTCAACGGCGCAGTCGACGGACCTCAGCGTTGCTACGTCAGCGTCGACGGCGGGATGAGCGACAACATCCGGACCGCCCTCTACGACGCCTCGTACTCGGCGACGGTGGCCTCCCGGGCCTCGTCCGCAGAACCGCTGCTCGCCCGCGTGGTGGGAAAGCACTGTGAGTCCGGGGACATCGTGGTGAAGGATGAATTCCTGCCCGCCGACGTGCGGCCCGGAGATCTTGTCGCGGTGCCCGGTACCGGCGCCTACTGCCGGAGCATGGCCAGCAACTACAACCACGTGCCCCGACCCCCGGTCGTGGCCGTGCGGGACGGCCAGGCCCGGCTGATCGTCCGGCGGGAGACGGAAGCGGACCTGCTGGCATTGGATGTGGGATGAGTTCACCCCTGCGTTTGGCGATACTCGGCTGCGGCACCGTGGGCAGCGAGGTGGTCCGGCTGCTGCACGAGCAGTCGGCTGACCTGGCGGCCCGGATCGGCGCGCCGCTGGAGATCGCCGGGATCGCCGTACGCCGGCTCGGCCGGGACCGGGGCGACCTGCCGGTGGCCCCGGAACTCTTCACCACCGACGCGGTCGGCCTGGTCAAGTCCGACGACGTCGACGTGGTGGTCGAGGTGGTCGGCGGCATCGAGCCGGCCCGGAGCTGGCTGGTCGACGCGCTGCGGGCCGGCAAGAGCGTGGTGACCGCCAACAAGGCGCTGCTCGCCGAGGACGGCGCGTCGCTGCACGACGCGGCGGCGGACGGCGGCGCGGACCTCTACTACGAGGCCGCCGTGGCCGGGGCCATCCCGCTGCTGCGTCCGCTGCGCGAGTCGCTGCACGGCGACCGGATCAACCGGGTCACCGGCATCGTCAACGGCACCACCAACTTCATCCTCTCCGCCATGGACGCCACCGGTGCCGGCTTCGCCGAGGCGCTGGAGGAGGCGACCGAACTGGGGTACGCCGAGGCCGACCCGACCGCCGACGTGGAGGGCTTCGACGCGGCGGCGAAGGCGGCGATCCTGGCCTCGCTGGCGTTCCACACCCGGGTCGGTGCGGCCGACGTGCACCGGGAGGGGATCACCGAGGTCACCGCCGCCGACATGGCCAGCGCCAAGGCGATGGGTTGCACGATCAAGCTGCTCTGCATCGCCGCCCGGGGCACCGACGCGGCCGGCCGGGAGTCGGTCAGCGTCCGGGTGCACCCGGCGATGATCCCGCTCAGCCACCCGCTGGCCAGCGTCGGCGACGCGTACAACGCGGTCTTCGTCGAGGCGGAGGCGGCCGGGCCGCTGATGTTCTACGGCCGGGGAGCCGGCGGCGCGGCCACCGCGAGCGCCGTCCTCGGCGACGTGGTGGCGGTCTGCCGCAACCGGCTCGCCGGGGTGCGCGCGCCCAGCGAGTCCGCCTACGCCGACCTGGCGGTCCGGCCGATGGGGGAGGCGCTCACCCGGTACCACGTCAGCCTGGACGTGGCGGACAAGCCGGGTGTGCTGGCCGCCGTGGCCGGCGTCTTCGCCCGGCACGACGTGTCGATCGCCACGGTGCGGCAGGCGCCCGCCGGCACCGAGCCCGCCGGCCGGGGCGCGGACGCGGTGCTGGTGATCGTGACGCACACCGCCCCGGACGCCGCGCTGGCCGCCACCGTCGAGGACCTGCGTGGCCTGGACGCGGTCCGGTCGATCGCCAGCGTGCTGCGGGTCGAGGGTGGCGAGTGAGCGACCAGCGCCCCGGCGCCTGGACCGAGCCGTCCCGGTCGGCTGCGGGGAGTGGCCGCCGCCGGTAGCCGAGCCGGGTTCACCCCGTCCCGCCAAGTGGTTATTCCCGGGTCCGCTCTCCCGCTGGCCGGGAGACTGGTCCAGGCTGGGCTGGTCCGGCGGGTGCACGCGGAACACGAGGAGAGCGATATGTGGCGGGGTCTGATCGAGGAGTACCGGGAGCGGCTGCCGGTCACCGACGCCACGCCCGTCGTCACCCTGCACGAGGGGAACACGCCGCTGCTGCCCGCGCCGGTGCTCTCCAGCCGGCTCGGCTGCGACGTGCACCTCAAGGTGGAGGGGGCCAACCCGACGGGCTCGTTCAAGGACCGGGGGATGACCGTCGCCGTCTCCAAGGCGATCGAGGCGGGCAACAAGGCGATCATCTGCGCCTCCACCGGCAACACCAGCGCCTCCGCCGCGGCGTACGCGGCCCGCGCCGGGCTGACCTGCGCGGTGCTCGTGCCGCAGGGCAAGATCGCCCTGGGCAAGCTGGCCCAGGCGCTGGTGCACGGCGCGAAGCTGCTCCAGGTGCAGGGCAACTTCGACGACTGCCTGTCGCTGGCCGCCAAGCTCGCCCAGGACTACCCGGTCGCGCTGGTCAACTCGGTCAACCCCGACCGGCTGCACGGGCAGAAGACCGCCGCCTTCGAGATCGTCGCGGCGCTCGGTGACGCCCCGGACATCCACTGCCTGCCGGTGGGCAATGCCGGCAACATCTCGGCCTACTGGATGGGCTACTCCGAGGAACTGGCCGCCGGCACCACCACCCGCGTCCCGAGGATGTACGGCTTCCAGGCGGCCGGCGCGGCCCCGATCGTCACCGGCCAGGTGGTGCACGAGCCGTCCACCATCGCCACCGCGATCCGGATCGGCAACCCGGCGAGCTGGACGAAGGCGATCGACGCCCGGGACGCCTCGGGCGGGCTGATCGCCGCGGTCTCCGACCGGGAGATCCTCACCGCGTACCGGCTGCTCGCCCGGGAGGTCGGGGTCTTCGTCGAGCTGGGCAGCGCGGCCAGCGTGGCGGGGCTGCTCCAGCAGGCGGCGGCGGGCCGGGTGCCGGCCGGGTCGACCGTGGTCTGCACGGTCACCGGGCACGGGCTGAAGGACCCGGAGTGGGCGATCTCCACGGCGCCCGCCCCGATCACCATCGGCAACGACCCGCTTGCCGCGGCCCGCTCCCTCGACCTGGCCTGACCTCGTAACCCAATCGGGGCCGGGTCTCCCCCGGCCCCGGGGGCGTGTCGTGGACGCTGGCGGGAAAAGAGCTGGTCACGCTGAGTTTCCTCACGGTGACCCCAGTGGTGGGAGCGTTGTCTCGGTCGGGCAGACTAGCCGTACCGAGCCAACCCATACTCCAGGAGTGAGCCACGCCGATGTCACTGCTCGCCAGATTGAGCCTCGCCAACCGAGGGCTGGTCGCCCTCATCGCGGTGGTGACCACGGCGTTCGGGTTGTTCGCCGTGCCGTCGCTCAAGCAGCAACTCCTGCCGTCGCTGGAGTTCCCTGCCGCGTTCGTGGTCGCGACCTATCCCGGTGCCGGCCCGGAGGTGGTCGAATCCCAGGTCACCGAGCCGGTCGAGAACAGCCTCCAGGGCATCCCGGGGGTCGAGGAGATCACCTCCACCTCCCATGAGGGCTCCGCGACCGTCGTCGTGCAGTACGAGTTCGGCACCGACGTGGACGACATGGTCAGCAAGATGCAGACCGCCGTCAACCGCATCCAGGGTCAGCTCCCCACGGACGTCGAGCCGCAGGTGCTCGCCGGCAGCACGGACGACCTGCCCGCCGTCGTGATCGCCGCCTCCGGAGGCGGCGACGACCCGCGTGCCCTCGCCGGCAAGCTGAAAAGCGCGGTGCTGCCCGAGCTGAAGGCGGTCGAGGGTGTCCGTACCGTCGACCTGACCGGCACCCGCGACGACCTGGTGGTGATCACGCCGGACCCGGCCAGGCTGGCCGCCGCGCGGTTGCAGCCCACCGCGATCGGCGCGGCGTTGCAGACCAACGGGATCACCGTGCCGGCCGGTGCGGTGGTCGAGGGTGGACGGTCGCTGACCGTCCAGGTCGGCACCCCGCTGGCCACCCTCGACGACCTGCGCGGCATCGTGCTCGCCCCGGCCGCCCGGGGCGGTGCGCCGGTCCGCCTCGCCGACGTGGCCACGGTGACCGAGCAGCTCGCGCCGCCCACCTCGGTCACCCGCACCAACGGCCGGGACAGCCTGGGCATCGCCGTCACCGCCACCCCGGACGGCAACGCGGTGGCCATCTCCCACGACATCCGGGACCGTCTCGCCGAGCTGGAGGCCGCCTCCGGCGCCGAGCTGACCGTCGTCTTCGACCAGGCGCCCTTCGTGGAGGAGTCCATCGAGAGCCTGACCACCGAGGGTCTGCTCGGCCTGGTCATGGCGGTCATCGTCATCCTGGTCTTCCTGGTCTCCGTCCGCTCCACCCTGGTCACCTCGGTCTCCATCCCGCTGTCCGTGCTGGTGGCCCTGCTGGCGCTCTGGAGCGGGGAGTACTCGCTGAACCTGCTCACCCTCGGCGCGTTGACCATCGCGGTCGGCCGGGTGGTGGACGACTCGATCGTGGTGCTGGAGAACATCAAACGCCACCTGGAGTACGGCGAGCCGAAACGCCGGGCGATCCTCACCGCCGTGCGGGAGGTCTCCGGCGCGGTGACCGCCTCCACGCTCACCACGGTCGCGGTGTTCGCCCCGATCGCCCTGGTCGGGGGCTTCGTCGGGCAGCTCTTCGCGCCGTTCGCGATCACCGTCACGGTGGCGCTGCTCGCCTCGCTGCTGGTCTCGCTGACCGTCATCCCGGTGCTGGCGTACTGGTTCCTCAAGCCGGTCGGCGGCACGGTCGACGCCGAGGCGGTGCGCCGCGAGGCGGAGGAGAAGGAGCTGCGCAACCCGCTCCAGCGGGCGTACCTGCCGGTGATCGGGTTCGCCACCCGACGGCGGTGGGCCACGGTGGCGATCGGCCTGGTGGTGCTGCTGGGCACCTTCGGGCTGGCCACCCGGCTGGAGACCAACTTCATCGACGACTCCGGCCAGGACACCCTGAACATCAGCCAGAAGCTGCCGGTGGGTACCGGACTGGCCGGTACCGACGAGGCGGCCCGCCGGGTCGAGGCGGTGCTGGAGCGGACCGAGGGCGTCGAGACGTACCAGGTCACCATCGGTGGCAGCGGCCTGCCCTGGGAGGGCGGGGGCGGCAACAGCACCGCCAGCTACGTCGTCGCGCTCGACGGGGACACCGACGCCGAGCGGCTCCGGGAGGAGCTGCGCCGGGAGTTCGACACGCTCGGCGCGGGCGCCGGCGAGATCAGCTTCGGCAGCGCCCAGGGCGGTGCCTCGGCCAACCAGCTCGCGGTGGTCGTCCAGGCCAGCGACCCGGAGGTGCTCGCCCGCGCCGCCGAGGAGGCCCGGAAGGCCATGGCCGAGCTGGACGACGTCGAGGACGTCTCGTCCAGCCTGGCCGAGCGGGTGCCCCGGATCGACGTCACCGTCGACCGGGTGGCCGCCGCCCGCGCCGGACTGACCGAGGCGGCCGTGGGCCAGCTCGTCGGGCAGGCGTTCCGGGGCAGCCCGGTGGGTCGGATCACCCTCGACAGTGGACAGCGGGACGTGGTGCTCCGCTTCGCCGCCGCCCCACCGGCCACCGTGGAGCAGCTCCGGCAGCTCCGGGTCGGCGCGGTCACCCTGGACGCCATCGCCGACGTGCGGCAGGTCGAGGGGCCGCAGCAGGTCACCCGGATCGACGGCGAGCGCAGCGTCACGGTGACCGGAACGGCGACCGGCTCCAACCTCGGAGCGACCACCCAGGCGCTGCGCGAGAAGCTGGACGGGATCGACGTGCCGGGGGCGAGCCTGAGCGTCGGCGGGGTCAGCGCCGACCAGGAGGAGGCCTTCGCCGACCTGGGGCTGGCCGTGCTGGCCGCGATCGCGATCGTCTTCCTGATCATGGTAGCGACGTTCCGCAGCCTGGTGCAGCCGCTGATCCTGCTGGTGTCGATCCCCTTCGCGGCGACCGGCGCGATCGGACTGCTGCTGCTCACCGGCACCCCGATGGGCGTGCCGGCACTGATCGGTGTGCTGATGCTGGTCGGCATCGTGGTCACCAACGCGATCGTCCTGCTGGATCTGATCAACCAGTACCGGGCGCAGGGGATGAGCGTGCGGGAAGCGGTCGTCGAGGGCGGCCGGCGCCGACTGCGGCCGATCCTGATGACCGCGGTGGCGACCATCTTCGCGCTGCTGCCGATGGCCTTCGGCCTCACCGGCGAGGGTGGCTTCATCTCCCAGCCGCTGGCCATCGTGGTGATCGGCGGCCTGCTCAGCTCGACCCTGCTCACGCTGGTGCTGGTGCCGACCCTCTACACCATGGTGGAGGGCCGCAAGGAGCGGCGGCTGGCCCGGCGGGCGGCGGCCGGCGACGGCAGCGCTCCGGTCGCCGGGGAGCCGGCGGAGACCGAGTCACCCGAGCCGGTCACCGTCGCCGCCGGTCCGGCGTCGGCCGTGGCGTCCGGGGACGAGCCGGCCCGCCCGGCGCCCTCGGCGGCGCTGGTCGACGGCACCGACCAGTTCGAGGTGCTGCGGCTGCCGAAGAGCCGGCACTCGCCGCTGCCCCCGCAGGAGTGACCCCGCGTCCCCGGTACGGCCCGCCGCCGTACCGGGGACGCCCAACGGGACGGGTGACCAGGCCGGCGACCGGTGCCCCACGGCGTCGGCCGCGGCGGGTAGCGTGTGGGCACGTGGCGTCGACACTCTCCGTCCTCAGCCGGAACCGCAACTTCCGCATCCTCTTTCTCGCCGAGCTGGTGGTGTTCGGCGCGGACTGGTTCGTCATGGTCCCCCTGCTGGTGCTCCTGCCGGAGCTGACCGGCAGTGGGGTGTGGGGCGCGCTGGTGCTCGCCGTCGACACCGGGGTCGTGGCACTGCTGCTGCCCTACACCGGCACCATCGCCGACCGGTTCGACCGTCGGCGGATCCTCATGGCGGCGAACGGTGCCGCCCTGGTCGGCGCGCTGCTCCTGCTCGCCGTCCGCACCTCCGACACGGCCTGGCTGGCCATGCTGGCGATCTCCGTGATCGCGGTGGCGAAGGCGTTCTACTCGCCGGCCGCGCAGGCGGCCCTGCCGAACGTCCTCGACCCGGACGAGCTGGCCGCCGGCAACGCCGTCGCCGGCTCCGCCTGGGGCACGATGACCGTGGTCGGAGCCTCCCTGGGCGGCCTGCTCAGCGCGGCGTTCGGTCCGTACGTCTGCTTCTGGGTGGCGGCGGGGGCCCTGGCGCTCGCCGCCAGCCTGACCGCGCTGATCCGCCGGCCGCTGCAGGTGCCCCGCGACCACACCGAGCCGGTCCAGCGGACCTGGGCGGCGATCCGTGAGGCGTTGGCCTACATCGCCCACCGTCCCCGGGTGCTCGCCCTTGTCACCGTGAAGTCGGCGGTCGGCCTCGGCAACGGGGTGCTGACCGTCTTTCCCCTGCTGGCCGGCCTGTACGGGGTGGGCGCGGTCGGCACGGGTCTGCTCTTCGCCCTGCGCGGCGCGGGAGCGCTGGTCGGTCCGATCCTGATGCGCCGGGTGCTGACCAACCGCCGCTGGCTGCTGACCGGACTGGCGCTGTCCATGTCCGCCTACGGCCTGTCCTACGTCGGGGTCGCGCTCACCGGCTGGTTCCCGCTGGTCCTGGTGCTGGTCTTCGTGGCGCACTTCGCCGGGGGCAGCAACTGGGTGATGTCGAACTTCGCGCTCCAGGGCGAGGTGCCGGACCGGTTGCGCGGCCGGGTCTTCGCCACCGACATGATGCTGGCGACGCTGGCCATCTCGGTCAGCCAACTGGTGGTGGCGGCCCTGGTCGACTCCGTCGACGAGCGGGTCGTGCTGGCCGGCTGCGGCCTGACCACCCTGGTGTACGCGATCGGCTGGCGGGTCGCCACCCGCCGGCTCTCGCTGACCGGGGACCCCGCGGCCGTGGATCCGGTCACGTCCCGGTGAACCCGGGGTGTCCCGGCCCCCCAACTGTCGGATCCGCGCCCTAGCATCTAGCCGTGTCCCTCAACTTCGCCTCCGGTCCCGTCCGGGTCCGGGTCCCCGCGACCAGCGCCAACCTGGGGCCGGGTTTCGACGCGCTCGGCCTCGCGCTCGGTCTTCACGACGACGTCGCCGCCGAGGTGACCACCGGTGGCGTGCGGGTGGCGGTGACCGGCCAGGGGGCCGGTGAGCTGCCCGACGACGACCGGCACCTGGTGGTGCGCGCCATGCGCGTCGCCTTCGACGCCCTCGGCGGCCAGCCCGCCGGACTGGCTGTGGAGTGCGTCAACCGCATCCCGCAGGCCCGAGGGCTGGGCTCCTCCTCGGCGGCGATCGTGGCCGGGGTGCTGCTCGCCCGCGCACTGGTGGCCGACGGGGCGGAACGCCTCGACGACGCCGGGGCGCTGCGACTGGCCGCCGACATCGAGGGCCATCCGGACAATGTGGCACCCTGCCTGCTGGGCGGCTTCACCGTGGCCTGGACCGAGCAGACCGGCGCGCGGGCGGTCTCGCTCGCCCCGGCGGCCGGGGTGAGCCCCACGGTGTTCGTACCGCAGGAGCGGGGGCTCACCGCGACGGCGCGGGCGGCGCTGCCGGCCTCGGTGCCGCACGCGGACGCCGCGCTGACCGCCGGCCGGGCCGCGCTGCTGGTGCACGCGCTGACCGCCGACCCGGCACTGCTGCTGCCGGCGACCGAGGACCGGCTGCACCAGCACTACCGCGCCGAGGGGATGCCGGCGACGTATGCGCTGGTCACCGCGTTGCGGGAGGCCGGTGTGGCGGCCGTGGTCAGTGGGGCGGGGCCGACGGTGCTGGCGTTGACCGATCCCGGAGCGGGCTTCGAGCCGGGAACAGGATGGCACCTCTGGCGGTTACCAGTGGACAGCAGCGGTGCCCGGGTCAGTCAGGGTAGACTCGGACACGCCGAGCGGGACCCTGTTGCCGCAGGTCGTATGAGTTGATTACGCTCTAGACTTAGCACAGCCGCGAAGCATGCGATCTTCCTGCGGGTCGGCGCACCCCCGAAGCTCTCGGCGGTCAGCCCGTCTCACCTCTGCCTAGGCCCACGCCGTACCGCAGTTTCCGCAGGTCGCCGCAGACGGCGAGACCTACCCGCCGAAGTTGGTGGGTCGGGAAACCGACCGGCTGCTGTGTCACAGACTCCCGCGGCGCGTCATGCGACACGGGTGCACCGAGGCCGCCCGGCCACCTGAGCTCTTGACCCCGGGCGACCCCGGCCTATCGAGGGAAGGAATCCATTGAGCGACACCACCGACGTGACGTCGGATGTTTCCAACGTCGCTGGCGAAGCCACCACCGCCGCCGCCCCTGCCCGTCGTCGGCGCAGCGGCACCGGTCTGTCAGCGATGCTGCTGCCGGAGCTGCAGAGCCTGGCCGCGTCGCTCGGCATCTCCGGCACTGCACGCATGCGCAAGGTTGAGCTGATCAGCGCCATCACCGAGCGGCAGGGCGGTGCCGCCGCCGGGGCCCCTCGACCGCGTGCCGAGGTGGCGGCCGCAGCCGCCGCGCCCGTCCGCGAGGAGATCCGGGCGGACGTGCGGGAGACCGCGGAGCCGGCGACCGCTCCGGCCGAGGCCGAATCCCGGCCACGGAGCCGGCGCAGCCGGGCCGCGACCACCGCCGAGCGCGCCGCCGCGACCGCTGCCGCCGCCCCGGTCACCACCGAGGCGGAGCCGCGCGGGGCCGTCACCCCGGAGACCGCCGAGCGCCCCGAGCGTGGCGAGCGGGCGGAGCGTGGTGACCGCGGTGAGCGGGCGGAGCGTGGTGACCGGGCCGAGCGCAACGACCGGGCCGAGCGTGGCGAGCGGACCGAGCGCAACGACCGGGCCGAGCGCGGTGAGCGGACCGAGCGCAACGACCGGGCCGAGCGCGGTGAGCGGACCGAGCGCAACGACCGGGCCGAGCGCGGTGAGCGGACCGAGCGCAACGACCGGGCCGAGCGCGGTGAGCGGACCGAGCGCGGTGACCGTACCGAGCGGACCGAGCGGGGCGAGCGCAACGAGCGGGCCGAGCGCGGCGAGCGGAGCGACCGCAACGAGCGCACGGAGCGCGGCGAGCGGGCCGACCGTAACGAGCGCGGCGACCGGACCGAACGGGGCCAGCGCGGCGACCGGGACCGCGACACCGACGTCGACGACGACGGCGAGGGCGGCGGCCGGCGCGGCCGGCGCAGCCGGTTCCGGGACCGTCGCCGGGGCCGTGGCGAGCGCAACGAGACCGGCGGGGACGCCGTCGCCAGCGGCGGACGCGAGCCCCAGGTCAGCGAGGACGACGTGCTCGTCCCGGTGGCCGGCATCATCGACGTGCTGGACAACTACGCCTTCGTCCGGACCACCGGCTACCTGGCCGGCCCGAACGACGTGTACGTCTCGATGTCCCAGGTCAAGAAGTACGGCCTGCGGCGTGGCGACGCCATCACCGGTGCGGTGCGCGCGGCGCGCGACGGCGAGCAGCGGCGGGACAAGTACAACCCGCTGGTCCGGCTGGACTCGGTCAACGGCATGGAGCCGGAGGAGGCCCGCCGCCGTCCGGAGTTCTACAAGCTCACCCCGCTCTACCCGCAGGAGCGGCTGCGGCTGGAGACCGAGCCGCACATCCTCACCACCCGGGTGATCGACCTGGTCACGCCGATCGGCAAGGGCCAGCGGGCGCTGATCATGTCGCCGCCCAAGGCCGGTAAGACCATGGTGTTGCAGGCGATCGCCAACGCGATCACCCACAACAACCCGGAGTGCCACCTGATGGTGGTGCTGATCGACGAGCGGCCCGAAGAGGTCACCGACATGCAGCGCTCGGTCAAGGGCGAGGTTGTCGCGGCCACCTTCGACCGTCCGCCGCAGGACCACACCACCGTCGCCGAGCTGGCGATCGAGCGGGCCAAGCGCCTGGTCGAGCTGGGGCACGACGTGGTCGTGCTGCTCGACTCGGTGACCCGGCTCGGCCGGTCGTACAACCTGGCGGCTCCGGCCAGCGGCCGGATCATGTCGGGCGGTATCGACTCGACCGCGCTCTACCCGCCGAAGCGTTTCCTCGGCGCGGCGCGGAACATCGAGAACGGCGGCTCGCTGACCATCCTCGCCACCGCCCTGGTCGAGACCGGGTCGGTGATGGACACGGTCATCTTCGAGGAGTTCAAGGGCACCGGCAACGCCGAGCTGAAGCTGGACCGGAAGATCGCCGACAAGCGGGTCTTCCCGGCCATCGACATCCACACCTCCGGCACCCGTAAGGAGGAGATCCTGCTCGCGCCGGAGGAACTGGCCATCACGCACAAGCTCCGCAAGGTCCTGCACTCGCTGGACTCGCAGGCGGCGCTGGACCTGCTGCTGGACCGGCTCAAGCAGTCCCGGACCAACATCGAGTTCCTGATGCAGATCGCCAAGTCGACGCCGGGCGAGTAACCCGCCGGGTCACCTGGGGAAGGGGCACGACCGTTCGCGGTCGTGCCCCTTCTCACTGCTCAGAGCGAGATCGCCGGCTGGAGTTTTCCTACAGTTGGCCGGCAGGGTATTGAAAGTTCTGTTCGTTGTCGGGTTGGCTGACGCGCATGCGTACCCGATCCGCCCGACTTGCCGGCGTGCTGGTGCTGACGCCGCTGCTCGGCCTGGCCGGCCCGACCCCGGTCGTCGTCGCGTCGCCCGGGGCCGACACGGCCGCCGAGGACGTCCCCCGCGCCTCCTCCCACCCGACCACGGTCACCACCCTCGCTGCCGCGGGCGTCGCGCCCGCCGACGGCCTGGAGACCGCGAAGACCACCCGCCCGGTCGCACCCGGGCTCGACCTCACCTCCTTCGACCGGTACGACCAGCAGGGCTGGCTGCGGGCCGACGCCCTCACCGCCGACCTGACCGGTGACCTCACCGTCGACTACGTCAACTCCGGCGCGGTCAGCCGGGCCGAGCCGCTTCGTGGCGCGGTCGACGCCTCCCGCGCGGTCGCCGCGGTCAACGGCGACTTCTTCGACATCAACAACTCCGGAGCCGCGCAGGGCATCGGCATCCGTGGCGGCGAGCTGATCCAGTCGCCGGTCGCCGGGCACACCAACGCGGTGGCGGTCACCGCCGAGGGGCTCGGCCGGGTGATCCAGGTGCACTTCGAGGGCACCGCCACCCTGCCCGCCGGGCCGGTCACCCTGACCCAGTTCAACAACATGGTCCAGGCGGGCGGCACCGGCGTCTTCACCGCGCTCTGGGGCTCGTACGACCGGTCCCGGGCGGTCGAGGGCGCGACCCGGGTCACCGAGGTCGCCGTGGTCGACGGGCGCGTCGCCACCGTCACCGACCGCGCCGGCAGCGGCCCGATCCCCGCCGGCACCACCATCCTGCTCGGCCGGGACGCCGGGTCGGACGCCCTCGCCGGCCTGCGCCCGGGTGACGCGGTGACCGTCGCCTACCGCCCGCGCACGTCGGACGGCAGCACCCCGAACGCCGCGGTCGGCGGCGGCAACGTGCTGGTCCGCGACGGTGTGGTGCAGCAGATCGCCGACACCTCCCTGGCCCCACGCACCTCGGTCGGGTTCACCGCCGACGGGCGCAAGATGATCATGCTGACGGTGGACGGCCGGCAGGTCGACAGCCGGGGCGTCACCCAGACCGAGATGGGCCGGATGATGGCCGAACTCGGCGCGCACCACGCGCTCAACCTCGACGGTGGCGGCTCCTCGACGCTGCTCGCCCGCGAGCCCGGCGCGGCGTCCGTCCAGGTGGAGAACAGTCCCTCCGACGGCACCGAGCGGGCCGTCCCGAACGGCCTGGCCGTCTACGCCCCGAAGGGCAGCGGCCGGCTCACCGGGTACTGGCTGGAGACCGCCGCCGACCCCACCGCCGCGCCCGGCGTCGCGCCGGTCCGGGGCGGCCGGCCGGACCGGGTCTTTCCCGGCCTGACCCGCCGGCTCACCGCCGCCGGCCATGACGAGACGTACGGCCCGGCGGCCGGAACGCCGACGTGGCGGGCCAACCCGGCCGCCCACGGCACCGTCGACGCCGACGGCGTCTTCCGGGCCGTCCGGCCCGGCCGGACCACCGTCACCGCCTGGCACGACGAGGCCTGCGGCACGCTGGACCTCACCGTGCTCGGGCCGCTGGCCCGGGTCGACTCCACCGCGGACCGGGTCGGCCTCGCCGACGCGCGGGGCACCGGCACCTTCGGTGTGGTCGGTTACGACGCCGAGGGCAACACCGCGCCGATCGAGCCCTCCGACATCTCCCTCGCCTACGACCGGGAGCTGCTGCGGATCACCCCCGACACCAACGGCAACCTCACCGTCGCCGCGCTCCGCGACAGCGGCTCCGCCCTGGTCACCGTCACCGTGGCCGGGCAGCGCACCGTGGTGCCGGTGACCGTCGGCCTCACCGACGTGCCGGTCGCCGGCTTCGACGACGCGGCGAACTGGAGGTTCAGCGCCGCCCGCGCCACCGGCTCGGTCGCCCCCGCACCGGGCCGCACCGGCACCGGCCTGCGGATGTCGTACGACTTCGGGCAGTCCACCGGCACCCGGGCGGCGTACGCCGACCCGCCGGCCTGGATCGCGGTCCCCGGGCAGCCGCAGGCCTTCGGCATGTGGATCAAGGGCAACGGCACGGGCGAGTGGCCCAGCCTGCACCTGCACGACGCGCAGGACACCCAGCACGTGCTGCGCGGGCCGCTGGTCACCTGGACCGGCTGGCGGTACGTGCAGTTCGACGTACCCGCCGGGGTGCAGTACCCGCTGCGGGTCCGCCGCTTCTACGTGGCCGAGACCAACGCCGCCGCGAAGTACACCAGCGAGGTGGTCATCGACGACCTGGTGGCGAAGGTGTCGCCCACTGTGGACGTACCCGCCGAGCCGCACCGGACCGACCGGGTGGTGCTGCGCGACGGCACCGTCGCCGGGATGCCGTGGCGCTTCGCGGTCCTCTCCGACGCGCAGTTCGTCGCGGCGAACCCGGACAGTGACCTGGTCGCCCAGGCCCGCCGGACGCTGCGCGAGGTCAAGGCGGCGAAGCCGGACTTCCTCCTCATCAACGGGGACTTCGTGGACACCGCCTACCCGGCGGACTTCGCCCTGGCCAAGCGGATCCTGGACGAGGAACTCGGTGGCGAGCTGCCCTACCACTACGTGCCGGGCAACCACGAGATCATGGGCGCCCCGATCGCCAACTTCGAGGCGGTCTTCGGTGCGCCGTCGAAGGTCTTCGACCACAGGGGAACCCGCTTCGTCACGCTGAACAGCTCCACCGGGACCCTGCGCGGTGGCGGCTTCGACCAGGTCCGGGCCCTACGGTCCGCGCTGGACTCCGCCGCTGGCGACGACCGGATCGGCTCGGTGGCCGTGCTGCACCACCACCCGCCGCGCGACCCCGGCCCGGCCAAGGCCAGCCAGCTCACCGACCGGAAGGAGGCGGCGCTGGTGGAGCAGTGGCTGGCCGACTTCCAGCACCGCACCGGCAAGGGCGCGCTCTTCGTCGGCGGACACGTCGGCACCTTCCACGCCGACCGGGTCGACGGGGTGCCTAATGAGTTCTGGGAGTGAGCCATCCGGCAAACTCCTGGTGGGTAGGTAGCCGCCGGCAGGCGAGCACTCGTGGTGCCTGGACGTGGAGTCCTGATGAAAGAGCGTGCCGCTGTCGGTCGGTGTGGAGAGTTGATCGCTGATGGGATGTCGTGCCCGCCCGGTCGCGGCGTGAGCACTGCTTCATTAGGTCGCTGATGGTTCTCCTCCTGGCTACCGAAGGTGATCGGCTCGGAAGGTGGGAGACGTGTTGCTGTTCGTGGGAGATGACTGGGCGGAGGACCACCACGACGTCGAGGTGATGGACGCGTCCGGTCGCCGGCTGGCCAAGGCCCGACTGCCGGAAGGCATGGCGGGCATGACGAGGCTGCACGCGATGATCGGTCAGGCGCTCGGTGACGACATCGATGCCGAGGACGTGTCCGGGCGGGTGAGGATCGGTATCGAAACCGATCGGGGTCCGTGGGTACAAGCGCTGGTCGCCGCCGGATACACGGTGTATCCGGTGAATCCGTTGCAGGCGGCCCGTTACCGGGAGCGCCTGGCGGTGTCCGGGGCCAAGAGCGACGCGGCGGACGCGCACATGCTGGCGGACATGGTGCGTACCGACTCGCACCAACTGCGCCCGATGGCCGGTGACAGCGCTGATGCGGAGGCGGTCAAGGTCGTCTCGCGGATGCACAAGACGCTGATCTGGGAACGTACCCGCGCCGGCCAGCGGCTGCGGCATGCGCTGCGGGAGTACTTCCCGGCCGCCCTCGCCGCGTTCGAGGACCTCGACGCCGCCGACACCCTGGAACTCCTGGCGAAGGCGCCGGACCCGGCCAGCGCCGCCCGGTTGAGCCTGGCGCAGATCAGCGCGGCCCTCAAACGGGCCCGCCGGCGTGACATTCCGGCCAAGGCGGCCGCGATCCAGACCACGCTGCGCGCCGAGCACCTCGGCCAGCCCGCCGTGGTCACCGCCGCCTACGCGGCCTCGGTCCGCGCGCTGATCGCGCTGCTGTCCACCCTCAACGAGCAGGTCAAGGTCCTGCAGGGGCAGGTGGAGGCCCATTTTGGCCGGCACCCGGACGCTGAGATCATCCTGTCCCAGCCCGGACTGGGCACGGTTCTCGGTGCCCGGGTGCTCGCTGAGTTCGGTGACGACCACGCCCGCTACGTCTCGGCGAAGGCCCGCAAGAACTACGCCGCGACCAGCCCGATCACCCGCGCGTCCGGGAAGAAGAGGACCGTCGCGGCCCGGTTCGTGCACAACGACCGGCTCATCGACGCGCTGATGACCCAGGCGTTCTCCGCGTTGAAGGCCTCCCCGGGCGCCCGCGCCTACTACGACCGGCAACGCGCCCGCGGCGCCAGCTACAACGCCGCGCTGCGCCAGCTCGCCAACCGACTCGTCGGCATCCTGCACGGATGCCTCAAAACCGGCACCCCGTACGACGAGGCAACCGCCTGGTCGCATCACCTCAACGAGGCTGCTGCTTGACATTCAAGCTCCTGGGATGTCTTTCCTGATCAACGGCAACTCCGGGAAGGGCCCGTCCAGCCCCGCCGACCAGGGCGGGTTCACCGGCTGGACGATGGTCGGAGTGGACCCGGTGACCCCGCAGGAGGCTGAGCGCGCCCGACGTGACGCGCTGGTCGAGGGCCCGCGCTGGGTGGCCGCAGAGTTCCGGGCACACGTCGACCGGCTCACCCTGGCCGCCCCCGACACCGTCGCGGTCGGCACCCCGGCGACGGTGACCGCGACGATCACGCAGCCCGGGGGCCGTACCGTGCCGGTGGCCGCGCCGGCCAGCGCGGACTGGTCGGCGTCGCCGAGCGTCCACGTCGGCCCGGCGGACGGGGTGAAGCCCTGGCAAGTGGCCCGCTTCGATCCGGCCACCGGCACGCTCACCGCGCTGCGACCGGCCGACTCGGTGGTGCTCGCGGTGACCGTCAACGGCGTACGCGCCGAGGCGACGCTGCGGCTCACCGCCACGTCCGGGGCGGTCGCCTCGGCCGCCTGAGGTGGTAGCAGGGGTCCCCTCCTACCGCATTCTGTGGAGGAGGGGACCCCTGCAGGCACCCGGCACCAGGCATCCAGCATCCGGCATCCGGCGCACCCGCACCCGCCGCACCCGGCGCATCCGGCACCCGGCATCCGGCGCATCCGGCACCGGCGCGACCAGCACCCTCAGAAGTTGCCCTCGGCGACCTGGAAGACGGTCAGGCCGACGTCGCGCCACATCCGGACCACCTGCATGCGGTCGTCGAAGACCCCGACGACCCGGTACCGGTCGCGCAACTCGCTCTCGTAGATCTCGCGTTTGACGATCGAGTCCTTCCGGTTGTCGCCCACCGCCCGCAGGTGCAGCGCCAGGTAGGGCACCCGGACGTGCCGGTCCAGCCAGGCCACCGTGTCGGCGCGGGCGGAGGCGTCCCGGCCGGAGCAGAACACCACCCCGTAGCCGGCCCCGTGCATCGCCCGGACCGCCGCGATGACCGCCTCGTTCGGCACGTCCTCGCTAACCCGGGTCATGTCGTACGGGCTGCGGGAGACGTGCAGCGCGACCGTGCCGTCGATGTCCACCAGGACGACGTCGGTCGGTTCCGGGCCCGGCGGGCTCACCCGGGCCGGGCCGCCCGGCGGCACCTCGGGCACCGGCAGGGGCAGCGGACGGTTGGCCAGGAAACGCTCGTGCAGGCGGCGGATGGCCTCCTCGCCGACCCGGTCCTCGGCCGGTCGGGCCGCGTCCCGGCGCAGGCACTCCTCCAACGGGACGTCGGTGAAGTCGTGCACCTCGAAGCCGGCCCCGTACCGGGCGGCCAGCCGGGCCCAGTCCCGCAGGGTGCGGGCGCGCAGGTTGGTGTCGTCCACGCAGACGTCCACCCGGGCCCGCAGCAGGGCCTCCACCTGCGCCCGCTGGGCGGTGGTGACCTGGGACTCCGCCCACTGGGTGAACAGCCGGCCACCGTGCAGCATGCGGCGCAGGTCGTCCCGGTTGACGCGGACGACCGACGGTTGGAGCGTCCGGGCGAAGGTGGTCTTGCCGGAGGCCGGCAGCCCCCGGGTGGCGATCAGACGGGTCACCCCGTCACGGTAGTGAATGGTCCCGGTCGGGGCGGGAATGCCGGTGGTGCGGACCGTGTTGGGGCAGCTGTGTGGCCCGGTTTCCGGGTCGGCGGAAGCCCATGGCACACTGGTCAATCGGCCACCGGTTCCGGTTCACGCCCGATCCCGCACAGGCACGACCTGCGCGGGCGGCGACCCGGCGACCACCCACGAGAGGACCGAAGGCGACATGAAAGCCAACATCCACCCGGAGTATGTGACCACCGAGGTCACCTGCTCCTGCGGCAACTCCTTCACCACCCGCAGCACCGCCAAGGGCGGCTCGATCCACGTCGAGACGTGCAGCGCCTGCCACCCGTTCTACACGGGTAAGCAGCGGGTGCTCGACACCGCGGGTCGGGTCGCGAAGTTCCAGCAGAAGTACGCCAAGGTTCAGGCGAAGAAGGCCAAGTAGCCGTCCGTTCGACGCCCGCGTCCGGTTCACCACCGGGCGCGGGCGTCGTCCGTCTCTGCCCGAATCCGCGCCGACCGCAGGGAGTACGAGCATGAGCAGTGAGCGCCTGGTGGCCCTCCTCGACGAGTACGCCGAACTGGAGAAGCGGTTGGCCGACCCGGCCATCCACGCCGACCAGGGCACGGCGCGCCGGGTCGGGCGGCGCTACGCCGAACTGGTGCCGCTGCACAAGGCGGCCGGTGAACTGGAGCAGGCGCGCGCCGATCTCGTCGCCGCCCGGGAGCTGGCGGCCGAGGACCCGTCCTTCGCCGCCGAGGCGGAGTCCATCGCGGCGACCCTGCCCGAGCTGGAGGAGCGCCTGGCGGAGCTGCTGATTCCCCGCGACCCGCACGACGCCAAGGACGTGATCGTCGAGATCAAGGCCGGCGAGGGCGGTGAGGAGTCGGCGCTGTTCGCCGCCGACCTGTTGCGCATGTACACCCGGTACGCCGAGCGGCGTGGCTGGCTCACCGAGGTCCTCGACGCGCAGGACTCCGACCTGGGCGGGGTCAAGGACGTCTCGCTGGCGATCAAGACCAAGGGCGTCCCGGAGGGGGGCAACGGGGTGTGGTCCCGGCTCAAGTGGGAGGGCGGCGTGCACCGGGTGCAGCGCGTCCCGGTCACCGAGTCGCAGGGCCGCATCCACACCAGTGCGGCCGGTGTCCTGGTGCTCCCGGAGGCCGAGGAGGTCGACGTCACGATCGACCCGAACGAGCTGCGTATCGACGTCTTCCGTTCGTCCGGCCCGGGTGGCCAGTCGGTCAACACCACCGACTCGGCGGTCCGGATCACCCACGTGCCGACCGGGATCGTGGTCTCCTGCCAGAACGAGAAGTCGCAGCTGCAGAACCGGGAGCAGGCGATGCGGATCCTGCGGGCCCGGCTGCTCGCCGCCGCCCAGGAGCAGGCCGACGCCGCCGCCTCCGACGCCCGCAAGGCGCAGGTGCGCACCGTCGACCGTTCCGAGCGGATCCGCACCTACAACTTCCCGCAGAACCGGATCACCGACCACCGGATCGGCTACACCGCGTACAACCTGGACCTGGCCCTCGCCGGTGAGCTGGACGGCGTGCTCGACGCCCTCACCGAGGCCGACCGCGCCGCCCGCCTGGCCGGGGACCCGGAGCTCGGTCGCCGCTGAACCGATCCGACGCCCGCCCCGCCCGGTGGTAGCAGGGGTCCCCTGTTACCGCATTCTGTCGAGGAAGGGCCCCCTGCAACCAAAGGGGGCCTACACCGTGAGCGGGTCGGGGGCGGTGCGGGGTCAGCCGGGGCGGGTGCGGGACTTGGCGCGCAGCATCTGCTGGTCGGCCGCGTCGAAGGCGGCGCGGATGGCGTCCCGGCCCAACGGTGCACCGGCATTGACCTCGGCGAAGCCGATGGTCACCCGGACCGGGGTGCCCGGAACCAGGGACTCCCAGTCCTCGGTCCGGATGGCCGCGTCGACCCGGCGGGAGACCTCGGCCGCCTCCTCGATCCCGGTGCCGGCGAGCACCACCACGAACTCGTCCCCGCCGTAGCGGGCCACGAAGTCGCCGCGCCGCATCACCCGGTTGATCACTCCGGCCACCCGCTGCAACACCAGGTCGCCGGAGTGGTGTCCGTGCCGGGTGTTGACCGCCTTGAAGCCGTCCAGGTCGCAGACGCCGATGACCAGCCGCTCACCCCGGTTGACCATGCCGGCGATGTGGCGTTCCAGCCGGCGACGGTTGGGCAGCCCGGTCAGCGGGTCGGTCAGCGCCTCACCCTCGAACCGGGCGGCCTCGCGGCGCATCTCCTCGTGGTCGATGCGGGCCGCGATGCCGTCGATGTAGACGTCCCGCAGCCGGTCGTTGCGCTGCGCGGCGAGCCGGAACGCCATCCGGTCGGCCCGGTGGGCGCCGGCGTGGTCCCCGGCCGTGGTCAGCGCGATGCTGCGCAGCCGGGCCGGTTCGGCCGCGCCGAGCGTCTCGGTGGAGACCGAGGCGGTGTCCAACCGGGTGATCGCTTCGGCCGGTCGGCCGTCGGCGACGGCCAGGCAGACCTTCCCGAGCTGGCGGAAGTCGCGGGCACGGGCGCTGTCGCCACCGAACCCGAGCAGCCGGACGGGGTCGTTCTCGGTGCCGGTCTCCACCGGGTCGCCCAGGGCGGCGCGGCGTGCGACGGTGTAGCCGTACGCGGCGAGACTGCTCGGGCGCAGCCGCCCGGCCCGCCCGGTACGCCGGAAGCGGTCGAGGTCGGCGGCGACGTCCCGGAGCACCCGCAGGCAGCCGTCGCTGTCGCCGTTGTGGTCGAGGGCGACGGCGTTGCGCAGCCGGATCCCGGGTGCGGCGAACGTCTCCTCGGGGATGCCGGCCGCCAGCCCGAGCTGCCGTGCCTTCTCGATGGCGGTCAGCGCGTAGCCGTGGAAGCTGAGGTACGAGTACGTCATCGCCAGGTCGTGCCAGCCCCACGCGGTGTCCCGGTCCGGGTCCTCCACCGCGGTCAGCATGCGGGCGGCGCGGACCAGGTGGGTGACGCACCGGTCGAGGGCGCCCTGGTGGTGCGCGGCCAGTGCGGCCAGCGCGTGCAGGTGCCCGTGCAGGTACGGCTCGGGCAGGTCCCGGACGGCGGTGGCTGCCTCCTCGATGGCCCGGGTGAACTCGGCCGTCCGACCGAGGTTGATCAGCGCGGAGAGGCGCTGGACCCGGGCGTCGGCGCGGGCGAACGGGTCGGTGGTGGTGCGGAGCACCTGGTCGAGGAGGACGCACGCCTCGGCGGACCGGCTCGCCTCCTGGAGGTCGCGCGCCTTCGTGAGAGCGTCAACCTGGTCGGTGACCCGGTCGAGCCAACCCACCCGCAGCCTCCCGTCCGCGCCGGCTCCGGCGCCGCACCGTGGTCGCCCCGGGACACCCCGGCGAGCCCGCGTCCCGCTGTCGGTCCACGCCACGGGCGCACCAGGGAAGGACGCGCCCGTTCGGGGTGACGTACGCGACGCTTCATGATTATGTCGTGACTGTCACGCCGCAACAGCCGTCCGAAGGGACGAACAACCGACACCCGTGTCCGCCGGTGCTCGCCCGGGTGACCCGGATCCTCGCCGGGGCGGGCGTCGACGCCCCCCGGACCGAGGCGGAACTGCTCGCCGCCCACGTGCTCGGGGTGCCCCGGGGCCGGCTGCTGCTGGCCGACGGCCTCACCGGCGACCAGCTCGCCCGGCTGGACGCCCTGGTGGCGCGTCGGGCGGCCCGGGAACCGTTGCAGCACCTGACCGGGACCGCCGGCTTCCGGCACCTGGAGCTCGCGGTCGGCCCGGGTGTTTTCGTCCCCCGCCCGGAGACCGAGCTGCTCGTGGAGTGGGGGATCGCCCGGGCCCGGGGGAGTGCCGAGCCGCTGGTGGTGGACCTGTGCAGCGGCTCCGGCGCGGTCGCGCTCGCGGTCGCCCAGGAGGTGCCGGGGGCCCGGGTGGTGGCGGTGGAACGGTCGACGGCGGCGCTGGCCTGGCTGCGGCGCAACGCGGCGGACCGGGCCGCCGCCGGGGACCGGCCGATCGAGGTGGTCGAGGCGGACGTCGCCGACCCCGCGCTCCTCGGCGAGCTGACCGGCCGGGTCGACGTCCTGCTCTGCAATCCGCCGTACGTGCCGGCCGGGACCGCCGTACCGCCCGAGGTGGCCGGTCACGACCCGGCGGAGGCGGTGTTCGGCGGGGCGGACGGTCTGGCCGTGGTGCGGCCGGTGGTCGCGGCGGCGGCCCGGCTGCTGCGGTCCGGCGGGGCGCTGGCGGTCGAGCACGACGACACGCACGGCCGCGCGGTGCCCGAACTGATCGGTGCCGACGGTCGGTTCGACGCCGTCAGCGGCCATGCCGACCTCGCCGGCCGCCCCCGATTCACCACCGCCCTGCGCCGCCCCGAGCACGTGCCGTCCGGGGCGTGGCAGACTGGCTCCTCGTGATGCTCTACGACTGCCGGTCGCTGGCCGATCGGGACCGCGGCATCGCCGCGGCGATCGAGGCCGTCAAGAATGGCGAACTGGTCGTCCTGCCGACCGACACGGTGTACGGGATCGGCGCGGACGCCTTCACCCCGTTCGCGGTGAAGGCGTTGCTGGACGCGAAGGGTCAGGGTCGGCAGGCGCCGCCGGTGCTGATCGGTTCCCGGCACACCCTGGACGGGCTGGTGTTCACCCTGCCCCGGGCGGCCCGGGACCTGGTGGAGGCGTTCTGGCCGGGGGCCTTGACCATCGTCGTGGAGCATTCGCCCAGCCTCCAGTGGGACCTGGGCGATACCAACGGCGTGGTCGCCGTGCGGATGCCGCTGCACCCGGTGGCGCTGGAGGTGCTGCGGGAGACCGGCCCGATGGCGGTCTCCTCGGCGAACAAGTCCGGCCAGCCGGCGGCGCTCACCGCCGAGCAGGCCCGGGACCAGCTCGGGTACGCGGTCCGCGCCTACCTGGAGGCCGGGCCCTGCCCCGACCCGGTGCCCAGCACGATCGTGGACCTGACCGGCGAGGTGCCGCAGATGGTGCGCGAGGGGGCCATCTCGTTGACCGAGCTGCGTGACGTGGTGCCCGACCTCGAGAGCCGGGTGGCGTAGGTGCCACCCTTCACCGTCCTGCACGTCTGCATGGGGAACATCTGCCGGTCGCCGATGGCCGAGCGCCTGCTGGCGCTGGCCGTCCGGGAGCGGCTCACCCGGCGCGCACTCGACCCGGAGCGGGCCGAGGAGCTGCTGCACAGCCACAGCGCCGGCACCGGGGGCTGGCACGTCGGGGCGGAGATGAACCCGCCGGCGGCCCGGCAGGTCGCCGCCCGGGGCGGGGACAGCGCCGGGTTCGCCGCCCGCCGGCTGCGGTCCGACCAGATCGACGCCGCGGACCTGGTGCTCACCGCCACCGTCGACCAGCAGGAGTACGTGCTGGCGCTGCGCCCGGACGCCGCCGGGCGGACCTTCGTGCTGGGCGAGTTCGGCCGGCTGCTCGGCGCGGTGGACGGGGCTGCCCTGCCCCCGGCCGAGGCGTCCCCGGAGGCGGTGTACGCCCGGGGAACGGCCCTGGTCGCGGCGGTCCACGCCGCGCGCGGGGTCGCCACCGCGCTGCCCACCGACGACCTGGACGACCCGTGGGGCCGGGGGGACCAGTGCTTCAGCCGGGTCGCCGACGAGATCGAGGAGACGGTGCAGCCGCTCGCGACGCTTCTGCTGCCCTGACCCGCCCGCCTGCGCGGAACTACCGGTTCTGCCAGCAGTTCGGGGAAGTTCGTGGCCTTCTACGAATTATCTGCTGATTTGCGGAAAGGGCGACTCCGGCCAGCCGGTCCGGGCCATTCTGAACGGGTCCTAGCCCAGCTCCTGCTCAGGAGAGCGGATGACCCAGGCCCGTCTGCACAAGCTGCTGACCGTGGTGATCGCCGGCACGCTGGCCGGGCTGGTGCTCGCCACGGCGGCCCTGCCCCTCGCGCTGGTGCTGGGGCTCGGCTTCTCCACGCTCGCCGCCCCGTACTCCGAACTGCCGGAGCACCTGGTCACGCCCCCGACCGCGCAGCGCTCCACGCTCTACGCCGCCGACGGCACCACCGAGATCACCTCCTTCTACGAGGAGAACCGGGCGGACGTGCCGTTGACCGAGGTGGCCCCGGTGATGCGACAGGCGATCCTCGCCGCCGAGGACGCCCGCTTCTACGACCACAGCGGCGTCGACCTGCGGGGCATCGCCCGGGCGTTCACCGCCAACCGCAGCGGCCCGGTCCGCCAGGGTGCCTCCACGCTGACCATGCAGTACGTCCGGAACGTGCTGAGCAGCGACCCGACCCTGAGCGAGGAACAGCGGAAGGCGGCCAGTGAGATCAGCACCGCCCGCAAGATCCAGGAGATCCGGTACGCCCTGGCGCTCGAACGCGAGCTCGACAAGGACGAGATCCTCGGCCGCTACCTGAACATCGTCTACTTCGGCGCCGGGGCGTACGGCGTCGCGACGGCCAGCCGGCGCTACTTCTCCAAAGCCCCGGCCGACCTGACCCTGGCCGAGGCGGCGCTGCTCGCCGGACTGGTCCAGTCACCGCACACCGACGACCCGATCCACGGTGACGCCGACGCGGCGCTGCGCCGGCGGGGGTACGTGCTGGACCGGATGGTGGAGACCGGCGCGGTCGCGCCCGCCGAGGCCGACCGGGCCCAGGCGGAGGGCCTCGCCCTGAAGCCGAGCGTGCAACCCGACGACTGCGCGGCGGTCCCCGAGGAGCGCAACGACTGGGCTTTCTTCTGCGACTACTTCACCGACTGGTGGAACCGGCAGCCGGCGTTCGGCGCGTCGGTGGACGAGCGGCAGCGGACGCTGCGCCGGGGCGGCTTCCGGATCGTCAGCTCCCTCGACCCGGACGTGCAACGCGACACGCAGGACCGGGTGCTGGCGGTGTACGGCACGCACAGTCCGCACGCGCTGCCCACCGCCGTGGTGCAACCGGGCACCGGGCGGATCCTCGCCATGGCGGTCAACCGCACCTACGGCCTGGCTCCCAACCCGCCCGGGCAGGAGAACCGCCCGCACACCGTCAACCAGCTGGTCGCAGGGGGCGACGGCATCGACGGCTACCAGGCCGGCTCGACGTTCAAGATCTTCACCGTGCTGGCCGCGCTGGAGGCCGGGTTCCCCCTGGACACCCGTTTCGTCGCGCCGAGCCGGATCGTCACCGGGTGGCCGGTCGACGGTCCGACGAGCTGCGGCGGGCGCTGGTGTCCGGCGAACGCCGACCCGGCGTCGATGGACGGCGAGCACACCATGTGGACCGCCTTCGGCCGATCGGTGAACACGTACTTCGTCTGGCTCGCCGAGCAGGTCGGCATGGACCGGGTGGTGGCGATGGCCGAACGGCTCGGCATCGTGCTGCGCGCCGACGAGGACGCCCGTCGCGCCCGCTACGGCGCCCGCCAGTGGGGCCCGTTCGTGCTGGGCGTCGCGGCCACCACCCCGCTCGACCTGGCCACCGCGTACGCCACGGTGGCCGCCGAGGGGGTCCGCTGCACGCCCCTGCCGGTCAGCATGATCGTCGACCGTGGGGGCCGACCGTTGGACGCCGCCCGGCCGGACTGCCGTCGGGTGCTGGACGCGGACGTGGCGCGCGCGGCGGCCGACGTCGCCCGTTGTCCGGTCGGGGACCAGTCGGCGTACGGGCGCTGCGACGGCGGAACCGCCGCCGGCCTGCGGACCCGGGCCGGTCGTCCGGTGATCGGCAAGACCGGCAGCTCCGAGGGGTACGGCACGGAGACGGTGGTGGTCGCCACCCCGCAGCTCGTGGTCGCCTCGATGGCCGCCAACCCGGACGACCCCCGGGACCCGGCCGGCAAGACGGTGCAGGCCAGGATGGTCGAGATGGCCGCCGGCATCGTCGCCACCGCCCTGCGTGGCCAGCCGGTCCGCGACTTCACGCGACCGAGCGAGACGATCGCCCGGTGGGGCACCGGCCGCCGCGCGGGCGACTGACCGGACCACGGACGGACTTCGCCCGGCGACGGGCCGCGGGCGGACCGTGCGGCACGGGCGGCCGTTCCCCGGCGGTGGCCCAGGGGCGGCGGCTCAGGGTCGGACCGGTGCGGTGCGGGCGGCCTGCCCGGCGCCGCGCGCGATGTTGCGGGCCATCCCGCCGAAGACCACCGCGTGGAACGGGGCGACCGCGGCCCAGTAGGCGTGCCCGGCCAGCCCGCGCGGCAGGAAGACGGCGCGTTGCGCGTACCGGCTCCCGCCGTCGTCGGTCGGCTCGACGCGCATCTCCAGCCAGGCCCGGCCGGGCAGGCGCATCTCCGCCCGCAGCCGCAGCAACCGGCCCGGGACGATCTCCTCGACCCGCCAGAAGTCGAGCGCCTCGCCCACGTAGAGCCGCTGCGGGTCACGCCGGCCCCGGCGCAGCCCCACCCCGCCGACCAGCCGGTCCAGCCACCCGCGCAGCGACCAGGCCAGGGGGAAGGAGTACCAGCCGTGCTCGCCGCCGACTCCCTCGACCACCCGCCACAGCGCGTCCGGCGGGGCGTCCACCCGGCGTTCCCGGAGGTCGGTGTAGACCGAGCCGCCGGACCACTCCGGGTCGCTGGGCAGCGGCTCGGCCGGCGCGTCCGGCCCGCTCGCGGTGGACCAGCGCGTCTCCACCTCGGCGTGGCGGACCTTCGCCAGGGCCAGCCGGACCGCCTCGTCGAAGCCGGTCAGCCCGCCCAGCGGGTCGGGGACGTACTGCGCGATGTCGTGCTCGTGGGCCACCGCCTCCTGGACCAGGCTCTCCACCAGCGGCCGGGCGATCCGGTTCGGCACCGGCGTGACCAGGCCCACCCAGTGCGAGGAGAGCGACGGGGTCAGCGGCCGGACCGGCAGGATGATCCGGCGGCGCAGCCCGGCCACCGTGGCGTACCGCTGCATCATCTCGGCGAAGGTGAGCACGTCCGGCCCGCCGACGTCGAAGGCCCGGTTCACCTCCGGCGGCAGGTCGGCGGCGGCGACCAGGTAGCGCAGCACGTCCCGGACCGCGATCGGCTGGATCCGGTTGCGCACCCAGCGCGGCGTGACCATGACCGGCAGCCGTTCGGTGAGGTACCGCAGCATCTCGAACGAGGCCGAACCGGACCCGATGATCACCGCCGCCCGGAGCACCACGGTCGGTACCCCGCTGGCCAGCAGGGTCCGCCCCACCTCGCTGCGGGACCGCAGGTGGGGGGAGGGGCGCGTGTCCGCGGCCGGCTCCGGCCCACCCAGGTAGACGATCCGGCGTACGCCGGCCGCGTGGGCCGCCCGGGCGAAGTGGGTGGCCGCCTCCCGATCGGCGGCCTCGAACCCGGCCTGTCCGAGCGAGTGCACCAGGTAGTAGGCGACGTCGACGTCCGCGAAGGCTGCCGGCAGCGTCTCCGGCCTGCGCAGGTCGCCCTCCACCACCTCGGCCCCGGCCGCCCACGGCACGTCCCGTAGCCGCCTCGCCGTCCGGGCCAGAGCGCGCACGGTGTGGCCCCGGGCGAGCAGTCGGGGCGCGAGTCGCCCGCCGATGTAGCCGGTGGCACCGGTGACCAGGCATCTCATGGTCTCCAGTCTGGGGCCCCATAGACTCTGGCGTTGTGGACAACGCGACGCCCACCTTCTGGGGGCCGGATTTCGAGCAGCTCAGGGTCACCGACCCGGAGATCGCGTCGGTGGTGCTCGGCGAGCTGGACCGGCTGCGCGGCGGCCTCCAGCTGATCGCCAGCGAGAACCTCACCTCACCGGCGGTGCTCGCCGCGCTCGGCTCGACGCTGACGAACAAGTACGCCGAGGGCTACCCGGGCCGTCGCTACTACGGCGGCTGTGCCGACGTGGACCGGGCCGAGGAGATCGGCATCGCCCGGGCGCGGGAACTGTTCGGGGCGGAGCACGCCAACCTCCAGCCGCACTCCGGGGCGAGCGCCAACCTCGCCGCGTACGCCGCCCTGGTCCAGCCGGGTGACACCGTGCTGGCGATGGACCTGCCGCACGGCGGTCACCTCACCCACGGCAGCCGGGTCAACTTCTCCGGCAGGTGGTTCGCCACGCTCGGCTACACCGTCCGCCCGGACACCGAGCTGATCGACTACGACGAGGTGCGGGACCTGGCCCTCGCCCACCGCCCGAAGATGATCATCTGTGGCGCGACCGCGTACCCGCGCCTGATCGACTTCGCCCGCTTCCGGGAGATCGCCGACGAGGTCGGGGCGTACCTGATGGTGGACGCCGCCCACTTCATCGGTCTGGTCGCCGGCGGAGCCGTGCCCTCCCCGGTGCCGTACGCCGACGTGGTCTGCGCGACCACGCACAAGGTGCTGCGCGGCCCGCGCGGCGGCATGATCCTCTGCCGGGAGTCGCTGGCCGCCCGGATCGACAAGGCGGTCTTCCCGTTCACCCAGGGCGGCCCGCTGATGCACGCCGTCGCGGCCAAGGCCGTCGCGCTGCGCGAGGCCGCGCAGCCGGAGTTCCGGGCGTACGCCGAGCAGGTGGTCCGCAACGCGCGGGCGCTCGCCGACGGGCTGGCCGCCGAGGGGATGCGCCCGGTCTCCGGCGGCACCGACACCCACCTCGCCCTGGTCGACCTGCGCGCGCTCGGGGTGACCGGGGCCGCCGCCGAGGCCCGCTGCGACGCGGCCGGCATCACGCTGAACAAGAACGCCATCCCGTACGACCCGCAGAAGCCGATGGTCGCCTCCGGCATCCGGGTCGGCACGCCCAGCGTGACCACCCAGGGTATGCGCGAGCCGCAGATGGGGCTGATCGCCACGTTGATCGCGCGGGCGGTGCGGACCGACCCCGGCGGGCCCGACGGGCCGACCGCACTGACCAGGATCGCCGGCGAGGTGGCCGAGCTGGTCCGTGAGTTTCCGGCGTACCCCCGATGATCCGCCAGCGCCTGCGGCACCTGGTCGTGCCGCTGCTCAGTTCCGCACTGCTGCTGGTGCTCGCCACCGGAGCCGGCTGGCTGGTCGACGGCGGCGTCGGCGCGGCCGGTGGGGCGGCGGGGGTGGCGCTGGTCACCTTCAGCTACACGTTGTCGAGTATGGTGCTCGCCTGGGCCGACTCCGTCCACCCGAAACTGGTGATGAGCGTCGGGTTGACCGCGTACGTCACCAAGTTCCTCTTCTTCGGCGTGGGGATGTTCGGCGTCGTCGACACCGGCTGGGGCGGGATCCGGATGATGGCCGCCGCCATGATCGTCGCGACCATCGGCTGGGTGACCGCCCAGGTCTGGTGGACGTTCCGCGACCACCGTCCCCAGGTGAGCACCCCCGGTGGCTGATTCCGGCTGTCGGGTTGCCGTCGCCACGCCGGGGATGGAGTTCCGTCGAGCGCGAGACAGGCGTAGCCTATCCGCCAGTCGAGGCTTCCCTGACCCACACGACCAGGTTGTGCGGGGGGTGACTCACAGCCTCGTTCGAGCGGCTGATACCGTTCGCTCCGTCATGGCCGACGACCGATCCGACAAACGTCCCGCACCCCACGGTGTGGACGCGGGTTGGGCTGCGGTCGGTTACCTGCTCGGCGGCATGGCCGTCTGGGGCGGGGCCGGCTGGCTCGTCGACCGGTGGCTGGATCTTCCGAACGTCGGGTTGCTGATCGGACTGATCGGCGGCACGGCTGCGGGGGTCTACCTGACCATGAAGAGGCTGGGCGCCTGACCATGCCCGACCGACGGAGGGTTCGAGTTGACTGAGCTGCCGACCTACGCCGCCGCGGACATCCGGGCGGCGGAGTTCCCCCCCGGCGTTGACAGCTTCAACTACCGCAGCCTGATTCCCGGCTTCGAGGGTACGGCCTGGGAGCCGGCCTTCACCAAGATCGCTCTGCTGGTCTGGATCGCGGCTGCCATCGCCATCCTCTTCTTCCTGCTCAGCTACCGGAACCCGCAGCTGGTCCCGACCAAGCGGCAGTGGATGGCCGAGTCGGTCTACGGGCTGGCCCGGGACAACATCGCCAAGGACATCATCGGCCACCAGGGCGTGCGCTTCGCGCCGTACCTCGCCTCGCTCTTCGTCTTCATCCTGCTGCTGAACATCTGGGGCATCTTCCCGTTCGCGCAGATCTCGCCGAACTCGCACATCGCCTTCCCGATCGTGCTGGCCATCTCCAGTTGGCTGGTCTACGTCGCGGTCGGCATCCGCAAGCACGGCTTCTTCGGCTACATCAAGGCCAGCTGCTGGGTCGGCGGCGCACCGCTCTGGGTCCAGCCGATCCTGGTGCCGATCGAGTTCGTGTCGAACCTGGTGCTGCGCCCGGTCACCCTCGCGGTCCGGTTGTTCGCCAACATGTTCGCCGGCCACATGATCCTGCTGGTCTTCACCCTCGGTGGCGTGGCGCTGCTCAACGCTGAGTCGATCTTCATCAAGCCGGTCGCCCTGCTCAGCTGGGCCATGGCGATCCTGATGACGTTCTTCGAGCTGGGCATCCTGATCCTGCAGGCGTACGTGTTCACCCTGCTGACCGCGACCTACCTGCAGTCCTCGCTCGCCGACGAGCACTGAGGCGCCGGCGCGCACCGCTCCATCCCCCGTTCGACAACTGAAAAGTTCACCTAGTCGAACGCGTGACGGTCACGCGTTCCCCGCAGGAGGAAACCAACCATGTTCCTGGCCGAGATCTCAGGCAACGTCAACGTCATCGGCTATGGCATCGCGGCGCTCGGCCCGGGCATCGGTGTGGGCCTGGTGTTCGCCGCCTACATCCAGGCGACCGCCCGCCAGCCGGAGAGCGCCGGCCTGACCCGGGTCTACATGTTCATGGGCTTCGCCGTGGTCGAGGCGCTGGCCCTGCTCGGTCTGGTGCTCGCGTTCGCCCTCGGCGGCTGAGACCCAGCCAGCGCTTAGCTGAATCGGCCGGCCCCTGGTGGTCGGCCGCTGGCGAAGGGGAGTGTCCATGTACCTAGCAGCGGAAGAGGGCGGGAACATCCTGCTCCCGCCCCTGGCTGAGATCATCGTCGGTCTCGTCGCGTTCGGCCTCGTCCTCTGGGTGTTGAGCAAGTTCGTCTTCCCCCGCATGGAGGCGATGTACCAGGCCCGGGTCGACGCCATCGAGGGTGGCATCAAGCGCGCCGAGGCCGCCCAGGCCGAGGCGAACCAGCTGCTCGAGCAGTACCGCGCGCAGCTCGCCGAGGCGCGTACCGACGCCGCCAAGATCCGGGACGACGCCCGGGCCGACGCGGAGGGCATCCGGCAGGACATCCTCGCCAAGGCGCGGGAGGAGTCCGACCGGATCATCGCGGCCGGCAAGGAGCAGCTCGCCGCCGAGCGGGCCACCATCGTGCGTGAGCTGCGCACCGAGGTCGGCACCATCGCGGTCGAGCTGGCCAGCCGGATCGTCGGGGAGTCGCTGGCCGACGAGGCCCGCCGCAAGGGCACCGTCGAGCGGTTCCTCACCGACCTCGAGAGCACGGGAGCCCGCTGATGCAGGCCGCCAGCCGGGAGTCGTACCGGGTCGCCAACGAGCACCTGGCCACGTACGCACGCGGCGCGCAGCCGGACGCCGTGGTCGCCACCGCAGACGACCTGCTCGCCGTGGCGGGTCTGCTGCGGCGGGAGCCCCGGCTGCGCCGGGCGCTCTCCGAGCCGGCCCGGTCCGGCGCGGACCGCGCCGCGCTCCTCGGCGACATGCTGCGGGGCAAGATCGACGCGGGTGCGCTCGACCTGCTGGCCACCCTGGTCTCCGGCCGTTGGTCGGCGCCGTCGGAACTGCTCGACGGTGCCGAGCGGCTCGGGGTGGAGGCGCTGCTGGCCAGCGCCGACGCCGCCGGTGACCTGGGCGAGGTGGAGGACGAGCTGTTCCGCTTCGGCCAGGTGGTCGCCGCCGAGCCGACGCTCGCCGCAGCGCTGGGCGACTCGCGGGCCCCGGCCGAGCAGCGGGCCGTCCTGGCCCGGGAGCTGCTGGCCGGCAAGGCCCGTCCGGTCACCGTCCGCCTCGTCGAGGTGGCGCTGAGCGGGTTCGGCGGACGCTCCCTCACCGGTGGACTCACCAGGCTGGTCGAGCTGGTCGGCGAGCGTCGCGACCGGCAGATCGCCTACGTGACCGTGGCGGCCCCGTTGACCGAGGACGAGGAGCACCGACTGGGTGCCCGCCTCGCCGCGATATACGGTCGGGAGGTCTCCGTCAAGCAGACGGTGGACCCCGAGATCCTCGGTGGCGCCAGCGTGCGGGTCGGCTCCGACCTGTACGACGGCACCGTCCTGCGCCGCCTCAACGAGACCCGCAACGCGCTCGCGAAGCGCTGACCAGCCCAGCCGCTCAGCGCCCTGAATGACAGACGCCATTCGGACCGGTCGGTACTAGGTATCCCGGGCCCCTGATACTTAAGGAAGCAGAGGATGGCCGAGCTGACCATCTCGACGGAGGAGATCCGCGGCGCCCTGGAGCGCTACGTCTCCTCCTACTCGCCCGACGTCTCCCGCGAGGAGGTCGGTACCGTCGCCGACACCGGTGACGGCATCGCCCACGTCGAGGGGCTCCCCTCGACCATGACCAACGAGCTCCTGGAGTTCGAGGACGGCACGCTCGGCGTGGCGCTGAACCTCGACGTCCGGGAGATCGGTGTCGTCGTCCTCGGCGACTCCGCCAAGCTCGAGGAGGGGCAGCGCGTCAAGCGCACCGGCCGGGTCCTCTCGGTGCCGGTCGGCGACGCCTTCCTCGGTCGCGTGGTCAACGCGCTCGGCCAGCCGATCGACGGTCTCGGCGACATCCCCGACGAGGGCTACCGCGAGCTGGAGCTCCAGGCTCCGAACGTGATGTCCCGGCAGTCGGTGTTCGAGCCGATGCAGACCGGTATCAAGGCGGTCGACGCGATGACCCCGATCGGTCGGGGTCAGCGGCAGCTGATCATCGGTGACCGGAAGACCGGCAAGACCACGGTCGCCCTGGACACCATCCTCAACCAGCGGGACAACTGGCGCTCCGGCGACCCGAAGAAGCAGGTCCGCTGCATCTACGTCGCCATCGGGCAGAAGGCCTCCACCATCGCGTCCATCAAGGGCGTGCTGGAGGAGGCGGGGGCGATGGAGTACACCACCATCGTCGCCTCCCCGGCCAGTGACCCGGCCGGCTTCAAGTACCTCGCCCCGTACACCGGCTCCTCCATCGGGCAGCACTGGATGTACGGCGGCAAGCACGTCCTGATCGTCTTCGACGACCTGAGCAAGCAGGCCGAGGCGTACCGCGCGGTCTCGCTGCTGCTGCGCCGCCCGCCGGGCCGTGAGGCGTACCCGGGTGACGTCTTCTACCTGCACTCCCGGCTGCTGGAGCGCTGCGCGAAGCTCTCCGACGAGCTGGGTGGCGGCTCGATGACCGGTCTGCCGATCATCGAGACGAAGGCCAACGACATCTCGGCCTTCATCCCGACCAACGTCATCTCGATCACCGACGGTCAGATCTTCCTGGAGACCGACCTGTTCAACCAGGGCGTCCGGCCGGCGATCAACGTCGGTACCTCGGTCTCCCGGGTGGGTGGTGCGGCCCAGGTGAAGCCGATGAAGAAGGTCGCCGGTTCGCTGCGGCTGAACCTGGCCCAGTACCGCGAGCTGGAGGCGTTCGCCGCCTTCGCCTCCGACCTGGACCGGGCCTCCCGCGCCCAGCTGGAGCGGGGTTCCCGCCTGGTCGAGCTGCTCAAGCAGCCGAACTACTCGCCGTACCCGGTGCAGGAGCAGGTCGTCTCGGTCTGGGCCGGCACCGAGGGCAAGCTGGACGACGTCCCGGTCGGCGAGATCCGTCGCTTCGAGTCGGAGTTCCTCCAGTACCTCCGGCACAAGCACGAGGGCGTCCTGGCCGCGATCGCCGACAACACGTGGGACGACGAGATCGTCGGCTCGCTGGACCGGGCGATCACCGAGTTCAAGCAGGTCTTCCTCGGCCAGCAGGAGGAGCGTCGGATCAACGAGGCCCCGGCCAAGCCGCTGGAGGGCGAGGTGGGCCGCGAGAAGGTCACCCGCTACAGCGGCGACGACGTCGAGAAGCAGTAGGGCTGACTCATGGCGGCCCAGGTACGCGTTCTTCGTCAACGGATCCGCTCGGCGAAGGGGATGAAGAAGATCACCAAGGCGATGGAGCTCGTGGCGACGAGCCGCATCGCCAAGGCCCAGGCCCGGGTGGTGGCATCCCTGCCGTACGCCGAGGCCATCACCGGCGTGCTCACGGCGCTGGCCTCCAACGCGCGGATCGACCACCCGCTGCTCACCCCGCGTGAGCGGGTGCGGCGGGCCGGCGTCCTGCTGGTGACCTCCGACCGGGGCCTGGCCGGTGGTTACAGCTCCAACGCGATCAAGATGGCGGAGTCGCTGGTCGCCCGGTTGCAGTCCGAGGGCAAGGAGCCTGTGCTCTACGTCATCGGCCGCAAGGGCGTCGGCTTCTACAAGTTCCGCAACCGCCCGGTCGAGGCGAGCTGGACGGGCTTCTCGGAGCAGCCGGACTTCGCCTCCGTCCGCGAGGTCGGCGAGACCCTGATCCGGGCGTTCGCGGCCGGCGCGGACGACGTCGACGGCGGGGCCGGGCCGGACGGGGTGCGCGGTGTGGACGAGTTGCACATCGTCTACACCGAGTTCAAGTCCCTCATCACCCAGGTCCCGGTGGCGAAGGTCATCGGCCCGATGCAGATCGAGGACCGGCCCCGGTCCGAGGGTCTGCTGCCGGCCTACGAGTTCGAGCCGGATGCGGAGGCGCTGCTCGACGCGCTGCTGCCGAAGTACATCAACACGCGGATCTACGCGGCGTTGCTGGAGTCGGCGGCGAGCGAGTCGGCGGCCCGGCGGCGGGCGATGAAGAGCGCCACCGACAACGCCGAAGAGATGATCGAGAAGTACACGCGGGAGATGAACTCGGCCCGCCAGGCCGGGATCACCCAGGAGATCAGCGAGATCGTCGGCGGCGCGAACGCGCTCGCCGCGTCGGGAAGTGAAGTGTGATGACTGTTTCCGCAGTTGCTGGTGGACCAGCTGAGACCAAGACGGCCACGGGTCGCGTGGTCCGGGTCATCGGCCCGGTCGTCGACGCCGAGTTCCCGCGCGACGCCATGCCGGCCCTGTTCAACGCCCTGAACGTCGACGTGACGCTCTCCGGCGGCGAGAAGACGCTGACCCTGGAGGTCGCCCAGCACCTGGGTGACAACCTGGTCCGCGCGATCTCGATGCAGCCGACCGACGGTCTGGTCCGCGGTGCCGTGGTGCGTGACAGCGGCTCGCCGATCAAGGTGCCGGTGGGTGACGCGGTCAAGGGCCACGTCTTCAACGCCATCGGCGAGTGCCTCAACCTGACCGAGGGCGAGACGCTCGACCCGGACGACCACTGGCAGATCCACCGCAAGGCCCCGGCCTTCGCGGACCTGGAGCCGAAGACCGAGATGCTGGAGACCGGCATCAAGGTCATCGACCTGCTGGCCCCGTACGTCAAGGGTGGCAAGATCGGCCTGTTCGGTGGCGCGGGCGTGGGCAAGACGGTGCTCATCCAGGAGATGATCACCCGGGTGGCCCGGAACTTCGGTGGTACCTCGGTCTTCGCCGGGGTGGGGGAGCGGACCCGCGAGGGCAACGACCTCATCGCCGAGATGACCGAGTCCGGCGTCATCGACAAGACCGCGCTGGTCTACGGCCAGATGGACGAGCCGCCGGGCACCCGGCTGCGGGTCGCCCTCTCCGCGCTGACCATGGCGGAGTACTTCCGCGACGTCAAGAAGCAGGAGGTGCTGCTCTTCATCGACAACATCTTCCGCTTCACCCAGGCCGGTTCCGAGGTCTCCACCCTGCTCGGCCGGATGCCGAGCGCGGTGGGCTACCAGCCGACCCTGGCCGACGAGATGGGCGAACTCCAGGAGCGGATCACCTCCGTCCGGGGCCAGGCCATCACCTCGATGCAGGCGATCTACGTGCCGGCGGACGACTACACCGACCCCGCTCCGGCCACCACCTTCGCCCACCTCGACGCCACCACCAACCTGGAGCGGTCGATCTCCGACAAGGGCATCTACCCGGCGGTGGACCCGCTGGCGTCCTCGTCCCGGATCCTCGCCCCGGAGTTCGTCGGCGCCGAGCACTTCGCGGTCGCGACCGAGGTCAAGCGGATCCTCCAGAAGTACAAGGACCTGCAGGACATCATCGCGATCCTCGGTATCGAGGAGCTTTCCGAGGAGGACAAGCTCACCGTCGGCCGGGCCCGCCGGATCGAGCGCTTCCTGTCGCAGAACACGTACGCCGCCGAGCAGTTCACCGGCGTGCCGGGCTCCACGGTCCCGATCAAGGAGACCATCGAGGCGTTCAAGAAGATCAGCGAGGGCGAGTACGACCACTTCCCCGAGCAGGCCTTCTTCATGTGCGGTGGCCTCGAAGACCTGGAGCGCAAGGCTGCGGAGCTGATGAAGGAGGGCTGATCCACCGATCAGCACCGACCTCTCGTCGGCTCTTGTCCGAGGCCGTCCCGGTTCGCCGGGGCGGCCTCGGCCGTTCCGGGTGTGCGCCCTCGGCCGTTCCGCGTGTCGGGTTGACAGGCCGACGGCGCTCGATGCGACAGTGGCCGTGCTGGCGAGGTACCGTCGGATCCGCAACATTCACGTGTCGAGCGTTGACGTCCGCAGTGAACAGGTGGCTCGCGCCCGTCTCCTCCTCATGGGCGTGAGGAATGGAGATGCACGTGGCTCGGAGCGGTAAGCGGGGCGCGAAGCCGTCCGTGTGGGCGGGGGTGCCCCGGTGGGCTCGGCTCTGCACGATCTTCGGCTCGGTGTTGCTGGTGCTCAGCGGCGCGGTGCTGGTGGGTTACGAGGTCCTGATCAGCCGGTACGAGGGCTCGGTCGGCAAGGGCGACCTCTTCGGCGACAACGCGGCCGGGGCGCAGGAGCGCCGCAAGGAGATCAAGGGGCCGCTCGACATCCTGCTGGTCGGGGTGGACCCGCGCAAGCCGGCGGATCCTCCGCTCGCCGACTCGATCATGGTCATGCACATTCCGGCCGAGCTGGACCGGGCGTACCTCTTCTCCCTGCCGCGCGACCTGCGTGTGGAGATCCCGGCGTTCAGCAAGTCCGGCTTCGACGGGGGCACCGACAAGCTCAACGCCGCGATGTCGTACGGCAGCCGGGTGCCCGGCCGGAACCCGGACGCGAACGTCGGCTTCGAACTGCTCGCCAAGACCATCCAGCAGGAGACCGGCATCGCCCGCTTCGACGCCGGGGCGATCATCAACTTCAACGGGTTCAAGAAGATCGTCGACGCGATGGGCGGCGTCGAGATGTACATCGAGCGGGAGGTGCGCTCCGAGCACCGCGAGCCGGACGGCACCCACCGGGAGCCGCTGCCGGGCGGCGGGGGCTACGTCGGCCCGCAGGCGGTCTACCCGAAGGGCACCCAGCGGCTGGAGGGGTGGCAGGCGCTGGACTACGTCCGGCAGCGTTACCCGAAGAACGGGGTGCCGGACGCTGACTACGGCCGCCAGCGCCACCAGCAGCAGTTCGTCAAGGCGATGGCGAGCCAGGCGTTCAGCGCGGACGTGGTGACCAATCCGATCAAGCTGGACCGGGTGCTCCGCGCGGCCGGCGAGTCGCTGGTCTTCAGCGGCCGGGGGAACAGCATCGTCGACTTCGCCTTCACCCTGAAGGACCTCCGGCCGGACGCGATCCAGATGGTCAAGCTCCCGGCGGAAAGTATCGGCACCGGTTCGGGGTACCGGGGGGAACAGTTCCTGCCCGAGGCGGACGAGTTCTTCGCCTCGCTGCGCAACGGAACCGTCGACGCGTTCATGCTCGAACACCCCGATTTCCAGAACAAGGCCAAGTAGGGAGTGTCGCAGCTCTCGGTACCCGCGTTAGTGGGGGCAGGGGGCGCGCGACTAGACTTCTGCCAACCGCCGCCCGCCGCAGCAAGGAGACAGCGTGGCACAGCAGCTTCACGTCGAGCTCGTAGCCGTCGAGGAGAAGGTCTGGTCCGGCGAGGCCGAGATGGTCGTCGCCCGGACGACCGAGGGCGAGCTGGGTGTCCTGGCCGGCCACGCACCGCTGCTCGGCCAGCTCGCCGAGCCCGGCCAGGTCCGGATCAAGTTGCCCGGCGGCGAGCAGGTCGCGTACGAGGTGGCCGGCGGCTTCCTCTCGGTCAGCCGCGAGGGCGTCACCGTGCTCGCCGAGAGCGCCACCCCGGTCTCCGCCTCGCAGAGCCACTGAGCCGTACCGCCGATGGAGATCGTGGAGGGGATCGGAATCGGCCTCGCCGTCCTGGTCGCGGCGTTCCTGATCCTCTTCCTCCGGCGGGCCCTGGTGACCCGCACCGGCGGCACCATCCAGGTCCACGTCCGGGTCTCCACCCTGCTCGACGGTCGGGGCTGGTCACCCGGCCTCGGCCGCTTCGCCGGCGACGAACTCCGGTGGTACCGGATGTTCAGCTTCGCCCTCCGCCCCAAGCGGGTGCTCTCGCGGGAGACCCTGGTGGTCCGCCGACGGCGGCTCCCGGAGGGACGGGAACGGCTCTCCCTGCCCGCTGACTGGGTGATCCTGAGCTGTACGAGTCAGCAGACCCCGATCGAGATCGCCATGGAGCGGTCCGCGGTCACCGGATTCCTCTCCTGGCTCGAGGCCGCCCCGCCCGGGGCGGCCTCGCCGCGTCTGGCCCACCAGGACTGGCCCGCCGCCTGACCGGTTGCGCCTGACCGGGCCGCCCCGACGGCCGCTGCGGCCGAAGTCCGTTGCGCCGTTGCCCGGACCGTAGTCCGTTGCGCCGCCGCCCTGGCCGGCGAGACCACTGCCGGATCGGTCATTTCCGCCGCCGCAGTGCGCTGCCCCCGAACGCGGATGAGCGCGGCCAGGTCGGGTACCCGGCCCTCGACGGGGTGGGGTGCCCGGCCCGGCCGGGAACGTCGGTCAGCGCTTACCGCCGGGAACCCATAGCACATCTCCGTCCGGATTTGCCGTTCTTGCCAGGATGAAGAGCAGATCGGAGAGCCGGTTGAGATACTTTGCCGGAAGGGTGCTGGTTCGTTCGGGGTCGTGGCTGACGAGGGCCCAGGCGGCCCGCTCGGCACGTCGAGCGACGGTCCGGGCCACGTGCAGCAACGCCGCGCCGGCGGTTCCGCCGGGAAGAATGAAGGAGTCGAGCTTGCCCAGGCGCGCGTTGAACCCGTCGCACCAGCCCTCCAGGCGCTCCACGTACTCCTCGGTCACCCGCAGCGGCGGGTACGCCGGCTCCGGCTCGACCGGCGTGGCCAGGTCGGCACCGACGTCGAAGAGGTCGTTCTGGATCGAGGCCAGGACGGGCCGCAGTTCCTCCGACAGCTGGCCCAGGGCCAGCGCCACCCCGATCGCCGCGTTGCACTCGTCGACATCGGCGTACGCCGCGATCCGGGGATCGGTCTTCGCTACCTGCTCGTTGTTGCTCAGCCTGGTCGTGCCGGCGTCGCCGGCCCTGGTGTAGATGCGCGTGAGGTGGACGGCCATGACGCACAGCCTACGGATACCTGACCTGACGATGCTTGCCCGGCCGGAGCCGGTCGTCCCGACCCGGCTGGGCCCGGGGCCCGGCGACGCCGGGGATCTGGCGCTCAGAGACGTCGATGTGATCCGGGTCCGGGGCGGAGCCCGGCTCGCCGGCACGGTGCACGTCGTGGGCGCGAAGAACTCCGCCCTGAAGCTGATGGCCGCCGCACTCCTCGCCCCGGGGCGGAGCGTGATCACCAACGTCCCCCGGATCACCGACATCGCGATCATGGGGGAGGTGCTGCGCCGGCTCGGCTGCGGTGTCCGCTTCGACGCCGACGCCCCGGTCGACCCGATGGTCGCGCACGGTGGCGTGGCCCGGTCCCGCTCGGTCACCATCGACGTGCCGGACCAGCCCGGCTCCGACGCCGACTACGACCTGGTACGCCGGCTGCGTGCCTCGATCTGCGTGCTCGGCCCGCTGCTCGCCCGCCGGGGAAACGTGCGGGTGGCCCACCCCGGCGGGGACGCGATCGGCTCCCGAGGGCTGGACATGCACGTCTCCGGACTCACCCGGATGGGCGCCGAGATCTCCGGCGAGCACGGCTTCGTCGTCGCCGCCGCCCCGCACGGACTGCACGGTGCCGAGATCGTCCTGGACTTCCCCAGCGTCGGCGCGACCGAGAACCTGGTGATGGCCGCGGTGCTCGCCCGCGGTCTGACGGTGATCGAGAACGCCGCCCGGGAGCCGGAGATCGTCGACCTCTGCGCGATGCTGGTCCGGATGGGTGCGCGGATCTCCGGCGAGGGGACCTCCACCATCGAGATCGAGGGCGTACCGGACCTGAAGCCGGTGCGGCACGCCACGGTGGGGGACCGGATCGTCGCCGGCACGTGGGCGTTCGGCGCGGCGATGACCCGGGGGGACGTCACGGTCACCGGGGTCAGCCCGACCTTCCTGGAGATCGCCCTGGACAAGCTGGTCGCCGCCGGTGCCCTGGTGGAGACCCGGGGGGACGCCTTCCGGGTCCAGATGGACGACCGGCCGACCGCGGTGGACGTGGTGACCCTGCCGTACCCGGGCTTCGCCACCGACCTGCTGCCGATGGCGATCGGACTCGCCTCGGTCAGCGAGGGCGCTTCCCTGATCACGGAGAACATCTTCGACGGCCGGTTCATGTTCGCCAACGAGATGATGCGGCTCGGCGCGGACATCAAGACCGACGGCCACCACGCGGTGGTACGCGGCCGGGAGCAGCTCTCCGGCGCGCCGGTCCGTGCCACCGACATCCGCGCCGGGGCCGGGCTGATCATCGCGGGACTATGTGCCGACGGAGACACGGAGGTCTCCCACGTGCACCACGTCGACCGGGGCTACCCCGATTTCGTCGCCGACCTGCGGGCGCTCGGGGTCGAGGTGGAACGGGGCCGCACCTCGGAGGAGCCCGCGCTCACCATCTGACCGCGCCGCCCACGTAGCCCAACAGACCCCCGCCCCGACCCACCCGCGACCGGTCGGCCTTAACCTTCGCTAAGGAACGCCCACTAGGGTGCTGGACAGAGCACTCAACACCAGGCGAGGGAGAAAGCAGATGGCGGGTCGACTCGCGGTCGTCGGGGCCGGGCTGATGGGTTCGGGCATCGCCCAGGTGGCGGCACAGGCGGGCTGGCAGGTGACCCTGCGGGACCTGGACGACGCGGCCACCGCACGCGGCGTCGCCGGTATCCGGAAGTCGCTGGAGAAGTTCGCCGAGAAGGGTCGGATCGAGGCGTCGGAGGTCGAGGCGACGCTCGGCCGGATCACCCCGACCACCGATCTGGAGGCCGTCGCCGACGCGGACATCGTCGTCGAGGCGGTCTTCGAGCGGCTGGAGATCAAGCACGAGGTCTTCCGGGCACTGGACAAGATCTGCAAGGCGGACGCGGTGCTGGCCACCAACACCTCGGCCATCCCGGTGACCCAGATCGCCGCGGTCACCGGGCGGCCGGAGTCGGTGGTCGGCACGCACTTCTTCTCGCCGGTGCCGATGATGCGGCTCTGTGAGTTGGTCCGGGGCTACAAGACCAGCGACGGGACGCTGGCGACCGCGCGGGCCTTCGCCGAGGAGGTCGGCAAGACGGTGGTGGTGGTGAACCGGGACATCGCCGGCTTCGTCACCACCAGGCTGATCGCCGCGCTGGTGGTCGAGGCGGTCAAGCTGGTCGAGTCCGGCGTGGTCTCCGCCGAGGACCTGGACACGGCCTGCCGGTTGGGCTTCGGTCACGCGATGGGGCCGCTGGCCACCACCGACCTGACCGGCGTGGACGTGCTGATGCACGCGGCGAAGAACATCTACACCGACACCGCCGACGAGAAGTTCTTCCCGCCGGAGCTGCTCCAGCGCATGGTCACCGCCGGTGACCTGGGCCGCAAGAGCGGCAAGGGCTTCTACACGTACTGAGGGGTGGTCGCGGCCGGCCCGAGTGGTTGCAGGGGTCCCCTCCTCGTCGAAATGCGGTAACAGGGGGCCCCTGCAACCACCTCAGCGGGCCGCTGGCAACGCCTCAGCCGTCGCGGCGGGTGGTCCAGCGGAACGTGCCCAGGCAGAGCAGCAGGCCGATCACGCACCATGCGACGAGCACCAGGGCGACCCGGTCCAGCTCGAAGGAGCCGCCCGGTTCGCGGGCACCGAAGCTCTCCGGCAGGAAGACCGAGCGCAGCCCCTGGCACATCCACTTCAGCGGGAACAGCGCGGCCACCTGCTGCATCCAGGCGGGCAGGTTGGTGAAGACGAAGAAGACCCCGGAGATGAACTGGAGCACCAGGGCGACCGGGGTCACCACCGCCGAGCCGCTGCGCGCCGTCCGGGCCAGCGAGGAGATGGCGATGCCGCAGAGGGTGCAGGCGGTCACCCCGAGCACGGAGACCCAGGCGAAGGTGAGCCACTTCCCGGCGGTGCCCGGCAGATCCAGGTCGAACAGGGCCACCGAGACGGCGAGCAGCAGCGCGGTTTCGGCGACGCCGATCACCACCACCATGATCACCTTGCCGGCGAACCAGACCCACTTCGGCATCGGGGTCCCCCGGTAGCGCTTGAGCACCCCCCGGTCCCGCTCGATCGGGATCCAGATGCCGAGGTTCTGGAAGCTCACCGTCATCAGCCCGGTCGCGATCATGCCGGTGATGAAGTACTGCGTGTAGCTGACCCCGGGGGCGATCTCGTCGCTGAAGATCGCCGCGAAGATCAGGATCATGATGATCGGGAAGCCCATCGTGAAGACGACGGACTCCCGGCTGCGCAGGAACTGGGTGATCTCCAGCCGGCCCTGGCGCAGGCCGAGGGCGGCCGGGCCGACCCGCCGGGCCCGGGTCGCGTCGGCGGCGGGCGTGGCCGGCTTCGTGGTGCTGGTCATCGGTGTCCGATCATCCGCAGGTAGACGTCTTCCAGGGTCGGCCGGGTCACGGTGAGACCGGGCACCTCGCCGCCGTGCCGCGCGGCCAGCTCGGTCACCAGCGCCGTCGGCGTCGCGCTCGCCGCGCTCTGCGCCACCCCGTCCGGGGTACGCCAGGAGACCGTCGCCATGGCCTCCTGACGGTTGCCCAGCCTGCTCGGCGGTGCCACCTCGACCAGCCGGCCGGCGGCAATCACCCCGACCCGGTCGGCGAGCGCCTCGGCCTCGTCCAGGTAGTGCGTGGTCAGCAGGATGGTGGTGCCGGCGGCGTTCAGGTCCCGGATCAGCTCCCAGAACTCGCGCCGGGCCTCCGGGTCGAAGCCGGTGGTCGGCTCGTCGAGGAAGAGCAGCTCGGGGCGGCCCACGATGCCGAGCGCCACGTCGAGGCGGCGCTTCTGTCCGCCGGAGAGGGTGTGCGTGCGGGCCTTCGCCTTGTCGGCCAGCCCGACCCGTTCGATCACCTTCGCCGGGTCGTCGGCGTGCGGGTAGAACGCGGAGAAGTGCCGGACCACCTCGGCGACGGTCAGCTCGTCGAACTCCCCGGTGCCCTGGAGCACGATGCCCATCCGGGCCCGCCAGCCCGGGGACGGGTGCGCCGGATCAACGCCGAGCACGTGCACCTCGCCCGCGTCCCGCTGCCGGTAGCCCTCCAGGATCTCCACCGTGGTGGTCTTCCCGGCACCGTTCGGGCCGAGCAGGGCGAACACCTCACCACGGCGGACGGCCAGGTCCACGCCGGCCACCGCGACGTTGTCGCCGTACGCCTTGCGCAGCCCCCGCACCGAGATCGCCAGCTCCTCATCCATGCGTCAAGTGTGCGACCTGCGCCGGGCGGCCCGACCGCCGGGGCGTGTCACCCTCGGTGCCGTGCGCACCCGATGTCCGGCGCACCTACGCCGGGCCCTCCTCGGCCACCGTCACCAACAAGGAGCACCTCTTCCAGGACCTGCGTTTCCCGCCGGCGGCATCGCTGCGGCTGACCGCCGACGTGATCGTGTACCCGCTGCGCTGAACCCGGTCACCATCTGTTCAGGCCGGCGCGTAGGTCAGGCAGTCGGCGCTGTCCTCGCCGACCCGGATGCCCGGGGCGTGGCACTCCAGTTCGGAGTTGTGCCGGCAGTCCGCCCGCTGGCACGCGCCGACCTGGGCGACCAGCATCTGGATCCCACCCCGTTCCGGCATCTCCACGAAGGTGTGGCAGCGGGCGTGGGAACTGCTGCCCACCGTGATCGCGAACGCGTGACAGCCGTTCTCGTTGTACGAGCACCGGCTGACGGTGCACTCCTCCACACGGGGCATTTCGACGGCGCCGGTCATCACGGTCTCCTCTAATCGGTATGACCGTATTTTATGGCTTTATCACCTTTGCTGGGTGGGATCGGCAGCAAGCGTCCCGTCGCCGAGAACCTCGGACAGCGGAGCCGGGGTCAGCCCGCGCTCGGCCAGCCCGGCGAGGATGTGCGGCAACGCCTCGTCGGTCATCGCCGCGTTCGCCTCGGTGACGTGCAGGACGATCACCGATCCCGGCTTCACCTGGCTGAGCACGGCCCGGACGATCGGCCGCCAGGCGGTGGCGAACGGATCCCCGCTCACCACGTCCCCGTCGACCACGGTCGTGCCCAGCGGTGCGAGTGCGGCGAGTGCGGCGCCGTCGTGGCAGAGGCCGGGGAAGCGGAAGTACCGGGTCTGTCGCCCGCCGTACGCCTCCACCAGCTCGAACGTCCGGGCCACGTCCGAGGTCATCTGGCCGGCCGGGATCCGGGGCAGGTTGTAGCAGTCCGACGTGAAGGCCAGGTGGCCGTAACTGTGGTTGGCCAGTTCGAAGCGGGGGTTTCCGGCCAGCCGCCGGGTCACGTCGGGATACCGCTCCACCCACTTGCCGGTGAGGAAGAAGGTGGCCGGCACCTTCTCCCGCTCCAGCATCTCGACGATCCGCAGGTTCGCGTACGACCGCACCCGTCCGGTCCGCAACTGGTAGAGCATCGCGTCCGTCATGTCCGCGTCGAAGGTGAGCGCGACCTTGTCGCCGGTGCGGGGTCCGTGGTCGACCACGGGTGGCCGGGTGCCGGGTCGGGTGGCGCCGGGGATCCGTCCCGGGGTTCCGGGCGTCCCGCCCGGCCGGCCCGAGACGCCCGGGGCCGGTTGTCCTGCGGGGTCGCTGCCGGTCGCGCCCGGCGTGGCCGGCGCCCGGGTGACCCAGGCCCCGCCGTCGGTGCGCCGCTGGTCACCGCTCCAGGCGAGGGCGGCGGCCCCGGTCACGACGATCAGGGTGGTGGCGAGCAGGAGGACGTGGATCTTCTTCAGGAACACCGGAAGATGATCGCAGTGCCGGCTCCGCCCGTCGGTCCGCCAGGGGGCCCGACGTGCCGCCGCGTCGGGGACGAAGGTCCGTTCGTGGCCGGGTGCCGGGTCCGCGTGGGCCGGTCAGGACCGGACGCGACGTCGCCGACGACGGTCGGCCCGGCGACGTAGGAACCAGAAGACGAAGACGACCAGCCCGACCAGGAGGACGAGCACCAGCACCGGTACGAGGATCGCCACCACGGACATCACCACGCTGGCGGCGTCCTCGGCGGTGCTGGCGACCGGGGCGCCGACACCGGCCGTGGTGGCGTTGACGACCGGCCGGGCCGCCGACTTCAGCAGGTGCACGCCGAAGGCGATCAGCACGCCCACCGCGACCGGCACCCAGTCGTTGGAGGAGAAGAAGTGGCCGGGGGCGCTGACGGTGACCGTCTCCGAACTGGAGCCGGCACCGAAGGCGAGCCCACCGGCGGTCGGGCGGACCACCGTCTGGACGACGTCGTTGACGTGGTCGACCACCGGCACCTTGTCCGCGACCACCTCCACGGCCAGCAGGACGACCAGGATCGCGATGACCCAACCGTCGCCGAGCCACTGCCAGCCGGCGGGCAGGGTGATCACGTCGGTGTAGCGCGCCAGCAGCCCCATGGTGAGCAGGGGGATGTAGGCGTTCAGTCCGGCCGACGCGGCCAGGCCGGATCCGGTGAGGATTTCGAACACCCGTCCAGGATCGCACCGGCGCGCCAGTGGTGCTCGGTGGCGACGGGCGGTCGCTCCGCTACCCTCGTCGGGTGCGTCTGGTGATTGCGAAGTGCTCGGTGGACTATGTCGGACGGCTCTCGGCCCATCTGCCGGCGGCGACCCGGCTGCTGATGGTGAAGGCGGACGGGTCGGTCTCCATCCACGCCGACGACCGCGCCTACAAGCCGCTGAACTGGATGAGCCCACCGTGCCGGCTGGAGGAGGCCCCCGGCGTGTGGCGGGTGGTCAACAAGGCCGGTGAGGAGCTGCGGATCACCCTGGAGGAGATCTTCCAGGACACCTCGTACGAGCTGGGTGTCGACCCGGGGCTGCGCAAGGACGGCGTGGAGGCGCACCTCCAGGAACTGCTCGCCGCCAACCCGGAGACCCTCGGCGAGGGGTTCACCCTGGTCCGCCGGGAGTACATGACCGCAATCGGTCCGGTCGACCTGCTCTGCCGGGACGCCGACCAGGGTGCCGTCGCGGTCGAGGTGAAGCGGCGCGGTGAGATCGACGGCGTCGAACAGCTCACCCGGTACCTGGAACTGCTCAACCGGGACCCGTTGCTCGCTCCGGTGGCCGGTGTCTTCGCCGCGCAGGTGATCAAGCCCCAGGCGCGGGTGCTCGCCACCGACCGGGGCATCCGCTGTGTGGTCGTCGACTACGACAAGCTGCGCGGCATCGAGCGCAACGACCTCACCCTGTTCTGAACCGCCGGTGGCCGGCACCAGCGACGCGGGGCCGGCGGCCGGTGCCGGCGGACTCAGCGGTCGTACATCACCCTGATCGCCTTGACCAGTCGGGCGACGTCCCGTGGGGTCCGCTCGAAGGTCATCACGGGTAGCAGCGACGGGCCGCGCCGCCGGGTGACCGACTTCGGTCGGCCGAACTCGCGCAGGCCGTCCTCGCCGTGGATCCGGCCGAAGCCGGATTCGCCCACCCCGCCGAAGGGGAGGGTGGACATGCCGGCGAAGGAGAGCACCGAGTTCACCGAGGCCATCCCGGAGCGCAGCCGCCGCGCGACGGCCACCGCCTGCCGCCGGCCGAAGACCGCGCCACCCAGGCCGTACGGGACGGCGTTGGCGCGGGCCACCGCCTCGTCCACGTCGCGTACCCGGTTGACGGTCAGCGTCGGGCCGAAGGTCTCCTCCCGCACGGCGGCGGAGTCCTCCGGCACGTCCACCAGCACCGTCGGATGGACGAAGGGCGGCCGGACGGCGTCCGCGCCACCGAGTACGGCCCGGCCGCCCCGGGCGAGCGCGTCGTCGATGTGGCGCCGGATGACGTCGATCTGGGACGGCATGGTGATCGGGCCGATGTCCGCGTCGTCGGCGCCGACGGTCAGCCGGCCGGCGCGCTCCACCACCTTGGCCACGAAGGTGTCGAAGACCGGCTCGACCGCGTACACCCGCTCAATGCCGATGCAGGTCTGCCCCGCGTTGGTCAGCGCGCCCCAGACGCACGCCTCGGCCGCCGCGTCCAGGTCCGCGTCGCGGTCGACGATCATCGCGTCCTTGCCGCCCGCCTCGATCAGCACCGGGGTCAGCGACTCGGCGCAGGCCGCCATCACCTTCTTCCCGGTCGCGGCGGAGCCGGTGAAGGCCACCTTGCCCACCCCGGACCGGCAGAGCGCCGCGCCGACGTCGCCGAGCCCGTGCACCGCGGTGAACACCGGCTGCTCGCCGACCACCTCGGCGAAGCTGTCGACCAGCCACTGCCCGACCAGGGGGGTGTACTCGCTGGGTTTGAACACCACCGCGTTCCCGGCCGCCAGGGCGTACGCGGCGGAGCCGATCGGGGTGTAGACGGGGTAGTTCCACGGGCCGATCACGCCGACCACCCCGTACGGCTGGTATTCCAGGTGGCCGGAGAACTCGGCGAGGATCAGCCGGGAGCGGACGCGGCGTGGCCCGAGCACCCGCCCGGCGTTGCGGGCGGCCCAGTCGATGTGCTCGATGGCGGTGACCACCTCGACGACGGCGTCGGCGATCGGCTTGCCGCCCTCGGCGTGCATCAGCTCGGCGAACTGCTCGATCCGCTGGGCCAGCAGTGCCCGCCAGCGCAGCAGTCGGGCGCGGCGGCCGGTGAACCCGAGCCCCACCCACCAGGCGCCCGCGGCGCGGCCGCGCTCCACCGCCCGGTGGACGTCCTCCGCGGTGGCCAGCGGGAGGTGGCCCACCTCGGCACCGGTCGCCGGACTGGTCGAGACGAGTCGGCCATCGTGGACGACCGGGGTCCCCGGCGCGTTCGCAACCGTCATGGACGAAGTCTAGACCGGGGGTTTACCGACCGGTAGGGTCGCGTTCCGGGGTGCGGACACCGCGTACGGTGTCCGACCCTGAGGTGCCGCTCACCATCGGTGCGTCGCCGCCTTTCCGGTTCGGGCCCGCGCGGTGCCGTCGCCCGGTCCTGCCCGCCTTCGTGGTCGACGGCGGCCGGTCGACCGAATCGGTGAACGTGGGGTGACCGACCGTGGTCGGTGAGGTGTCCGGCCGGCGGTGGGGCCGGCGGCCGTTGGGTGGCAGCCTGTGTCACGGGGCGTACCGGTGGGGCGGAGGGCGGACAGTCCATGGAGGATCACCCGGAACTTCTCCCGGTGCTGACGGTGGCCGGTGGACCGATGCGGGGCGCCCGCTTCCGGCTTCGCCCGGGTCCACTGGTGATCGGCCGCGCATCGACCGTGGACATCGTCGTCGACGATGCGCACCTGAGCCGGCGGCACGCCGTCGTCCGGAGCGAGGGCGACACGGTGACCCTGAACGACCTCGGCTCGACGAACGGGACCTGGCTCAACGACCGCCGCATCGTCGACGTCGTGCCGCTCACCGACGGCGACGTCATCCGGCTCGGCCGGACGGAACTGCGCTTCTTCGACCCCGGTGTGGCCCGGACCGACCCGGTGGGGCTGAGCTTCGGCGTGATGCGCCGGCACCAGCGCCCCACCCTGCCGCTGCCGGTCACCGGCCCGCCGGCCCGGCCGGCGGCCCATCCGCCGGCGCTGCCCACCCCGACCGAGGGCGCCGACCGGGGGCGGTGACGTGGCCCACCGCATGTCGGAAACCGGGCGTCACATGGCAGACTCGCGCGCAGAACCTTAGCGACCGTTCAAACGGTCCGGAAGCGATGGGGAGGCCGGTCGTGGCGCGCGAGTTCACCAGCGTGGGCGTTGTCGGGCTGGGCACCATGGGTGCCGGGATCGTCGAGGTCTTCGCCCGCAACGGCGTCGACGTCGTCGCCGTGGAGATCGCCGAGGACGCGCTGGAACGCGGCCGCGCGACGCTGACCCGGTCGACCGACCGGGCGGTGGCCAAGGGGAAGCTCGCCCCCGCCGACCGGGACGCCCTGCTGGGGCGGGTGAACTTCGCGGTCGGGCTGGCCGCCCTGGACTCGGTGGACCTGGTGATCGAGGCCGTTCCCGAGCGGCTCGACCTGAAGCGGCGGCTCTTCGCCGACCTGGACCGGGTCTGCAAGCCCGAGGCCATCCTCGCCACCAACACCTCGTCGCTGAGCGTCACCGAGATCGCGGTGGCCACCAACCGGCCGGACCAGGTGATCGGCGTCCACTTCTTCAACCCGGCGCCGGTCATGAAGCTGGTCGAGGTGGTCCGGACGGTGGTGACCGCGCCCGAGGTGGTGGCCGACGTCGAGGCGCTCTGCGCCCGCCTGGGCAAGGTCGGCGTCACCATCGGCGACCGGGCCGGCTTCATCGCCAACCATCTGCTCTTCGGCTACCTCAACCAGGCCATCGGGATGGTCGAGGCGCACTACGCCACCCGCGAGGACATCGACGCCGCGATGAAGCTCGGCTGCGGCCTGCCCATGGGGCCGCTCGCGCTGCTCGACTTGATCGGCCTGGACACCGCGTACGAGATCCTGGACACGATGTACCGGCGGGGCGGGCGGGACCGCCGGCACGCGCCGGTGCCGCTGCTGCGGCAGATGGTGACCGCGGGACTGCTCGGCCGCAAGTCCGGTCGGGGCTTCTACACCTACGAGCGGCCGGGTTCCCCGGTGGTCGTACCGGACGAGCGGACGCCGGTGGCGACGGACGCCGCGCTTCTCGACGGCGCGCGGACGGTCGCCACGGTCGGTGTGGTCGGCGGTGGAACGATGGCCACCGGGATCGTGGAGGCCCTCGCCCGCGCCGGCTACCGGGTGGTGTCGGTGACCCGGGGCGAGGAGCGGTCCGCGCGGGTCCGGGCGGCGCTCACGACGTCGCTGGACGAGGACGTCACCCGGGAGCGGCTCGACCGGGCCGACCGGGACGCCGCCCTCGCCCGGGTCACCTGGTCGGTGACGGTCGACGACCTCGCCGACGTCGACCTGGTGGTGGAGGCGGTGGTCGAGGACCTGAACGTGAAGAAGGCCCTCTTCGCCAGCCTCGACGGGATCTGCAAGCCGGGCGTGGTGCTGGCGACCACCACGTCCTCCCTGCCGGTGGTCGGTCTGGCGATGGCCACCGGGCGCCCGGCCGACGTGGTGGGCCTGCACTTCTTCCACCCGGCCCCGGTGACCGCGCTGGTGGAGGTCGTGCGGACCATCCGCACCTCGCCGGAGGCGGTGGCGACCGCCCGCGCGGTGGCCGCCAAGCTCGACAAGACCGCCGTGGTCTGCGGTGACCGCGCCGGGTTCATCGTCAACGCGCTGCTCTTCCCGTACCTGAACGACGCGGTGAAGATGCTGGAGGCGAACTACTCCACGGTCGACGACATCGACCACGCGATGAAGCTGGGCTGCGGCTACCCGACGGGTCCGTTCGCGCTGCTCGACGAGGTCGGGCTGGACGTCGCCCTGACCATCCAGCGCGAGGTCCACCGCGAGCTGCGGGAGCCAGGTGCCGCCCCCGCGCCGCTGCTGGAGCACCTGGTCACCGTCGGCCACCTCGGCCGCAGCAGCGGCCGGGGATTCCGCGACCACAGCCCCCGCTGACCCCCGCCGGCCGCGGCGCTGGTGACCGGCGTGCGCCCGTACGCTGGAACGCGTGAGCCCCCGTCGCAACCGCCCCCGCCGTGACGACACCGCCCACCTGGATTCCGACCGGGTCCGCCAGGGGGTTCCCACGGTGGAGCGGTGGCGGGACGGCGAGTGGCAGGTACGCGGCATCAGCGGTGGCGCGTCGACCAAGACGTACCGCTGCCCCGGGTGCGACCAGGAGATCCGCCCCGGGGTGGCGCACCTGGTGGCCTGGCCGGCGGACGGGTGGGGCGACCTGACCGACCGCCGGCACTGGCACAGCGGGTGCTGGCGGGCGCGGGACCGGCGGGGCCCGGCCGTGCAGCGCGGTCGTGGCGCCCCTCGACACGGCTGAGCGATCGCCGCCAACCACCGGTCGTGCCGTCCCACGACCCGGTCGAGCGATTCCGGTCACCCCGGACCCGCCCCCGACCGGCGGGCGGACCGGCGAGGCGGGAGACTGGACGGGTGAGCACCCCGATCCGTGCCTCCTCGATCCTGCCCGGGCACCGCGAGGACATCGAACTGCACACCGCGGACGGCCTGACCCTCGTCGGTGAGCTGGCCCGGCCGCTCGACCGCGAGCCGGTGGCCACCCTGGTCTGCCTGCACCCGCTGCCCACGCACGGCGGGATGATGGACAGTCACGTCCTGCGCAAGGCCGCCTGGCGACTGCCGGCCCTGGCCGACCTGGCCGTGCTCCGCTTCAACACCCGGGGCACCACCAGCGTCCGCGGCACCAGCGGTGGCGAGTTCGACAACGCCGTCGGCGAGCGGTACGACGTCGCCGCCGCGGTCGAGTACGCCGAGTTCGCCGAGCTGCCGAACATCTGGTTGCTCGGCTGGTCGTTCGGCACCGACCTGGCGCTCAAGTACGGGTGCGATCCCACCGTGGGCGGGGCCATCCTGCTCTCCCCGCCACTGCGGTTCTCCACCCCGGACGACCTGGCGGTCTGGGCCGACAGCGGCAAGCCGCTGGTCGCGCTGGTGCCCGAGTTCGACGACTACCTCCGCCCGGACGAGGCCCGGCAGCGGTTCGCCGCCGTGCCGCAGGCCGAGGTGGTGGGGGTGCCGGGCGCGAAGCACCTCTGGGTGGGCGACGCCGAGACCGTCCTCGACGAGGTGGTCCGCCGGGTGAACCCGGCGGTGCCGGTGCCGCTGCCCACCACCTGGGACGGCCCGATGGAGACCGGCGACGTCAGCGCGTACGCCGACCGGACGGTGGCCTCCTTCGCCGACCGGCCGGTTCCCGGCCCGCCCGCGGGCTGACCACCCGACCGGTGGGGTCAGTGACCCAGGGCGTCGAGCGTCACCCGGGTGGCCTCGGCGATCAGCGCGTCGTCGTGGTCGGCGTCCTCGGCGTCCCGGCTGGAGAGCACCGCCAGCACGATCGGGGCGCGTCCGGGCGGCCAGAGCACCGCGATGTCGTTGCGGGTGCCGTAGCCCCCCGTGCCCGTCTTGTCGCCGACCAGCCAACCGGCCGGCACACCGGCCCGGATCAGCCCGCCGCCGGTGGTGTTGCGGCGTAGCCAGTCGGTGAGCAGCGCGCGGTCCTCGGCGTCCAGCGCGTCGCCCAGCACGTACGCCCGCAGGTCGGTGGCGAGTGCCCGCGGCGTGCTGGTGTCCCGGTCGTCGCCCGGGGTGGCCTCGTTGAGGGCGGGCTCGGTGCGCGTCGGCTTCGTGGTCCGGTCGCCGAGGGCCCGCAGGTGCCCGGCGAAGCCGGCCGGCCCGCCGAGTTCGGCCAGGATCAGGTTGGCCGCGGTGTTGTCGCTGTGTCGGACCGCCGCCTCGGCGAGGTCGCGAAGGGACATCCCGGTCCCCACGTGCCGCCCGGTGACCGGCGCGTGGGGCAACAGGTCGGCCCGGGTGTAGCGGACCACCCGGTCGAGTTCCTGGGCAGCGGTCGCGTCCAGCAGCGCGGCGGCGGCCAGCGCCTTGAAGGTGGAGGCGTAGGCGAAGCGTTCGTCGGTGCGGTGGACGACGGTGGCACCGGAGCCGGCGTCGACGGCGTAGACGCCGAGCCGCGCCCCGAACCGCGCCTCCAGCGCCCCGAACCCCGGGTCCGCCACCGGGGCGCCTGCGGGCGTCGGCGTCGACGCGGCAGCGCTGGCCGGTTCGGGAGCGGGGGACGAGGGCTCCCCGGAGCCGCAGGCGGCCGACCCGAGGAGCCCGGCCACCGCGAACGCCGCCACCATCCGTCGGACACGTCTCGTCGGGTCCATACCGGGTGTCGACTACTCCGATTCGACGCGGACCTTGGCCGGCTTCGCGCTGCGCTCGTCGGTGGTCGGCTTGGTCGGTCGCTTGCCGGCCTCACCGGTGCTGGTGATCTTCGTCGGGGTGGCGCCACGACCCCCCGCGCCGGGAACCGCCGCCACCGTCGGTTCACCGTCGACCCCCGCGCTGGCGGCACCGCCGTCCAGAGTGGTGACCGGCTCGGCCACCGGCCGGGTCCTCGGCTTGCCGCCGTCGCCGTCGGCGGCCACCTCGGCCACCCGGCGGGCCTCCGCCTGGGCCCGGGCCGCGGACTCGCCGGCCTGCCGGACCGAGGCGTCCGTCTCGGCCAACCGGGACCGTTCCGTGCCGAGCTGCTGGCGGATCTCCTCCAGGGCGTGCTGGAGGTCGTCGGACTCCTGCCGGGACTTCCAGGTCTCCTGCCGCAGGTCGGCCAGCTCCTGCTGGGCCTGGGCGATCTCCAGCATGACCTGGGCCAGCTGCTGCCGGCCGGTGGCGACCTCCTGCTGGGTGGCGGCGAGATGCTGCTGGGTCGTCGCCAGGTGCTGCTGGGTGGTGGCCGCGTACTCCTCGAACTGTCGGCGCGAGGTCGCCACGCGCTCGTCGGCCTTGCGCCGCTTGGCGGCGGCCTCCGTCTCGGCCTGGTTCAGCAGCGTCGCGGCCTTCTCCTCGGCCTCCCGGCGCAGCGTCGTGACCTGCTCCTCGGTTTCCCGGCGCAGCGTCGCGACCTCCTGCTCGACGGTCTGCCGCAGCGTCGTCGCCGCCTCCTCGGCCTCCTGCCGGATCCGGGCGGCCCCCTGCTCGACCTCGTCGCGGCGAGCGGTGTAATCCCGCTCCAGCTCGTCCTGACGGGCGGTGTACTGCTGTTCCAACTCCTCGCGGCGGGTGGTGAACTCCCGGTCGGCGGTCTGGCGGAGCTGGGTCAGCTCCCGTTCGGTCGCCTCCCGCTGCGCGCTGACCTCCTTCTCCACCCCGGCCCGCCAGGCGCCCAGCTCCTGCTGGGTCTGTGCCCGCGCCTGCTGCACGTACGCCTCGGTCTCGGCGCGCATGCGCTGGACGTACGCCTCGGTCTCGGCCCGACTGCGCTTGGCCGCCTCGCCCGCCTGGGTGGTGAGCTGGTTCGCCTCCTGCTGGGCCTTGGCCCGGGTGGCCTGCGCCGCCGCGGCAGCCTGGTCGGTGAGCTTCTTGGCATCCTGCTGCGCCTTGGCGTGCGTCGCCCGGCCGGCCTCGGTGGCCTGCTCGGTCAGGCGCTTCGCCTCCTGCTGGGCCTTGAGGTGCACCTCCTTGGCCGCGTCGCGGAGCTGGGCCGCCTCCTGCTGGGCCTTCGCGTGCGCCTCCCGGGCCGCCTCGCGCAGCTTGGCGGCCTCCTGCTGAGCCTGGTTGTGGATCTCCTTGGCCGCGTCCCGGAGCTGGGTGGCCTCCTGCTGGGCCTTGGCCAGCGCGGTCTGCGCGGCCTCCCGGAGCCGGGCGGCCTCCTCGCGGGCGGCGGTGACCGTCGCCTCCGCCTCGGCCCGCCGGGCGGCGCTGTGCCGCTCCGCCTCGGCCCGCCGGGCGGCGCTGTGCCGCTCCTCCTCGGCCCGCCGGGCGGTGAGGGCCAGCTCGAAGTCCTTCAGCGCCTTGGCGGCCTGCTCACGGGCTTCCTCGATGATGTGCTCGGCCGCCGCGCGACGCGCCTCGATCTCCTCGTTGGCGGCGACGAGGATGTCGTCGGCCTGCTCCTCGGCGAGCGTGAGGATCTGCTCCACCCGGGGCCCCAGGTGCCGGAACGAGGCCCGGTCCACCACGGTGCCCTGCTTACGCACCTGCGCCAGGTCGCGCTGGAGCACCTCCACCTGGCCGGCGAGCTTGTGTATCTGGGTGTACGCCTGTTCCCGTTCGGCTGTCAGCGCCGCGATCTCGTGTTCGGCACGGGCCACGTACCGGTCGACCTGTCGTTTCTCGTACCCCCGCAGGGCGGACTCGAAGCTGGGCTCCGTGGTCACTTCCCCGCCGAGAGCGAACAGTTCCTCGCCGTGCGACATACCCCCATCCTCACACGCGTCCGCGCGCAGTGCGGCGATACGCACGGCGACGATGGGACCCACTTCACCCGGTGCGGGGGACGTGTCGGTCGGCGTCGGTGGGCAGCGTATGGCGCGGGGTGCACCCGTTCAAGATGACACCCCGCGCCGTACGACTCATGCCCCGGACGCCCCGCGGGCCGTCAGCTGGACTTCTCCGCGGAAACCCGCTCGGCGGACTCCTCGGCCTTCACCGGCGCTGCCGCCGGCGGCTCCGCCTTCTGCTGCGGCACGCCCGGCACGATGCCGGCCAGGCCGGAGAGCATCTGCCCGAGCTGCGCGGTGACCGCGTCCTTCTGGCGGGTGAGGTCCTCGACCTCGCGCCGGGCGGCCTGGGTGGTCAGCTCGGCCTCGGTACGGGCCTCGTTGAGCAGGCGCTGCGACTCGGCCTTGGCCTCGGCGAGCGTCTTCTCGGCCAGCGACTTGGCCTTCTCGACGGTCTCGGAGGCGGTGCGCTCCGACTCGACCCGCCGGGCCTCGGCGCGCTGCTCGATCTCCTTGGCACGCTCCTGCGCGGCGCGGGCCCGCTGCTCGGCCTCGCCGACCAGCTTCTGGGTCTGCGCGACCTGCGCGGCGTGCCGCTCGGACTCCTCGCGCTCGGCCTTCTCCCGCCGCTCGGCGAGCTGGAGCTCCAGAGCCTGGAGGTCCTTGTCCCGCTTGTCGCGGGCGTCGGTGAGCAGCTTGGTCGCCTCGGCGCGCTTCTCCTCGGCCTCACGGGCGGCCTTGGCCCGCTGCTGGGTGATCTCCCGCTCGGCGGTGGCCCGCAGGGTGGCCACCTCCCGCTCGACAGTGGACTTCAGCTCGGCCACCTCGTGCGCGGTGACCGTGCGGAGCTGCTTGGTCTCCCGCTCGGCGTCGGCGCGCAGCGTGTCGGCCTCCCGCCGGGCCTGCACCCGGACCTCGGCCGCCTCCCGCTCGGCGGTGGTGCGGACACTGCCCGCCTCGCGCTCCGCGGTGGCCTTCATGGCCGCCGCCTCGGCCCGCGCCTTGTCGGTGATCTCGCGCGCCTCCAGGCGGGCCGCGGAGAGGATGCCCTCGGACTCGCGCTTGGCCTCGTTGCGGTGGTCGTTGGCCTGCTCCTCGGCCAGCCGCAGGATCTGCTCGACCCGGGTCCCGAGGCCGGAGAGGGTCGGCCGGCTGTTCTCCTCGAGCTGCTTGTTGGTCTCGGCGAGCTTCTGCTCCAGCGCCGCGAGGCGCTGCTCGGCCTGCCGGAGCCGGCGCTGCGCGTCGTTCATCCGCTGCTCGGCCTCGGCGCGGGCCTGCTCGGACTGGGTCAGCGCGGCGGTCAGCCGGCCGATGAAGTCGTCGACCTGGCCGGTGTTGTATCCGCGCAGGCCAACGGTGAAGTCCGGCTGGGAGTTCGCGTTATCGAAGAACGCGAGAGGGGAGGACTGCTGCTGGGGCATTCGCCCATACTCGCAGACGCCCCGGGGTGCTTCGCAAGAGTGGTGCGGAGCTTTCGTGTCCTCATTACATGGTCACCTCCGCCCGATTACATGGTCACCTCCGCCCGCCCCGGAGGCCGTCCGGGACGCGCGATCTTGGCAGGTCCGGGACGGGGCGCCGGGGCCTGGCCGTCGGGCGTGTGGAAAAGGGCGGCCACCGACCGGCCGCCCTTTTCCGGGTCACCGTGGGTATCGATCAGTTCGGTGCCGGTCGAGCACCGACGAAAGCCAATGCCGGTCCTGGGTGGTTGCAGGGGCCCCCTGCTCGACAAAAAGCGGTAACAGGGGACCCCTGCTACCATCTCACGCGGGTTGGACCAGTTCGACGAGGACGCCGCCGGCGTCCTTGGGGTGGACGAAGTTGACCCGGGAGCCGGCGGTGCCCCGGCGCGGGGTCTCGTAGAGCACCCGCATGCCGCGCTCGCGCAGCGCCGCGCACGCCGCGTCGATGTCGGTGACGGTGTACGCGACCTGCTGCACCCCCGGCCCGTTACGGTCCAGGAACTTCGCGATCGTCGACTCGCCGGTGAGCGGGGCGAGCAGTTGCAGGCAGCCCCCCTCGGTGGTCGGGCCGACCGCCAGCATCGCCTCGCGGACACCCTGCTCGGCGTTGGTCTCGATGTGTACGCAGCGCATGCCGAAGGTGCGCTGGTAGAAGTCGATCGCCGCGTCCAGGTCGGCGACCGCCACACCGACGTGATCGATTCGGCGGATACCGATGTCTGTGACGTAGTCCGCAGCGGGCTCGACAGGGGAGTTCTCAGCCATGACGCTAGTCTGACCGAACAGTCGTTAAGGCGTACAGGTTCGCCCACCCCTTCGGAGGCAGAGTATGGCTTCGGTGATCGTCAGCGGCGCGCGGACCCCGATGGGGCGCCTGCTGGGCAATCTCAAGGACCTCTCCGCGACCCAGCTCGGCGGGGTGGCGATCAAGGCCGCCCTGGAGCGTGCGGGGGTCGCCCCGGAGCAGGTGCAGTACGTGATCATGGGGCAGGTGCTCCAGGCGGGTACGGGGCAGATCCCCGCCCGGCAGGCGGCGGTCGAGGCGGGCATCCCGATGTCCGTGCCGGCGTTGACCATCAACAAGGTCTGTCTCTCCGGGCTCGACGCGATCGCCCTGGCCGACCAGCTCATCCGGGCCGGCGAGTTCGACATCGTGGTGGCCGGCGGTATGGAGTCGATGACCAACGCCCCGCACCTGCTGCTCGGCCAGCGCGCCGGCTACAAGTACGGCGACGTGACGATCAAGGACCACATGGCGCTGGACGGGCTCACCGACGCCTGGGACTGCTGCTCGATGGGGGAGTCCACGGAGCGGCACGGCGTGCGGCACGGCATCACCCGTGAGGAGCAGGACGCCTTCGCCGCCGCCAGCCACACCAGGGCCGCCGCCGCGCAGAAGAACGGCCACTTCGCCGACGAGATCACCCCGGTGCTGATCCCGCAGCGCAAGGGCGACCCGCTGGTGATCAGTGAGGACGAGGGCATCCGTCCGGACACCACCGTCGAATCGCTGGGCAAGCTCCGCCCGGCGTTCGCCAAGGACGGCACGATCACCGCGGGCAGCGCGTCGCCGATCTCCGACGGGGCCGCCGCCGTGGTGGTCATGAGCAAGGCCAAGGCGAAGGAGCTGGGGCTGACCTGGCTGGCGGAGGTCGGCGCGCACGGCAACGTGGCCGGTCCGGACAACTCCCTGCACTCGCAGCCCGCCAACGCGATCGTGCACGCCCTGAAGAAGGGCGGGCTCAGCATCTCCGATCTCGACCTCATCGAGATCAACGAGGCGTTCGGCGCGGTCGGTATCCAGTCCACCCGCGACCTCGGGGTGGACCCGGCGATCGTCAACCCCAACGGCGGCGCGATCGCGCTCGGTCACCCGATCGGCATGTCCGGCGCCCGGCTGGTGCTCACCCTCGCACTGGAACTGAAGCGGCGCGGTGGCGGCACCGGGGCGGCGGCGCTCTGTGGTGGCGGCGGCCAGGGCGACGCGCTGATCATCCACGTGCCGGCCGAGGGCGAGAACGCTCAGTGAGTGAGCTGGGCACCGCCGCGCCGTCGATCCGGCGCAGTCGGGACGTACCGATGCTGGTGGAACGGGCCCGCGCGGGTGACCCCCGCGCGGTGGCCCGGCTGATCACCCTGGTCGAGTCCGGCGACGAGGTGCTGCCGCAGGTCGCGGCGGCCCTCGCGCCGTACGCCGGGCAGGCCCAGGTCGTCGGGTTGACCGGCTCGCCCGGTGTGGGGAAGTCGACCACCACCAACGAGCTGGTCCGGGCGCTGCGGGCCCGGGGCCACCGGGTCGGGGTGCTCGCGGTCGACCCGTCCAGCCCGTTCACCGGTGGGGCGATCCTCGGCGACCGGATCCGGATGCAGGACCACGCCACCGACCCGGGCGTCTACATCCGCTCGATGTCCAGCCGGGGACACCTCGGCGGCCTATCGGCGGCCACCCCGCAGGCGGTGCGGGTGCTGGAGGGCGCGGGCTGCGACGTGGTGCTGGTGGAGACGGTCGGGGTCGGGCAGGCCGAGGTGGAGGTGGCCTCGCTCGCCGACACCACGCTGGTGCTGCTCGCCCCCGGCATGGGCGACGCGATCCAGGCGGTCAAGGCCGGCATCCTGGAGATCGCCGACATCTTCGTGGTCAACAAGGCCGACCGGGACGGCGCCGACGCCACCGTCCGCGACATCAACGGCATGATCGCGCTGGGCGAGCGCGGGCCGGGCGAGTGGCGACCCCAGGTGGTGCGCTCGATCGCCGCGCGGGGCGAGGGGATCGACGACATCGCCGCCGCGATCGACAAGCACCGGGGCTGGCTGGTCGAGCACGGCGAGCTGCGCCGCCGCCGCGAGGCGCGGGCCGCCGCCGAGATCGAGGCGATCGCGCTCGGGGTGCTCCGCGCCCGGATCGGCTCGCTCCGCGACGGTACGGGCCTCGCGGCGCTCGCCGGGCGGGTGGCCGAGGGTGCCCTCGACCCGTACGCGGCGGCTGGCGAACTCCTCGCCGAACTGGAGCGGTGAGCCTGCGACTACCCGCCGGTAGCAGATTCCTTAGCGATCGTTCAGGTGTGCGTCTTACACTCGACGTGCAGTCGAGGACTCGAGGAGGAGCCCTGCGCATGAACGCCGACGAGATCGCCGCCGGACGGGCCCGCTGGCAGGCCCGGTACGACGCCGCGCGCAAGCGGGATGCGGACTTCACCACGCTCTCCGGGCTGGAGGTCGAGCCGGTGTACGGCCCGCCGGAGGGGGTCGCCTACCCGGGCTTCGAGCGCATCGGCTGGCCGGGGGAGTTCCCGTACACCCGGGGGTTGTACCCGACCGGCTACCGGGGGCGCACCTGGACGATCCGGCAGTTCGCCGGCTTCGGCAACGCCCAGCAGACCAACGAGCGCTACAAGATGATCCTCGGCGCGGGCGGTGGTGGGCTCTCCGTGGCCTTCGACATGCCGACCCTGATGGGGCGGGACTCCGACGACCCGCAGTCGCTCGGCGAGGTCGGCCACTGCGGCGTCGCCATCGACAGCGCCGCCGACATGGAGGCGCTCTTCGACGGCATCGACCTGGCCGGGGTCACCACCAGCATGACCATCTCCGGTCCGGCGGTGCCGGTGTTCTGCATGTACCTGGTCGCAGCCGAGCGGCAGGGCGCCGACATCGGCAGCCTCGACGGCACCCTCCAGACCGACATCTTCAAGGAGTACATCGCGCAGAAGGAGTGGCTCTTCGACCCCGAGCCGCACCTGCGCCTGATCGGCGACCTGATGGAGTACTGCGCCCGGGACATCCCGCGCTACAAGCCGCTCTCGGTCTCCGGCTACCACATCCGCGAGGCCGGCTCGACCGCCGCGCAGGAGCTGGCGTACACCCTGGCCGACGGATTCGGTTACGTCGAGCTGGGACTCTCCCGGGGCCTGGACGTGAACGTCTTCGCCCCCGGGCTGAGCTTCTTCTTTGACTCGCACGTCGACTTCTTCGAGGAGATCGCCAAGTTCCGCGCCGCCCGGCGGATCTGGGCGCGCTGGCTGCGCGACGTCTACGGCGCCACCAGCGAGAAGGCGATGTGGATGCGGTTCCACACCCAGACCGCCGGGGTGTCGCTGACCGCCCAGCAGCCGGTGAACAACGTCGTCCGTACCGCGGTCGAGGCCCTGGCGGCGGTGCTCGGTGGCACCAACTCGCTGCACACCAACGCCCTCGACGAGACGCTCGCGCTGCCCACCGACGAGTCCGCCGAGATCGCCCTGCGTACCCAGCAGGTGCTGATGGAGGAGATCGGGGTGACCAACGTCGCCGACCCGCTCGGCGGCTCCTGGTACGTCGAGGCGCTCACGGACCGGATCGAGGCCGAGGCGGAGGAGATCTTCGCCCGGATCCGGCAGTTGGGCGGGGACGGTCCCCACACGATCGGCCCGATGACCTCCGGCATCCTGCGGGGCATCGAGGACGGCTGGTTCACCGGCCACATCGCCGAGGCGGCCTTCGTCTACCAGCAGGCGCTGGAGAAGGGCGAGAAGAAAATCGTCGGCGTCAACTGCCACACCGGCACGGTCGCCAAGGACTTGGAGATCCTGCGCATCTCCCACGAGGTGGAGCTGGAACAGCGCAAGCTGCTCGCCGAGCGCAAGGCCGGCCGGGACAACGACGCGGTCGCCGCCGCCATCGCGCACATGGTGGCGGTCAGCCGTACCGACGAGAACATGGTCCCGGCGATGCTCGACGCGGTCCGCGCGGAGGCGACGCTCGGCGAGATCTGCGACGCGCTGCGCGCCGAGTGGGGCGTCTACCGGGAACCGGCCCGGTTCTGACAACCGGCGCGGGCGGTGCGGGGCTCCACCGGCCCTCCGCACCGCCCGCGACCAGCCGTGGAAGTCACATGTGTCGGCACGTCGGCTGATCTGTTCCGGACCGGGTACGTGCGAGACTAGATAACCATGAGCGACCCACGGATCACCTCGTCGATCTTCACCCGCGGCGCGGTCGACCTCAGCGCGCTGCGCCCGTCCACCCCGTCCCGTCCCGCCGCCCCCGCCCAGGGCGGCCCGCCCGCCGGTGTACCGGGCGGTGCCACACCGGGCGCCGGGGTAGCGGTGATCGACGTGACCGAAGCGACCTTCCAGTCCGAGGTGCTGGAGCGTTCGCTGACCACACCGGTCGTGATCGACTTCTGGGCCGAGTGGTGCGAGCCCTGCAAGCAGCTCTCCCCGGTGCTGGAGAAACTCGCCACCGAGGGCGGCGGCGCGTGGGTGCTCGCCAAGGTCGACGTCGAGGCCAACCCCCGGCTGGCCCAGATGTTCCGGGTGCAGGGCATCCCGATGGTCTTCGCGGTCGTCGGCGGACAGCCGATCGACGCCTTCTCCGGTGTGGTGCCGGAGGCGCAGCTGCGGCAGTGGATCCAGGCCGTACTCAAGGCCGGCGGCGTCACCGCCGAGCCGGCCGGTGACCCCCGCCTCGACGAGGCCGACGACGCGTTGATGACCGGCGACCTGGACGCGGCCGAGGCGGCGTACCGGAAGATCCTGGCTGAGAGCCCGGCGGACGCCGCGGCCGAGGCGGGTCTGGCCCAGGTCGGGCTGGTCCGCCGGGTCGGCGCCATCGACCCGGCCGCCGCGCTCGCCGCCGCCCAGACCGACCCCGACGACGTCGAGGCGCAACTTCTCGCCGCCGACGTCGAGGTGCTCAGCGGTCAGGCCGAGGCGGCGTACGCTCGACTGGTCGCCCTGGTCCGGCGGACGGCCGGGGACGACCGGGAGAAGGCCCGCCAGCACCTGGTCTCGTTGTTCACCATCGCCGGCCCGGACGACCCCGCGGCCGGCAAGGCCCGCCGAGCCCTGGCGAGCGCCCTGTTCTGACCACCCCCACGCCCGCGCGGGCCGGCGGTGGCCGGCCCGCCCGACCTCACGAGGACGGGAGCCAATGACGCGCCGGATCGCCGTCCTCGACGCGCCGACAAACCTCGGCCTGCGGCCCCCCACGCTCACCTCCGTGCCGGGGTGCGGCAAGGCGCCGGGGGCGCTGCGCGACCACGGCCTCCTCGCCCGGCTGCGGGCCCGGGACGCCGGCTGTCTCACCGCACCCCGGTACGACCCGGGAGACTGGCGTCCCGGTGACGGGGTCTGCCACTCCCGGGAGATCGCGGAGTACTCGGCCGCCCTGGCCGGGCGGATCGGGGACATCATCGACCGGGGCGAGTTCCCGGTGGTGCTCGGCGGAGACTGCTCGGTCCTGCTCGGCTCCGCACTGGCCATGCACCGGCTCGGCGAGTCGGTCGGCGGCCGGATCGGCCTGGTCTTCGTCGACGGTCACTCCGACTTCCGCCACCCCGGCAACGCCTCCTACGTCGGAGCCGCCGCCGGTGAGGACCTCGCCCTGGTGACCGGCCGCGGGCAGGCCGACCTGGCCGCGATCGAGGGCCGCCGACCGTACTTCCGGGACGTCGACGTGGTGGTGCTCGGCATCCGGGCGCAGGACGAGTACCGCCTGGACCTCCAGGCGGCCGGCATCGTCAACCGGCCGGTGCCGGCGCTGCGCGCCGAGGGGGCGGCCCGGACCGCGCAGTGGGCCCACGAGCAACTGGCCGACTGCGCCGGCTACTGGCTGCACGTCGACGTGGACGTGCTCGACCCGGCGGTGATGCCGGCAGTGGACGCCCCTGACCCGGGCGGGATCGCCTTCGCCGAGCTGGAGATCCTGATCGCCGGGCTGGTCGACACCCCGCACTGCCTCGGGGTGGAGCTGACCGTCTTCGATCCCGACTACGACCCGGACGGCGCGTACGCCGCCGAGATCGTCAACACGCTGGTCGCCGGCCTGGCCCCGGTCACCGCCCCGAACGCGGTCCCGCCCAAGCTGCTGCCGCCCCGCCCGGTCCCGCCGCCCCGCCCGGCCGCCGCCGTCTTCCCCGAGGCACCTGCGGAGCGGTCGCTCCCGCCCACCGTGGACCCGTCGGCTTCCGGCGTCGTGGGCCGGCTGTCTCCGGGGGACGCCGACGACCTGGGTCCGATCGTCGCCAGCTGACCTGCGGTGCCGACGCCGTGCTCCGACGTGCGGCACCGGCCGCGGCCTTCGCTCCTCCCGTGCCGGTGCGACCCCGGCCCGGTCCACGTGGTCTCCTCCACCCGGTCGGGGCGCGACGTCGCGCGGGTCGGGACGGAACACCCTGGTTCCGGTTCGGACGCTGTCGAGCTGCCCCGTCTGTGCGCCTAGACCGACCGCCACTCCCGCGACCGCCATCCGGCCGGGCGCCACTCCGGCTACCTCCACGAGGGCGACTGCAACTCGTGCGACTGCCAGGCGGGAGGGCGACACCACGTACGTCACGCGGAGTGCCTGCCCCGTCTGTGCGGGCAGCTCGACAGTCTCCGCGCACTCCCACCTGTCTGCCGGGACCGACCGGTCGTGGCGGACCGCATCGGGCCCAGCGTCTCGGCCAACGTCGGACCCGGAGCGCCGGCCCGCCTTCGGGAGGGTGGACGGGACCGGGTCCCGGGCGAGCGCGGAGGCGCCGGAGGCGACCAGCTGGCGACGCAGTCGGACAACGGGTTCCCTCAGGCGAGGGCGCGGAGGAATCGGGCGGTGATCGGGACGGCCGACTCGGTGCTGGAGCCGCCCTTCTCCACGAAGACGGCGACGGCGACGTCACCCTGCCAGCCGACGAACCAGGAGTGCGTGTTGGCCGGGTTGTCGTCGTACTCGGCGGTGCCGGTCTTGCCGTGCACGGGTTTGCCGGGAACGCCGCGCAGGGCGGTGGCGGTGCCGGAGGTGACCACCTCGCGCATCATCGTGCGCAGCGGCTCGACCGACTCCGGCTTGAGCTGCGGCCCGGCCGGTGCGGGTTGCCCGGGAGCCGGGTCGAGGACCAGCTTGGGCTGTTCCCAGCGGCCCCGGGCGACGGCGGCGGTGGCGGCGGCCATGGCGACCGGGCTGACCAGGGTGGTGCCCTGGCCGAAGGCGGCGGCGGCCCGCTCGGCGGGGGTGCCGCCGGTGGAGACCTTGCCGGTGAAGACGTCCACGCCGAGGTCCCATTTTGCCTCCAGGCCGAGCATCCGGCCGGTCTCGGCGAGGCCGGTGTCGCCGAGCTTCGGGGCGAGCGCGGCGAAGGCGGTGTTGCAGGACTTCGCGAAGTCGGTCCGGAACGGCACCTTCCCCAGGGCGAAGTTCTCCGAGTTCTTGAAGGAGCGGCCGTCGACGGTGAACGTCTTCGGGCAGTCGACCGGGGCGTCCAGGGTCACCGCCTGCCGGTCGAGCAGCCCGAGCGCGCTGACCATCTTGAAGGTCGAGCCGGGCGGCACCTGAGCGGTGAACGCGAGGTTCTCCCCGGCCGGGCCGGGGCCGTTGGCGACCGCGAGCACTGCGCCGTCGCTGACGCGTACCGCGACCAGGGCGGAGCGGCGTCGCTCCCCGCGCAGGGCGGCGTCCGCCGCGTTCTGCACCGCCGGGTCGAGGGTGGTCTTCACGGCCTGTCCGGGCTGTGGGTCCTTCCGGAACACCTCGGTGCCGGTCGGTGCCCACGTGCCCTCCGGCCCCCGGCGTTCGGTGACCACGCTGATCCCGGCGGCGCCGCGCAGCCGTTCGTCGTACCGGCCCTGGAGGCCGCCGTGGCCGACCTGGTCGCCCTCGGCGTAGACGCCGGGTTTGGCGGCCAGGTCCTCGGCGGTGGCCGGGTCGACCGAGCCGAGCAGGGCCCGGGCGAACTCCCGGGTGGGGGCCAACTCCAGCTTCTCGCTGCGGAACTTCGTGCCGGGCAGGTCGTAGATGCGGGCGCGGATCTGCCGGTATGCCTCCTCCCGCAGGGTGACCACCTCGACGAAGGCGTCCGGTTTCGCGTCGGCCAGCCGTTTCGGCAGGTCGGACAGGTCGACCGGTGGGGTGATCGCCGGGCGTACCGCCTTGAACGCGGCGTCGAGCCGGCGGGCCAGGCCTGCGGCGTCGGTGACCTCGCTCGGTTGCACCCCCACCCGGACCACGGGCCGAGGAGCGACGATCGGTGCGCCGGCCGCGTCGAGCACCGCGGCGCGGGGCGCGGCGACCCGGCGTACGGCCAGGCGGTCGCCGCGCAGCAACTGCTCCTGTACCAGGGCGGGTTCCCAGGCCACCTGCCACGCGCCGTCCCCGCTGCGGGCCAGGCGGACCGGACGCTCGTAGCGCCACCGGGTGTCGCCGGGCAGCGTCCACTCCACGCTGATCCGTCCCTCGGCCGAATCCCGGGTGATCTTTGGTTCCCCGGACCGGCGCAGGGCGGGTGGCCGGTCGGCCAGTTCTCCGGAGAGCTCCCGGATCTCCTCGGTCACCCGCTCCGCCGGGATCCGGGCCCCGGTCGGGTCGCGGAAGCCGACCGCGTGCAGGTCACCGGAACGCCAGCCGGCGAGGAACGCGTCGACGCTCTCCTCCGGTCCGTCACCGCCGGAACACCCCACCAGTGTCGCTGCGGTGACGACCGCCGCGAAAACGGCGTTCCGCATGCGGCGGGTACGCGGGCGGCGGGGCGGGTAGGACAGGGACATGGACCCTCCGATCTCGGCCTGACCTGCACGGTAGTACGCGAACCGTCCACCGGGGGCCCCGTGCCGGGCCACGAAGTGGGACCGGCGGTGGTGTGATGAACATCGCGGGTCGGGGTACTCCAGCCCCGGCCACCTCGAACCCGCAACGGGTGGATGGGCACAGTCCCGAACCGGAAGTCCAGCCTGTGGTCCGCCAAGGAGAAACGTGATCGACAGGGCCTAGGCTGGACGGTGAGTGACCCACAACGCGGTGGGTCGAGGGGAGTGGCACCGATGGACCGGCGTCCGGCGATCAAACCGGGACCCGACCTCCGGCCGGGAGGCTCCGGCCGCGACGACAGTTTCGAGTCGGCGACCGACCGCGATGGGTCCGGCCGCCTTCATGCAGGAGTAACCGGTATGTCCGGTTCTAGTATCGACACCTTGTACGACCTCGGCCTGCCGGTGGAGGCGCTCGGCGACGACGTGGAGGACGCCGAACTCGACGAGCCGGTGCCCAACGCGGAGCGCCTGGTCGCCCAGGCGGTCGCGCTGGCCGGCGACGACCACGGCGCGGCCACCCTGGTCGACCGCTTCTGGCGGTTCGCGCCGGACGAGGAGCTGATCGGGTTCGCCGCCGAGGAGATGCTCGACGCCGCCCGCGCCCACCGCGAGCTGGCCGAGCAGCGGGTCCGGGGTGAGTTGAAGCTGCGGATCCACGAGCCGGACGCCGAACAGCACCACACGGTGATCGAGATCGTCACCGACGACATGCCGTTCCTGGTCGACTCCGTGACCGCCCTGCTCAACTCCCACCACCTGGACGTGCACCTGCTGGTGCACCCGCTGGTGGTGGTCCGGCGGGAGCCGTCGGGTCGGCTCGCCGAGGTGGCGGCGGACGTCGAGCCGGACGACGCGATCGACGGCGACATCGTCGAGAGCTGGATGCACATCGAGATCGACCCGATCCGGGACCCGGCCCAGCGGGACCGGCTCCGCGCCGAACTCCAGCGGGTGCTCACCGACGTCCGGGAGGCCGTCGAGGACTGGCCGAGGATGCGCCAGCAGGCCCTCGACCTCGCCGAGGAGCTTTCCGCCGCGCGGACCTCCGACCACCGTCCGCCGGTGCCGGAGAAGGACATCACCGACTCGGTGGAGCTGCTGCGCTGGCTGGCCCACGACCATTTCACCTTCCTCGGCTACCGGGAGTACCGCCTGGTCGAGGTGGACGAGGGCGGGACCCCCGACGAACCGCGTGGCCAGGCGCTGGAGGCCAGGCTCGGCACCGGCCTGGGCATCCTGCGGCAGGACCGCACCGAGCCCCGGACGCTGTCGTCGATGCCGCCGGAGGCGCACGAGAAGGTGCTGGAGAAGCGCCTGTTGATCATCACCAAGGCGAACTCCCGGGCGACCGTCCACCGCTCGGCGTACCTCGACTACATCGGTTTCAAGGTCTTCAACGAGCACGGCGAGGTGGTCGGGGAGCGGCGCTTCCTCGGGCTCTTCTCCACCGCCGCGTACCGGACCAGCGTGCGCGAGCTGCCGGTGGTCCGCCGCAAGGTGGCCGAGGTGATGGAACGCTCCGGGCTGAGCCCGCGCAGCCACTCCGGCAAGGACCTGCTCCAGATCCTGGAGACCTACCCCCGCGACGAGCTGTTCCAGATCAAGACCGACGACCTCTACCACGCGGTGATCGGCGTGCTCCGGATGGCCGGGCGTCGCCAGCTGCGGGTGTTCCTGCGCCGGGACGGCTACGGCCGGTTCATCTCCTGCCTGATCTACCTGCCCCGGGACCGGTTCACCACGCAGAACCGGCTGCGCATGCAGGACATCCTGCTGCGCGAGCTGAACGGGGTCGGGGTGGACTACACCACCCGGGTCACCGAGTCGATGCTGGCCCGGGTGCACTTCATCGTCCGGACCGACCCGGCGAACCCGCCTGGTGACGTCGACGCCGACCTGCTCGCCGAGGAACTCGCCGACGCGACCCGGCTCTGGGACGACGACTACCGGCTGGTGCTGGAGCGCAAGCTCGGCGACGAACAGGCCAAGCACCTGTTCACCCGGTACGCCGACGCCTTCCCCGAGGGCTACAAGGACGGGCACACGCCGTACGAGGCGATGAAGGACCTGGCCAAGCTGGAGCTGCTGGAGGAGCCCGGCCAGCTCGAGATGCACCTGTTCCGCAAGCAGCTCGCGCCGCGCAACGGCACGCGGGGCGCGGGCGATCCGGCCGAGGCGATGGACGTCCGCTTCAAGGTCTACCGCAACGGCGAGCCGATGCTCCTCTCCGACGTGCTGCCGGTGCTGCACTCCCTCGGGGTGCGGGTGGTCGACGAGCACCCGTACGAGGTGGACCGGATCGACGGGCGGATCTACCTCTACGACTTCGGCCTGCAACTGCCCGAGGGGCACCAGGAACTGTCCGAGGTGCGCCCGCACGTGGAGAACGCCTTCGCCGCCGCGTGGCGGGGCGAGGCCGAGGTGGACGGCTTCAACGAGCTGGTGCTGCGCGCCGGGCTCACCTGGCGGCAGGTGGTGGTGCTGCGCGCGTACGCGAAGTACCTGCGCCAGGCGGGCACGGTCTTCTCGCAGGACTACATGGAGTCCACCTTCATCGCGTACCCGAGGATCGCCACCCTGCTGGTGGAACTCTTCGAGGTGCGCTTCGACCCGACCGTCGGGCTCACCCCCGAGGAACGGGACCGGCGCGGCACGGAACTGGCCGACACCGTCAACGCGGCCCTGGACGACGTGTCCAGCCTCGACCAGGACCGCATCCTGCGGGCGTATCTGACGTTGGTCCGGGCCACCCTGCGGACCAGCTTCTTCCAGCGGGTGGACGGCGGGCGACCCAAGTCGTACGTGGCGTTCAAGCTGGACCCGCAGGCCATCCCGGATCTGCCCGCGCCCCGCCCGAAGTACGAGATCTTCGTCTACTCGCCCCGGTTCGAGGGCGTGCACCTGCGGTTCGGGCCGGTGGCCCGCGGCGGGCTGCGCTGGTCCGACCGGCGGGAGGACTTCCGTACCGAGGTGCTCGGCCTGGTCAAGGCGCAGATGGTGAAGAACGCCGTGATCGTGCCGGTGGGGGCCAAGGGCGGCTTCGTGCTCAAGCAGAAGCCGGGGGACCGGGACGAGGCGGTGGCCTGCTACCGGGAGTTCATCTCCGCCCTGCTCGACGTCACCGACAACATCGTCAGCGGTGCGGTGGTGCCCCCGACCGACGTGGTGCGCCACGACGGCGACGACCCGTACCTGGTGGTCGCGGCGGACAAGGGGACGGCGACCTTCTCCGACATCGCCAACGAGATCTCCACCGCGCACCAGTTCTGGCTGGGGGACGCGTTCGCCTCCGGCGGTTCGGCCGGCTACGACCACAAGAAGATGGGCATCACCGCCCGGGGCGCCTGGGAGTCGGTCAAACGGCACTTCCGGGAGCTGGGGCACGACACCCAGACCGAGGACTTCACCGTGGTCGGCGTGGGCGACATGTCCGGCGACGTGTTCGGCAACGGAATGCTGCTCAGCGAGCACATCCGGCTGGTGGCCGCCTTCGACCACCGGCACATCTTCCTCGACCCGGAGCCGGACGCGGCGACCTCGTACGCCGAACGGAGACGGCTGTTCGAGCTGCCCCGGTCGTCGTGGGAGGACTACGACGCCGGCCTGATCTCCGCAGGTGGTGGGGTGTACCCGCGTACCGCCAAGTCGGTGCCGATCTCGCCGCAGGTCCGGGCGGCGCTCGGCCTCGACGGCGACGTCACCCAGATGTCACCGCCGGAGCTGATGAAGGCGATCCTGACCGCCCCGGTGGACCTCTTCTGGAACGGCGGCATCGGCACCTACGTCAAGTCCTCCGGCGAGACCAACGCCGAGGTCGGGGACAAGTCCAACGACGCGATCCGGGTCAACGGCAAGGACCTGCGCTGCCGGGTGGCCGGCGAGGGCGGCAACCTGGGCTGGACCCAGCTCGGCCGGATCGAGTACGCCCAGTCCGGCGGCCGGATCTACACCGACTTCATCGACAACGCGGCCGGGGTGGACTGCTCCGACCACGAGGTGAACATCAAGATCCTGCTCAACACGGCGGTCGCCGACGGGGAGCTGACCGTCCCGGACCGGGACGAGCTGCTCGCCGAGATGACCGACGAGGTCGCCGAGCTGGTGCTGCGGGACAACTACGACCAGGCACGGGCGCTGAACAACGCCCAGGCCCAGTCCGCGTCGCTGCTGCCGGTGCACCGCCGGATGATCAGCGACCTGGAACGCTCCGGTGCGCTGAACCGCGCGCTGGAGGCGCTCCCGTCCGACGAGGAACTGGCCGCCCGGACGGAGACCGGGCTGACCGCGCCGGAGTTCGCGGTGCTGCTCGCGTACGTGAAGATCGCGCTGGAGCGGGAGATCCTCACCGACGGGCTGGCCGACGAGGAGTGGACGACCGACGTCCTGGTCAACTACTTCCCGACGCCGATGCGGCAGCGTTTCGCCGACCGGATGGAGCGGCACCGGCTGCGCCGGGACATCGTCACCACCGTGCTGGTCAACGAGGCGGTCAACCGGGGTGGCATCTCGTTCGTGTTCCGGGTGGTCGAGGAGACGGCGGCGTCCCCGGCGGACGTGATCCGGGCGTACGTGGTGGTCCGGGAGGTCTTCGGGCTCCGGGAGCTGTGGAACGCGATCGAGGCGCTGGACAACCGGGTCGCCCCGGAGTTGCAGACCAGTGGCTACCTGGACACCCGGCGGCTGCTCGACCGGGCGGTGCGCTGGCTGGTCACCAACCGGCGCTCGCCGATCGACGTGCCCGCCGAGATCGCCCGCCTGCGCGACGGGGTGGCCCGGCTCCTGCCAGAACTGGAGAACCTCTTCTTCGGTGCCGAGCGGGAGGCGCTGGCCGCGCACGTCGACACGATGAGCAAGCGGGGGCTCCCCCGGGAGCTGGCCGAGCAGGCGACCCGGCTGATGTACAGCTTCGGCCTGCTGGACGTGGTGGAGACGGCGGCGCAGACCGGCAAGGACGTCGGCGAGGTGGCCTCGGTCTACTTCGTCCTCTCCGACCGGTTCCGGGTCGACTCGCTGCTGTCGAAGATCTCCCTGCTGCCCCGGGAGGACCGCTGGCAGACCCTGGCCCGGATGGCGTTGCGGTACGACCTCTACGCCGCCCTGGCCGCGCTCACCAACGAGGTGCTCGACTCCACCGACGCGGCCCTGCCGTCGCAGGAGCGGGTGCAGGTCTGGGAGCAGTCCAACGCCGTGTCGATCCACCGGGCCCACCGGGCGATGGGGGAGTTCGACGAGTCCCGGGCGGACCTGGCCGCGCTCTCCGTCCTGCTGCGGCAGATCCGGACGCTGGTGCGTACCTCCTCGGCGAGCTGAGGCGGGTCCACACGCCGCGCGCCCGGTGGGAGCTCCCACCGGGCGCGCGGCGTGTGGCGTCCGCCACCGGTCGTCAGGTCACCAGGGTGGCGAAGACGATCACGTTGTCCGGGTAGTCGCGGTTCCGCTCGTCGAACTGGCCACCGCAGGTGACCACCCGTAGCCCGGCCCGGTCGCTCGGGCCGTAGACCAGTGCGGAGGGGAACTCCGCCTTCGGGTACGACCGCACCGCGTCGACCCGGAAGGTGGCGGAGCTGCCGTCCTGACGGGCGACGGAGATGGTGTCGCCGGGCAGCAGCGCGCCCAGGTCGAAGAAGACGGCCGGCCCGATGTAGCTGGAGTCGACGTGGCCGACGATCACCGCGTTGCCGATCTCGCCGGGGGAGGGGCCGGGCCGGTACCAGCCGGCGCGCTGCGCCTGCTCCAACGGGGGCACCTCGACGGTCCCGTCCGCCGCCACCCCCAGCGACATGACCGGGGCGTTCACCCCGATCCGGGGGATGGTGATGGTGGTGGGTTCGGACCGCTCCATCCCGACCGGGCCGCTGGCGCCCGCTTCCGTGTCGGGGTCGCCCGCGGCCCGGTCGGCGGGGTTCGGCGGGGTGTCGGTGACCGGCACGCCGATCCCGACCGCCGGCTGCGGGGGCCGGGGCGGTTCCGGCTCCGTCAGTCCCACCCCGAGCAGCCCGGCCCCGAGTACACCGAGGGTCACCACGGCCGCGCCGGCGGCACGCCACGGTCTCCCGTGACGGCCGCCGGCGGGCTTCCCCGCGTCAGACCAGCTCATCGGCCCGACGACGCCGCATCAGCACGATGCCGCCGAGCGCGGCGGCCCCGAGCATCGCCGCCCCGCTGACCGCCATGCCGCGGTCGCCGCCGGTGGCGCCACCGTCACCGCCGTCGACCGACCCCGTCGGCAGGACGACCAGGGTGCCCTCGCCGCAGGAGCCCTTGACCTTGTACGTGCCGGGCTCGGCGTCCGCCGGGATCTCGGCCTCGCCGTAGTACACGAACTTCGGTCCCTTGTGCCGGGCCTCCTCCTCGGCTGCCGCCTCTTCCTCCGCGGCGCCCTTGTCCTTGCCGTTCGCCTCTTCCTCGGCAGCGGCCTCCTCTTCGGCGGCGGCCTCGGCTTCGGCCTTCTTCCGCGCGGCCTCCTCGTCGGCCTTCTTCTTGGCGGCCTCCTCCTCGGCCTTCTTCTTGGCCTCGTCCTTGGCCTCGTCGCCGCCACCCCAGCCGCCGGACTTGGAGTCGCCGTTCATACCCGGCTGTCCGGCCTCGTCCTCGTGGCTGTCCCAGCCGTTGCCGGACTTGTCGCCGGACTCGGAGTCCTTGCCGTTCTTCGAGCCGTGGTCGTTCCAGCCGCCGTCGGACCCGGAGTCCTTGCGGTCCCAGCCGCCGTCGGATTCCTTGTCCTTGCCGTTCCAGCCGCCGTCGGATTCCTTGTCCTTGCCGTTCCAGCCGCCGTTCTCCGAGCCGGAGCCGTTCCGCGACTCGTCGCTCCCGGACTCCTCGCCCCGCGCGTCGCGCTCGTGCTCCTTCTTGTGGTGGTCCCGGGCGTGGAGCTTGACCTTCCCGGTCACCTTCGACCAGACGAAGGCGTGCTCCTGGCGGTCCGCGCAGACCTCGATGAACTTGACATCGTGGCCCGGCTGCACGGCGTGCGGATCGACGTAGACCTTGCCCTTGTGGTGGTCGTGGTGCCCGTTGCCGTTGTCGGCGAAGGCGATCCCCGGCGTGAAGACCAGCAAGGAGGCCCCGCCGAGGGCGGCGCCTGCGACGACCTTCCCGAGCTTGTTGGTAGCCATGACCTGCGTCACTCCATCCCTTTTCGTCCTGGCCCGGCGGAAGCCGAGCTAAGGCAGACGTTAGACCGATTCGCGACCTATGCGGGGAAAGATTCGCGTTTAGGAGTGTGTCGGCTACCGGCCGTCCCGGGTGGTAGGGGGCGTTCGCGGCGTCGCCTCCCGCCCGCGTCGTTACCGGCGGATCGCCCGGAAATTCCCGGTCGACGCGACGCGCAGGTATCGAGAGGTTGTCATGGAAGCGCTCCCATGCAAGAATCACTGCACTGCGTACGAGGAGCCACACCGCCTAGCCGGAGCGTCGAGGGCAGCCGGTCCCCACCGGACGACGTCGCGGCCGCACCGTCGACCGGCTCGCTCGCCCGCACGGCACCACCGCTGCCCGTCCGGGTCGGGCACCCCCCATCACCCCCGAGGGCCCTTGTGGAACACCGTTTCCCGGGCCTGAAAGCAGCCGGGCCGTTCCGTGGCCCGGTCCCGCCCAAGGAGATCAGTGGCATGAATCTGTGGAGAAGTCTGTCCGCCAGGCGGCGGGCACTGGCGCTGACCGGTGCGAGCGCCCTGGTCGCCGGCGGCCTGGTGACCATTCCGGTCACCGTGGCGCACGCCGCGACCCAGTGCGGCGTCAGCTACACGTCCAGTGACTGGCAGGGCGGGTTCACCGCCTCCATCACCATCAAGAACCTCGGCGACCCGCTGAACGGCTGGGCGCTCGGCTTCGCCTTCCCGGACGCCAACCAGCGGGTGCAGCAGGGTTGGTCGGCGCGCTGGACGCAGTCGGGCCAGAACGTCACCGCGCAGAACGAGTCCTACAACGGTGCGCTCGCCACCGGGGCCACCACGAGCGTCGGCTTCAACGGATCCTGGAGCGGCAGCAACCCGAAGCCGACGTCGTTCACCATCAACGGCACGGCCTGCAACGGCGGGACGCCCCCCACCAGCCCGCCTCCCTCGACGCCGCCGCCGACCACCCCGCCGCCCGGTGGCCCCAAGGTGGACAATCCGTTCGCCGGGGTAAAGGGGTACGTGAATCCGGAGTGGAAGGCCAAGGCGGACGCGGAGCCCGGCGGTAGCCGGATCTCCAACAACCCGACCGCCGTCTGGCTGGACCGGATCGCCGCCATCGAGGGCACCGACGACAGCAGCTCCAACGGTTCGATGTGCGGCACCGTCAAGGCGAACGGCGCGTACGTCAACGGGGTCGGCTACGCACTGGCCAAGCTGGGCGTGCTCGGCAACGTCTACAACTACGTCGACGCCGCCCACCACGGCTGGATCGGCTGGGACAGCAACTTCACCCCCACCGCCAACCAGCTCAAGGAGGCCGCGGTGGCCTCCGGCAGCACGGTGAACAACGTGCACGGCTTCATCGTCAACACGGCGAACTACTCCGCCCTGAGGGAGCCGTACGTCAAGATCACTGACAGTGTGAACGGCCAGACCGTGCGCCAGTCCAAGTGGGTCGACTGGAACCAGTACGTCGACGAGCTCTCCTTCGCCCAGGCGTTCCGCAACGAGCTGGTCCGGGTCGGCTTCGACTCCGGCATCGGCATGCTGATCGACACCTCGCGCAACGGCTGGGGCGGCGCCGCCCGGCCCACCGGTCCGGTGCGACGACCAGTGTGGACACCTACGTCAACGGCGGCCGGGTCGACCGCCGGCTCCACGCCGGCAACTGGTGCAACCAGGCCAGCGCGGGCCTCGGCGAGCGGCCGAAGGTCGCGCCCGAGCCGGGCATCGACGCCTACGTCTGGGTCAAGCCCCCCGGCGAGTCGGACGGCTCCAGCAAGTACACCCCGAACGACGAGGGCAAGGGCTTCGACCAGATGTGCGACCCGACCTACACCGGTAACGCGCGTAACGGCAACAACATGAGCGGTGCGCTGCCCAACGCGCCCATCTCCGGTGCCTGGTTCTCCGCGCAGTTCCAGGAGCTCATGCGCAACGCGTACCCGCCGCTGTCCTGAACCTCCGCGGCCTGTCCGCCGCCCCCAGGTTGTGAGGCGCCTGAGCGGCGGGCCTCCCGGGGCCCCCGGCCCGACCCACGCGGTCGGCCGGGGGCCCCGCCCGTCTGCTCAGGGCACGGTGCGCTCGACCGCCGCCCGGCCGTCCCGCTCCAGGTCGCGCCGGGCCCGTTCGACGTTCTCCGGATCCGGGTCCTGGCCCCGGGCCACCGCCAGGTCCGCCGGATCCCAGGGCTGCTCCCCACCGGTACGGACAGTCGTGCGGCCCACGCCGCTGGTGCCGGCGTACGCGTCGCCGACCAGCTCGTCGGTGCCGCCGCTCCCGGCCGGTGACTCGCCCGGTGCCACGAAGTCCGGAGTCTCGTCGTCCGGGCCACCGCCGGTCACCAGTTGCGGCACCGTCGTCTCGTCGTCCGCCGCGGCGGCCATCTCGGGGCTCTCCTCCAGGGGCCGGTCGGCGTTACGGTCGCGATCGGTCATGGTGCTGCCCTCCTGTCCCCAGGCGCGTTCCCTGATCCCTCCCGCGTACCCCGCAGAGCCCACCCCATGCGCCGTGCCGGGTCGCCCGGCCGAACCGGTGACCGGTCGGGGGTCGGGCTCCCCGGCGGTCAGCGTGCCGGGTCGGAACCGGACTCCGCCGGGGCCTCGGCCGGCCGCAGCCACTGCCACACCAGGAAGACCAACCCGAGCAGGAGCATCCCCAGGCCCGCCCAGAGGTTGATCCGGACCCCCTCGGCCTTCTCGATCGCCGCCCGGTCGTCGAGGAGTCCGGTACCGCCCACGATGAGCCCGTACGCGACGAAGAGCCCACCGATCACCCGGCGGATGTCGAACAGCCGGGCGGCGGCCGACCGGCCGCGTTCCCGCTCGGTCTCGTCCACCAACGGGTCGTGGGCCGTCTGGTCGTCCATGGCGTGCGCCTCCTAGAGGACCGGCAGGTAGAACAGGACGGACAGGAGCAGGGCGATCCCGCCGAGCAGGATCGGCGAGCGGTACCAGGCGGTGTCCCCGACGAGCCCGTCGGCGGTCAGGTCGACCCCGCCGGCGCCGTAGACCAGGCCGCGCAGTTCGTCGTCGCGCTTCGGGCGGGTGAGCGGGGTGACCACGACGGCGACCACGGCCACCGTGACGAACGCGATGCCGGCACCCCAGAAGCTCTCCTCCAGGTCGGAGTCGAACGCCAGCACGCCCCCCTTGTAGAGCAGGTACGTCGCCAGCGAGGCCACCGTGCCGGACAGCAGCGACAGGAAACCGGCGGCCGGGCTCATCCGCTTCCAGAACATGCCGATGATGAAGGTGGCGAAGAGCGGGGCGTTGAAGAGCGAGAAGAGCGCCTGGATGTAGTTCATGATGTTGCTGAAGCCGGCGGCGATGAACGCGGTGCCGATGCCGACCACCACGCCGCCGACGGTGGCGAGCCGCCCGACGCGCAGGTAGTACTCGTCGGAGCGGTCCCGGTGGACGTACGCCTGCCAGATGTCGTAGGTGAAGACGGTGTTGAAGCCGCTGACGTTGGCCGCCATGCCGGCCATGAACGAGGCGATCAGACCGGTCACCGCCACCCCGAGCACGCCGTTGGGGAGCAGGTCCCGCATCAGCAGCGGAATCGCGTTGTTGTACTGGAGGCCGCCGGTCTCCGCGCCGAGCCCCTGCACCGTGACCAGCGCGATCAGGCCGGGGATCACGGTGACCACCGGGATGACCAGCTTCGGGTAGGCGGCGATGATCGGCGTACGCCGGGCGGCGTTCATGTTCCGCGCGGAGAGCGCCCGCTGCACCTCGGCGAAGTTCGTGGTCCAGTACCCGAACGACAGCACGAAACCGAGCCCGAAGACGATCCCGATCCAGTGCGCGCCGAGCGGGTTGGCCGTGCTCCCGGTGTCCGCCCAGGTGTGCAGACCGGCCTCACCCAGCTTCGAGTCGCGGACCGCGTCCATCAGGCCGTCCATGCCCCCCACCTTGACCAGCCCGACGACGGTGATCGGGATCAGCCCGGCGAGGATGACGAAGAACTGGAGCACCTCGTTGTAGATCGCGCCGGAGAGCCCGCCGACGGTGATGTAGGCCAGCACGATCGCTGCGCCGACCACGATCGCCACCCAGAGCGGCCAGCCGAGCAGGGCCTGCATCACCAGGGCCAGCGCGTACAGGTTCACTCCGGCGATGAGCACCTGGGCGACGGCGAAGCTCAGCGCGTTGAGCAGGTGGGTGGGGCGGTTGAACCGCAGCCGAAGGTACTCGGGCACGCTGCGGACCCGCGAGCCGTAGTAGAAGGGCATCATCACGATGCCCAGGAAGACCATCGCCGGCACGGCGCCGATCCAGTAGTAGTGCAGGGTCATCATGCCGTACTGCGCGCCGTTGGCGGCCATCCCGATGATCTCCAGTGCACCGAGGTTGGCCGAGACGAAGGCGAGGCCGGTCACCCAGGCCGGCAGGGAGCGCCCGGAGAGGAAGAAGTCGACGCTGGTGCGGATCGCCCGGCGGGCGGCGAAGCCGACCCCCAGCACGGTGACGAAGTACAGCACGAGGATGCCGTAGTCCAGCACGTCCATGTCGAGTCGCAGGCCGCCACCGTCCATGCCCCCGTCCCCTTCGGTGAGGTTCGATAGGGGCCGGTACTACCCCGGGAATCGTCCTGTTACTCCCCGTGTACACCCGGAACACCCCGACCGGGTCGTGGTCGGGGTGTTCCGGGTGTGGTTCAGCGGCCGAGGACCCGGTCGAGGAAGTCGCGGTACTGGCGTACCGCCTGGCGGAGCTGCTCGGTGTCGACGGAGCCGTCGTCCTGCCAGCCGCCGATCCGGTTCTTCTGTTCCGCCAGGGCTGCGGCGAGCGCGTGGATCGCCTCCTCCACCAGCCCCTGGGCCTGCCCGGCCGCTGCCTTGGGATCGTCGACGAAGCGGAGCTGGACGTCCCGCCAGCGGTCCCGGAAGCCCTGCGCGGTCCCCGGGGCGAGGAGCGTGGCCGGCTCGGCGAGGGCGGACGGGGAGGACCCGGTCGTACCGGCGGCGGTCAGCGTGTCCGGGGTGCCGGTGGGGACGGCCGTCGCCGGGGCGGCGTCCGGGTCCACCAGCGCCGGGTCCGGGCTGCCGTAGCCGGCACCACCGACCACGACGCCGGTGTCGGGGTTCCGCCTGGTCTCCCGGTCCTGCCCGGTCTCCCGGTGGTCGGTCCGGGCCCCGGGCGTCCCGTCCGGGTGCCGCCCGGTCGTCTCGGCCTCGTCGACGGTCTGTTCGCGGTGGTGGCCGTGCAGCAGCGCGGTGGGGTCCGCCCGCCGGCCGGCTCCCCGCTGGCCGACGGCGCCGTCGCCGGGGCGGGCGGTGCGTTCCTCGCGCGGGTCCGGCTCGTCGGCGGGGATCGGGCTGGCCAGCGCCGACGCGGCGACCGCACCGCCGACCGTGGTCGCCCCGAAGGCGGTCGGCACCGGGCCGGGCTGGTGGAAGTCCGCCCTCCGGTCGGCTCCGGCTCCACGCGGGTTCTCCGGGCTCTCCCCGGTCCGGTGGTGGCCCCCGTCCCGCCGCTGGGCGACGGACGGGTCGTCGAAGGTGCCCCGGTCGTCGAGCGCGTCCTCGGGCACCTCGGTCCGCCCGGCGCGGTCCCCGTGCCGGCCGGCGGTGGCGTCCGGCGGCGGCACCGGTACCGGTTCCGAGCGGACCACCTCGGTCTGGTCGGTCTGCTGCTCCTGCTGGCGCATGGCGGCGGCCTCCTCAGCGGCTCGTGACGTCGTGCGGGGTCTCGGTCTCCTCGGCGTGGCGCGGTGCCGGCGGCTGGGCCGCGACCGGCTCGGTGCCGAGCAGGTCGGCGACGAGGGCCCGGTAGTGGACGACGGCCTGCCGCAGTTCCTCGGTGCTGGCCTCGCCGCGCTCGTTGCGCAGGTGGATGTCGTGGGCCTCGCGGTAGCGGGCCAGCGTACGGGCGTGGTCGACGGAGAGGTGCGCGGCCTGCTCGTCGAAGTCCCCGGTCGGGTAGCCGCGCTCGGCGACCAGACGGGAGACCAGCGCGTCGGCGTCGCCGACCGCCTCGGCGGGGGTGTCGACGAAGCGGAGCTGGACCTCCTCCCAGGCGGCGGCGTAACGGGTGCGCGACTCGGGGCTGAGCGGGGTCAGGGTCAACTCGGCGTGCCGCCGCTCACGGGCACGGAGTTCCTTCTCCGCCTCGCTGCGGCTGGCGCGCTCGGCGACGACCCGGTCGTACTCGGGTCCGAACCGCTGGCGCAGCTGCCGACGGCGTCCGGCGACCACGGCCAGCGCGATCCCGGCGGCGATCACGAGTACGACGAGAACGATGACGACTACCTGCGTGGGCGACATGGCCTCCTCCTTCGTCACCTGCTATTCCCGCGTCGACCTGATCGCCAATCCCGATTGCGCCTACTTTCCCGCTGAGGTGGCCGACATGACCGGGCCCGCATGCCGATCTCGAGCGAAAACTTGATCGATTCAAGAGAGCTGGATCGGGTGCGCACCGTGCCGGGCGCGGCCCTCAGGACAGGGCACACCGCGAGGCCCGGCCCGCGTGCCGCCTCTGCCCCCGCGCCGGACGCGCGCCACCCGATCCCGCGCCACCCGATCCCGCGCCGCCCGATCCGGTCCGGGACGCGTCACCGGTCACCCCGTCGCATCACCGGCGGGGTGCCCGCGTACGTTCGTCCACGGTGGACGAGGTCAGGTGGGAACCTGAGCGGACGGAACGGACGGTAGTGCATCAGCGCACGATTACGTATCCTGCCGAAGGCGCTCGTACCGGTGCCCGGTGCGCCGGGCGTCGCTGCCCGGCCGGCTGCCGGCGCCACTCCTGCCACACCGTCCGGGCGAGGTGCTGATGAACTCCCGCGACTGGCCGATCCGCACCAAGCTGACCGCGCTGGTCGTCGTTCCGCTGTCCGCACTGCTGGCACTGTGGATCTTCGCCACCACCCTGGCCCTCGGCCCGGCCCTCGACCTGCTCGCCGCCGGCACCCTGCTGCGGGACCTGGGCCTGCCCGGTGACCGGGTGGTCATCGAGCTGCAACGGGAGCGCCGGCTCTCGGTGGTCCAACTCGCCGCTGGTGGCGAGGTGACCGAGCTGCGCGACCAGCGGGTGCGCACCGACGCGGCGGTGGCCGAGCTGCGGCGCCGGGCCGACGGCAAGGACCTGCGGGACGCCGCCGACGACCTGCTCGACGCCCGTCTCGACCGGCTCCTCACCGCCGTGGAGGCGCTCCCCGCCGGGCGGCGGTTCATCGACCGGCGGCAGATGGACCGGGCCGGCGCGCACGGCCTCTACACCGGGATGCTCACCGCGGCGTTCCAGACCTTCTCCGCCATGGCCGCCGGCCCCGACGACGGCCTCACCCGGCAGGCCCGGGCGCTGGGCTCGCTCGGGCACGCCCGGGAGCTGCTCAGCCAGGCCGACTCGCTGGCCGCCGGGGCGTTCGCCGCCGGCCGGTACGCCCGGGGTGAGCACACCGCGCTGGTGCAGACCATCGGCAACCAGCGGTACGCGACCGCCGTGGCCGTGGACGACCTGCCGGGCGCCAGCCGCAGCGCCTTCCAGCGGCTGGCCGAGGGGGAGGACTTCCTCCGGCTGCGGCGGATGCAGGACGACCTGGTCGCCGCCGATCCGGGCGACCCGCCGTCGGTGGACGCGCGGACCTGGCGGACCACGTACGACGTCGTCCAGCGCCACCTGCGCGACTTCGAACTGGCCGAGGCGGAGGCGCTGACCGAGCGGTCGGTGCCGGCGGCCGTCGGCATCCTCGCCCGGCTCGCCGCCGCCGGGCTGCTCGGACTGGTGGCCGTGGTGGCCTCCCTGGTCGTGGCGTTGCGGGTCGGCCGCTCGCTGATCCGGCGACTCACCGGGGTCCGGACGGCCGCCACCGAGCTGGCCGAGCGGCGACTGCCCGACGTGGTGTCCCGACTGCGCCGGGGCGAGGAGGTCTACGTCGCCCGGGAGGCCCCGCTCCTGGAGTTCGGTACCGACGAGATCGGTCAGGTCGGGCAGGCGTTCGGTGCCGTCCAACGGACCGCGGTCCGGTCCGCCGTCGACGAGGCGGCCCTGCGGCACGGGCTCAACCAGGTCTTCCTCAACATCGCCCGGCGCACCCAGGGCCTGGTGCACCGACAGCTCGCCCTGCTCGACCGGATGGAGCGCCGTACCGAGGACCCGCAGGAGCTGGCCGAGCTGTTCGGGGTCGACCACCTCGCCACCCGGATGCGCCGACACGCCGAGGACCTGGTCATCCTCGCCGGAGCGGCGCCGGGGCGGGGCTGGCGCAACCCGGTGGCCGTGCTGGACGTGGTCCGGGGCGCGATCTCCGAGGTCGAGGCGTACGACCGGGTCGACATCGCCCCGGTGCGGCCCACGGCGGTGGTCGGCCGGGCCGTCGGCGACGTGATGCACCTGCTGGCCGAGCTGATCGAGAACGCCACCGTCTTCTCCGCCCCGGACACCCGGGTGGTGGTCCGCGGTGAACTGCTGCCCAACGGGTACGCCGTCGAGGTCTCCGACCGGGGCCTGGGCATGACCGCCGACGCGATCGAGGAGGCCAACCGCCAGCTGGCCCGGTCCCCGGAGTTCGACCCGGCGGTCAGCGCCCGCCTCGGGCACTTCGTGGTGGCCCGGCTCGCGGCCCGGCACGGCGTCCGGGTGCGGCTGCGCCCCGGTTCGCAGGGCGGAACGACCGCGGTGGTGCTCCTGCCGTCCGACCTGGTGACCACCGAGCCGCCCCGGCCGCCCAGCGACCGCTCCAGCGCCCGGATGGCCAAGGTGACGAAGCTGAGCACACTGCCGCGGCCCCGCTCGGCCCGCTCGGCCCGCTCGGCCCGCAGGCGCACGGAGCCGCCCTCGGTGGTGCCGCTGGCGACGGCGCGACCGGGTCTGGCCGAGGTTCCGGTCGGCCCGGACGGGCTGCCCCGCCGGATCCGGCAGCGGGGCCCGGCCCGGCAGCCGCGCCGTCCGGGCGGCGAGCCGTCGCCGCGCAGCCCGGAGCAGGTACGGGCGGCGATGGCGGCGCTCCAGGCGGGCACCGCCCGGGGGCGACGCGTGGGAACGTACCCGGCGGAGCCCGACGCCCTGCCGTCCACTGCGGTCGACGCCCCCACGGTGCCGGTCGGCCCGACCGTGTCGATGGCGGACCAACCGACCACGGAGCTACCCCGGGTGCGACCCGGCGGAGCGTCCAACGAAACTGTCACCGGAACGGGAAGGGACGGGTAGTGGTGCAACCCACGAGGCAGGCCGCCGATCTCGACTGGCTGCTCGACGAACTGGTGGACCGGGTGCCGGCCGCCCAGCAGGCGGTGGTGCTCTCCGCGGACGGGTTGCTCATGGGCGCCTCCGCCGGACTGGAACGGGACGCGGCCGAGCACTTCTGCGCCATGGCCTCCGGCTTCGCGAGCCTGGCGAAGGGAGCCAGCCGGCACTTCGCGGCCGGGCCGGTGCGCCAGACGGTGGTGGAGATGGAGTCGGCGTACCTCTTCGTCACCACCGCCGGCCAGGGCGCGTGTCTGGCCGTGCTCAGCGACGCCGACACGGACATTGGCCTGGTCGCGTACGAGATGGCGATGCTGGTGACCCGGGTCGGCGAGACGCTCAGCACCCCGTCCCGGGGCTCGACGGTCGTGGCCGATGCGGGCTGAACCGCCGGGGCCCCGGCACGAGTGGCTGGACGACGAGGCCGGCCCGGTCGTCCGCCCGTACGCCGTCACCGGTGGACGCGTGGCCTCGGCCGCCGGTGACTTCGACCTGGTCGCGTTCGTGCTGGCGACCCGGGACACCGACCCGCACGACCACCCCCACCTGCACCCGGAGCACCGCCACCTGGTCGCGCTGGCTGTCGAGCCGGTGTCGGTGGCGGAACTCGCCGCGCACCTCGACCTCGCCGTCGGCGTGGTCCGGGTGCTCCTCGGTGACCTGCTCACCGGCGGACTCGTCACCGTGCACGAGCCGTCGTCCACTGCGTTCCTTCCCGACGACAACATCCTCAAGGCGGTGGCGAATGGACTCCGTGCACTCTGACCGTGACGGATCCGGCCGGCGGGTTCCGTTGGCACTGAAGATCCTGATCGCCGGGGGCTTCGGGGCCGGCAAGACGACCCTGGTGAGTGCGCTGAGCGAGGTCCGTCCGTTGCAGACCGAGGAGGTGCTCACCAACGCCGGGATCGGCACCGACGACACCTCCGGCGTGGAGGGCAAGTCCACCACCACGGTCGCCATGGACTTCGGTCGGATCACCATCAACGAGGACCTCCAGGTCTACCTCTTCGGTACGCCGGGGCAGGACCGGTTCTGGTTCCTCTGGGACGAGCTGGCCTTCGGCGCGCTCGGCGCGGTGGTGCTCGCCGACACCCGGCGGCTGGCCGACTGTTTCCCCTCGGTGGACTACTTCGAGCAGCGGGGCATCCCGTTCGTGGTCGGGGTGAACTGCTTCGACGGCTCCCGCCGGTTCAGTCTGAACTCGGTACGCCACGCGCTGGACCTCGACCCGGACGTGCCGCTGGTGCTCTGCGACGCCCGCGACCGCCAGTCCGGCAAGCTGGTGCTGGTGGCCCTGGTGGAGCACGTCGCCGCGCAGCGGGGCGAGCCGGCGGCCTGACCTCTCCGGCCCGCGGCGGGGGAAAGTCCGGGGCACCGGGTTCACCGTCGGGTGATCGCGGGAAGGCTGGTGGGACCGACTGCGGACGAGAGGAAAGGTGGCGCCGTGACCGACCAGGGGGATGTCGTCCACATCGGCGGCTACACCAGGGAGAGCGACGGCAACGGCGACGGCATCGTCGCCGCCCGGCGGGACCCGCGGACGGGCACGCTGACGCCGCTCGGCACGGTGGCGGTCACCGCGTCGCCGTCGTTCCTGGTCCGGCATCCCACCCTGCCGGTGCTGTACGCGGCGAACGAACTGCCCGAGGGGCAGGTCAGCGCCTGGCGGGTGGCGCCGGACGGCGACCTGACCCCGCTGGGCACCGGCGACACGGGTGGGGCGGAGCCCTGCCATCTGGCGGTCACGCCGGACGGCCGTCACCTGGTGGCCGCCAACTACGGCGGGGGGAGCGTGGCGGTCTTTCCGCTCGACGGCGCGGGGGTGCCGGGCGGGCGGAGCGACCTGGTGGTGCACTCCGGGCACGGCCCGGACCCGCAGCGGCAGGAGGCGGCGCACGCGCACATGGTCTCGCCGGACCCCGACGGCGGGCCGCTGTACGTCGTCGACCTCGGCACCGACTCGGTGTACCGGTACGACCTGGACGTCGCCACCGGTCGGCTGGTGCCTCGCGCGCCCCGGGTGCGGGCCCATGCCGGAACCGGCCCCCGGCACCTGGCCCGCCACCCGGACGGACGCCGGGTCTACCTGGCCGGCGAGCTGGACGGCACGGTCACCGCACTGGACCGGGACGCCGAGGGGGCGCTGCACCAGCGGGGGCGGGTGCCGGCGAGCGGACGGAGCGGTCACGTCCAGCCGGCGGAGGTCGCGGTGGGCCCGCAGGGCCGGTTCCTCTACGTCGCCAACCGGGGCGTCGGCACGCTGGCGGTCTTCGCCCTCGACGGTGCGCTGCCGGAACTCGTCGCCGAGGTGGACACCGGCGGAGAGTGGCCCCGGCACTTCGCCTGGTCCGGGCGGGACCTCTACGTCGCCGATCAGCGGGCCGACATGGTCCGGGCCTTCCGCGTCGACCCGGCCACCGGAGTGCCGGAGCCGGCGGGCGAGCCGGTGCCGGTGCCGAGCCCGAGCTGCGTCCTGCTCTGACGGGTGCCGCTTGTTACTCACGCAGCGTGATGATTCGCGAATAACGGCAGCTCGGGCTCCGGCCGAACGCGCCGCGCTGAGCGGCCGGACCTCCGACGGATGGCTGTGTGCGCGGACCCGGGCGTCCACATCGGAAAGTCCTACTGACGGCATTCCGTCCGTGGCTACCGGGATCGACGGCTGTCGGGGGAAGATGTCCGGGTGCCCTGCGGCACCGGCCACCCGGGAGCCGGTGCGGGCGGGGCGCCATCGACGCTAGTGGGGAGGGTCGTTGACCTCGGCGCTGTTGACCCCCGCCTCGACCTCGGCCGCGTCCGCCGGTGGGCGGCCGACGAGGGCGATCCGAGCTGACGAACGGGCCTACATCCGGACGTTGGTGGTGCTCGACACCGCCATCGTCGCCGTCGCCGTGCTGGTGGGGTACGTCACCCGGTTCGGCGAGTACGAACCGCGCGGCTCGGAGGTCCCGTACGTCCTGGTGGCCCCCGGGTTGATGATCGCCTGGCTGCTCTCCCTGAAGGTCCTGCGCTGCTACGACGAGCGACTCCTGGGCTATGGTGCCGACGAGTACCGCCGGGTCACCTCGGCGAGCCTCCGGCTGGCCGCGACGATCGCCATCACCGGCTACATCGCCGACGTGGGCGTCTCGCGCGGCTTCCTCGCCATCACCCTGGCGGTCGGCACCCTCGGGCTGCTGGTGGCCCGGTTCGCCGCCCGCAAGCGACTGCACCTCGACCGGTGCCGGGGTGCCGGCTGGTCACGGCGGGTGCTGGCGGTGGGGGACACCCCGCACGTGCTGGAGCTCGTGCACACGCTGCGCCGCGAGCCGTACGCCGGCTACCACGTGGTCGGTGCCTGCATCCCGGACGCCCTGCTCGCCCCGGTGCCGCAGCGGCTGGGGGAGGTGCCGGTAATCGGCTCGTTCCGGGGCATCGTGGAGGCGGCCGAGGCCATCGGGGCGGACACCGTGGCGATCACCGCCTCCGCCGAGCTGACCGCGACCCGGCTGCGCCGGCTCGGTTGGCAGCTGGAGGGCACCGGGATCGACATGGTGCTGGCCCCCGCGCTGACCGACGTGGCCGGTCCGCGCATCCACACCCGGCCGGTCGCCGGCCTGCCGCTGATCCACGTGGAGGCCCCCGAGTTCCGGGGGGCCCGCAAGCTGGTCAAGGGACTCGTCGACCGTTCGATCTCCCTCCTCGGGCTGACGCTGCTCGCGCCGCTGCTGGTGCTGATCGCCGTGGCGATCCGGCTGGGCAGCCGGGGCCCGGTGCTGTTCCGGCAGGTCCGGGTCGGGCAGGGCGGACGCGAGTTCGGCGTGTTCAAGTTCCGCACCATGGTGGTCAACGCCGACGTGATGCTCGCCGAGCTGGCGGCCCGCAACGAGACCGACGGGCTGCTGTTCAAGATGCGCGACGACCCCCGGGTGACCCAGGTCGGGCGGTTGCTGCGCAAGTGGTCCCTCGACGAGTTGCCCCAGCTCGCCAACGTGCTGATCGGGGACATGAGCCTGGTGGGCCCGCGCCCGCCGCTCCCCTCCGAGGTGGCCCGTTACGACGGCGACGTCGCCCGCCGGTTGCTGGTCAAGCCGGGCATGACCGGGCTCTGGCAGGTCAGCGGACGCTCGGACCTGAGCTGGGAGGACGGCATCCGCCTCGACCTCTACTACGTGGAGAACTGGTCCCTGGCGGCGGACCTGACCATCATGTGGAAGACCTTCGGCGCGGTCCTGCGCAGCCGCGGGGCGTACTGACCGGTCCCGGCCGGCGTCACGGCTGGGGGCCGGTCCAGTCGAGACACACCACGACCGCGTCGTCGACCAGGTCCCCGGCGACGAAGGCGCGCAGGTCGCCGATGAGCGACCGGACGGCGTCCAGCGGTGCCATCGGGCCGGTCCGGCGCAGGAACCGGGCCAGCGCCGTGTCGCCGTACCGGACCTCCTGCCCGGCGGCTTCGATCACCCCGTCGCTGACCACGAAGAGCCGGTCGTCGTGCTCCAGCCGGAACTGCTGGGACTCGTAGTCGGTCCCGTCGAACATGCCGAGCGGGAACTGTGCCTCCAGCGGCTGTTCGTGCACCTCGCCCCCGCGCAGCAGGACCAGCCGGGGCGATCCCGCGTCGACCACGGTCATCGTCCCGTCACGCAGGTCCAGCTCCAGCAGGAGCACGGAGAGGTGCTGGTCACCGCGGTGCACCGCGTAGATCGCCTGGTCGGCCAGCGCCGCCTGGTCGGCCAGGCACAGCCCGGCCCGCCGGGCGTTGCGCAGCGCGTGCACGGCCAGTGAGGTGAGCATCGAGGCGGCGACGCCCTCACCCGTCCCGTTGATCACCGACAGCCAGAGCCGGGTGCCGTCGTCGGACCAGTCGAAGCTGTCGCCCCGCACCGCGTACGCCGGTTCGAGCTGCCCCGCCAGGCTGAACGAGGGGCGGATCCGGCTGCGCCCGGGCAGCAGCTCCCACTGCATCTCGGCGGCGAGGGTGAGCCGCTGGGTGCGCCGCGCCGTGCGGTAGACGTCGATGCCGGCCGACACGGCGGCCAACTCGTGCCCGAGCACGGTGGCGACCTCGGCGAGCTCGGAGACGACCACCGGGTCCTCCGGCACCGGGGTCAGCTGGAGCACGCCGCGCCGCTCGCCCCGCATGCTCACCGGGAAGTAGCCCGTCCCGGCGGCCAGGACCGGCTCCTGGTGGTCGAAGCAGCGCCAGGCCGGGTGGCCGGGCTCGGTCAGCGACTTCCCCTCGCCCAGCGGCAGCAGCACCGACAACCGGTAGTCCACCTGGAACAACTCGGCGCCGGTGATCCCGTACGACCGGGCCAGCTCGGCGGCGACCCGGTCCAGCAGAAGATCCGCCGGTGCGTCGGTCAGAATCCGTCGTGCCCGGTTGACCGGCTCGCTCATGGTCGCTCCTTCTGACGATCCGCCCACCAGCGGTTCCGGGGTAGTCTCAGGCACACGATGGCCGAAGAACACCGTCCGCTCGGACCAGAAGCGAGTATGGTCGCCGCGCTCGACGATGCGGCGGCCACCCTGCTGTCCGCGTGGGAGGAAACACGGGAGCGGACGACGAACCGGCTCTCCACCGCACAGCTACGGGCGGTCGTCGTGGTGGAGCAGTACGACGGGATCAACCTCCGGCGACTGGCCACGCTCCTGGGGATGCTGCTCTCCTCGGCCAGCCGACTGTGCGACCGGCTGGTCGCCGCCGGCATGTTGGAGCGCGAGCCCGGCCGGTACGACCGTCGGGAGATCTCGCTGCACCTCACTCCGGAGGCCATGCGTCTCCTCGCCGAACTGCGGGCCGAACGGCAGGCGCGCCTGGCCGAGGTGCTCGCCGGGATGAGCCCGGCCGGACGGGAGGCGCTGCGGCGCGGGCTGGCCGAGTTCCAGGAGGTCGCGCGCCGGTCACCGCCGGCCGAGCCGCCCCCGCCCTCGGCCGGACCGCCCGACCCGCGCCGGCCCGGCGACGGGCCGCACCGGCGCCCGACCGGTCCTGCGGAACGGTCCAGCGGTGCGCCCTCCGATCCGGGCCCGGCGTACCAGTCGCCGACCCCGTCCGCGACCCACGAACCGCGTCCGATGATCGATCAGCGCGGACCCTCGTCGGCGTTCCGCGCTCCGGCACCCGGGCCGGGTCCGGCGCGTTCTCCGCTGGTCGCCGTGCCACCCCGGACGCCGCCCACCGCCCGGCCCGCCTGACCACCGGCGAGGCGGACCGTGCCCCGAGGGCCGTCATCCGCCGGGGCCGACGAGGCGCAGGTACCGGATGGCCCGGGGGTGTTCGGCGAGCCCTGTGGCGCAGCCCGCCAGGATCGCGTCGAGCAGGGAGTCACGCGTGCCGAGGGCCTGACGTTGCCACCGGACGAACTCGTCGAGCAGCTCCGGGTCGCCGACCAGGAGCGCGGCGGCGAGCGAGTCCAGCACCTGGGCGGCGGCGTCCGCCACCGGGTCCGCGTCGGCTCCGGCGGGGACAAGGGCGCGGGTGACCCCCTGCACCACCTCACGGCGGCGGCGCAGCACCGCGACGTGCTCGTCGTCGGGCGGAGGCGGTGCCGGCTCACCCGCCGAAGCCAGGTGGCCGTGCCGGTCCAGCAGCTCCACCGCGTCCCGGGCGGAGGCGCCACACGCGGCGGCACCCACCGCCGTGGCCCAACGGCCGCCCGCGCCGAAGCCGGGGCCACCGGCGACGACCGGGACGCCCGTCGCCCGGCACGCCTCGATCATCCGGGCGGCCCGGATCAGCCGGCTCGGCTGCACACAGCTCAACAGCACCGCGTCCGGCCCGGTCTGGTGCAGGTAGCTGACCAGGTGGCGGGGCGGCACGCTGGCACCGAGGAAGGTGACCCGCCAGCCGCTGGCCCGGACCACCTCGGCGACGATCCGCGCGGCCAGCGCGTGCCACTCGCCCTCGACACAGGCCAGCACCACGTGACCGCGTCCGGCCGACCGGCCGGTCCGGCGGCCGACGGCGGCCACCACCTGCTCGCTGACGTGCGTGGCCGCGTGCTCCTGGGCGACGCTCCACCCTCCGGCCAGCCAGCGCCGGCCGATCTCCCGCTGTGCGACGGACACCACGTCCACCAGGACGTCCGCGACCGACCAGCCCCGGTCCAGCAGGTCGAGCACGAGCCGGGTGGCGCCCTCCGGGTCCACCCGGTCCAGGTGGTCGAGGTACGCCCCGACGGCGCCTCCGTCGGCCGCCGCCTCCCCGAGTGCCGTCCCGCCGTCCACGGTCACGGCCGTGCGCCGGGCCGGGTCGACGCCGGGGCGATGGCGAGCATGGCGATGTCGTCCTGGCTCTGCCCGCCCAGCCACTCGTCGACCAGTTGCAGCATCCAGTCGATCATGGCCCGGGGCGGGAGTCCGGCCCCCGAGGCGAGTGCCTGACGCAACCGGGTTTCACCGAACATCTCCAGCACCCCCGGGCCGCCGCGCGCCTCGGTGACCCCGTCGGTGTACGCCAGCAGCAGTTCGCCGGGGGCGAGACGGATCCGCGTCTCGACGAACCGCGCGGCGCTGAGCGCCCCGACCGGCATCCCGCCGACGACGGCCGGGCGGACCGCACCGTCGACCCCGACGACCAGCGGTGACGGGTGCCCGCCCCCGGCGACGCAGAGGCACAGCGCGCCGTCCGGCTCCACCGTCAGGGTGCCGAGCAGCGACGTGGTGAACTGGTTGCGCCGGGCCGCCCCGGGCGCGTCGAACAGGGCCCGGTTGAGTAGCGCCATCAACTCCAGCGGACGCCGTTCGACCAGACGCAGGGTCTGTAGGGACTGGCGTACCCGGCCGGTGAGCACGGCCGCGCCGACGCCTTTGCCGCAGACGTCGCCGAGGGCGAAGGTGCCCCCGTCGGCGGTGGCCGAGACGTCGTAGAAGTCGCCCCCGATCCGTAGGCTGTCGCCGGCCGCCCGGTAGCCACCGGCCAGCGACACGCCGGGGATCTCGGGCAGTTCGGGCGGGAGCAGGCTGGTCTGGAGCACCCGGGCCAGGTGGGTCTGCTCGCCGTGGAGGTCGGCGGTGGCCAGGGCCGCCCCGGCCCGCGCGGCGAACTCCCGGACCACGTTGACGTCGCGCTGGTCGAAGCCGGCCCGGCCCGGCCGGCGCACCAGGACCAACGCCCCGGTCGCGCCGCCCGCCCCGAGCATCGTGGTGACCAGGACCGTGCCGGGGCGGCCGAAGTCCTCCGGCAGCACGCCACCGAGGTCGGCCAGTTCGGCGTCGAGCCACGGACTGGCGTCGGTACGGTCACCGTCGAGCGCCTCGGCGAGTCCCGGCACCGCGCCGGGTAGTCCGGCCGGGCCGTTCCCGGTGACCGGCGCGGGATCGCCGTCGGTGAACCGTACCCAGTGTGGACCGGCGTCGGCCGGAGCCGGCGGCGGCGGACGGTGGACGACCACGGCGGCGTCAGCGAGGTACGGCACGGCCAGCGTGACCGACGTCCGCAGCGTCTGCTCGCGGTGCAGGGAGAGCCCGAGCCGGCTGCCGGCCCGGGCGAGGAACGCGGTGCGGGAGCGCTCGGCGAGCAGCGCGTCGGTGCGGGCCCGCTCCTCGGTGACGTCCCGGACGTACCAGGCGCAGCCGCCGTCCCGGAGCGTGCGACGGACCCCGGCCAGCCGCCGTCCCCGGTGCTCGGCCTCGAAGGTGGTCGCCCCGCCGCCGGCCGCGTCGGCCAGTGCCGGTACGCCGACCAGCGTCAGCTTGCCGCCCCGGGTGACCTCGGGCAGCAGGTCGGCGGCCATCGCGTTGACCAGGGTCACCACGCCCCGCGCGTCGGCGGTGACGACCGCCTCGGCCAGCCCGTCGAGCAGTTCACGGGCGAGGGCGGCGTCGACGGGGACGTCCCGGGGCCGGTCGGCGGAGCGGGGGGCCCGGCCGGCGCCGCTGACCGGACCGGCCTGCCCTCCGCTTCGGGTGGCGGTCACCGTCGGGTGCCGGAAGCCCTGGCGTGCTGACCTCTGCACATGCTGGGGAGGAACTCCTTGCGTCCGGAAAGTTGCTCGACGGCAAGCGTACCGAGCGTGCCGGCCGATCGCCCATCCGCCGACGCGGCATCAGCCGGCACGGGTGAGCCAGGCGGTGGGCCGGGCGACGACCCGGCGTACCACCGATCCCGCCGCGCCCACCGCAGCGGCGTCGCCACCGAGCACCGCCGGGCGGACGGTGACCGGGGACCAGGCGGCGGCGAGCACCCGCCGGGAGACCTCGGCGGTCACCGGGGGGACCAGCCAGCGGGCGAGCGGGGCGTAGGTGCCGCCGAGGACCACGGTGTCCAGGTCGAGCAGGTTCACCACCCCGGCCACCGCCACGCCGAGCGCCGTCCCCGCCCCGGCCAGCGCGGCGAGGGTCGCCGGGTCGCCCCCGGCGGCGAGCCGGGCCAGCCGTACGGCGTCGCCGGCCACGTCCACCCCGGTCAGGCCGGCGGCGGTGAGGATCGCCTCCTGGCCGGCGTACGTCTCCAGGCAGCCTCGCCCACCGCACCGGCAGGGACGACCCTCCGGATGGACCGGGAGATGGCCGATCTCGCCGCTGAACCCGCGGACCCCCCGGTAGAGGGTGCCGTCCAGCACGATGCCCGCGCCGATGCCCACCTCGCCGGAGACGTAGAGGAAGTTGGTGGTCCCCGGGTCGCCGGTGTGCAGTTCGCCCAGGGCGGCCAGGTTGGCCCCGTTCTCCACCACCAGGGTGGGCAGGCCGGGGACCGCCTCGGTCAGCGGGGGATGGGCGGCGAGCAGTGCCGGCACGTCCACCTCCCGCCAGCCCAGGTTCGGCGCGAGCCGGACCACGCCGTCGGCGTCCACCAGGCCGGGTACGGCGAGCGCCGCGCCGGCCAGGGTGAGTCCCTGTCCGTGCGCGTCGGCACGGGCCTGCCGGGCCAGTCCGGCGGCGAGGGCGAGCGTCTCGGCGGGGGAGACCGGGCGCAGGTCGGCCCGGTGCACGGCGCGGTGGCGGACCGCGCCGGCCAGGTCGAGCACGCAGACCGCCAGGTAGTCGACGTTGATCTCCAGGCCGAGGCCGGCGGGACCGTGCCCGGCGAGCAGCAGGCCCCGGGCGGGGCGGCCCGCCCCGCCGCGCGGCGTCGGGTCGACCTCGGTGACCAGCCCGCCGCCGATCAGGTCGTCGACGACGGCGGAGACGGTCGCCCGGGTGAGCCCGGTCGCGGCGGCCAGCTCGGCGCGGGACGGTGGCCGGGGCGCGGCGGCGATCCGTCCGAGCAGCAGGGCGAGGTTGATCTCGCGGAGGCTGGCCTGGCGGACCGCCCCGGCCGGCGCGGTGTCGGCGGGGGTGCTCACGGCCTTGACACTGCCACACCGCGATCAAATAATTCAACCGCTGAACAAATATCCCCGTCCCCCCCCGGAGGTCCGCCATGGCGCCCCGTCCCACCCCCGCCGACAAGTTCTCCTTCGGCCTCTGGACGGTCGGCTGGCAGGGGCGCGACCCGTTCGGCGACGCCACCCGAGGGGAGCTGGACCCGGTCGAGGCGGTGCACCGGCTGGCCGACCTCGGCGCGTACGGGATCACCTTCCACGACGACGACGTCATGCCGTTCGGCGCGGACGCCGCCACCCGCGACCGGCACCTCGCCCGGTTCCGCACGGCCCTGGCCGACAGCGGCCTGGTGGTGCCGATGGTCACCACCAACCTCTTCACCCACCCGGTCTTCAAGGACGGCGGCTTCACCAGCAACGACCGCCAGGTCCGGCGGTACGCGTTGCGCAAGGTGCTGCGCAACGTCGACCTCGCCGCCGAGCTGGGGGCGAAGACCTTCGTCATGTGGGGTGGCCGGGAGGGCGGCGAGTACGACGTCGCCAAGGACGTCCGGGCCGCGCTGGACCGCTACCGGGAGGCCGTCGACCTGCTCACCCAGTACGTCGTCGACTCCGGCTACGACCTGCGCTTCGCCCTCGAACCGAAGCCGAACGAGCCGCGCGGGGACATCCTGCTCCCCACCGTCGGGCACGCGCTGGCCTTCATCTCCACGCTGGCCCACCCCGAGCTGGTCGGCCTCAACCCCGAGGTCGGGCACGAGCAGATGGCCGGGCTGAACTTCGTGCACGGCATCGCCCAGGCGCTCTGGCAGGACAAGCTGTTCCACATCGACCTAAACGGGCAGCGTGGCGTCAAGTACGACCAGGACCTCGTCTTCGGCCACGGCGACCTGCTCAACGCCTTCGCCCTGGTCGACCTGCTCGAACACGGCGGCGTCACCGGTGCCCCCGGCTACGACGGTCCCCGCCACTTCGACTACAAGCCCTCCCGCACCGAGGACGTCACCGGGGTGTGGGCGTCGGCGGAGGCGAACATGCGGACGTACCTGCTGCTCAAGGAGCGGGCGGCGGCGTTCCGGGCCGACCCGGAGGTGGCCGCGGCGCTCGCCGCCAGCCGGGTCGCCGAACTGGCCGAGCCCACCCTCGCCCCCGGCGAGAGCGTCACCGACCTGCTCGCCGATCGCTCCGCCTTCGAGGACCTGGACGTCGACGCGGTGGCCGCGAAGGGCTTCGGCTTCGTCCGACTCAACCAGCTCGCCGTCGAGCACCTGCTCGGCGCGCGCTGAGGCGGCAGCCGATGCCGCTCGTCGCGGGCGTCGACTCCTCGACGCAGTCCTGCAAACTCGTCGTCCGGGACGCGGAGACCGGCGCGCTGATCCGGCAGGCGCGCGCCGGGCACCCGGACGGCACCGAGGTCGACCCGGAAGCCTGGTGGCAGGCCCTCACCGCGGCCGTCGGCACCGCCGGTGGGCTGGGCGACGTGGCCGCCGTCTCGGTCGCCGGGCAGCAGCACGGCATGGTCTGCCTGGACGACACCGGCCGGGTGGTCCGGCCGGCGCTGCTCTGGAACGACACCCGCTCCGCTCGCGCCGCCGCCGACCTGGTCGCCGAGGCCGGGGCGGGGGAGGCGGGCCGGCGGTTCTGGGCCGAGGCGGTCGGCACCGTGCCGGTGGCCAGCCTCACCGTCGCCAAGCTGCGCTGGCTGGCCCGGCACGAGCCGGCCCACGCCGACCGGGTGGCGGCGGTCTGCCTGCCGCACGACTGGCTCACCTGGCGGCTCGGCGGCAGTGGCGACCCGGCCGCCCTGCGGACCGACCGCAGCGACGCCAGCGGCACCGGCTACTGGTCGCCGGCCACCGGACAGTACCGGCCCGACCTGCTGGAACAGGCCCTCGGCCGGCGGCCGCAGCTGCCCGTGGTGCTCGGGCCCGCCGAGTCCGCCGGCACCCTCGGCGCACTGCCCGGGGGCGCGCTGCTCGGGCCCGGCGCGGGAGACAACGCCGCAGCCGCGCTCGGCGTCGGGGCCCGCCCCGGCGACGTGGTCGTGTCCATCGGCACCTCCGGCACCGTGTTCAGCGTCGCCGACACCCCGGCCGCCGACGCCACCGGCACCGTCGCCGGCTTCGCCGACGCCACCGGCCGCTATCTGCCCCTGGTCTGCACGCTCAACGCCGCCCGGGTGCTCGACGCCGCCGCCGCGCTGCTCCGGGTGGATCTGGCCGGCCTGGCCGATTTGGCGCTCTCCGCCCCGCCCGGGGCGGACGGGCTGGTCCTGGTGCCGTACCTGGAGGGGGAACGGACCCCGAACCGACCGGACGCCAGCGGGGCGGTACACGGGCTCACCCTGCGCACCTCCACCGCCGCGCACCTGGCCCGCGCCGCCGTCGAAGGGATGCTCTGCGCGCTCGCCGACGGGCTCGACGCCCTGCTCGCCCAAGGCGCCCGGGTCGACCGGGTCGTCCTGGTCGGCGGGGGCGCGCGGTCGGAGGCCGTCCGCCGGATCGCGCCGCAGGTCTTCGGCTGCCCGGTGCTCGTGCCGCCACCCGGCGAGTACGTCGCCGACGGCGCGGCGCGGCAGGCCGCCTGGGTCGCCCTCGGTGGCGCGGTGGCACCACAGTGGTCGGTCGGCGGGATCGGGGAGTACGCCGCCGACCCGGTCCCGACGATCCGCCAGCGCTACGCCGAGGCGCGGGAACACCATCTCGCGCGCCTCGCTGACGGGTAATCGACTGTACGGGGGAGGCCCGGGTGGCGATTATCGACAGATGTCGTCGCTCGACCTCCCCACCCCGCCACTCGACCTGACCCACCCGCCTGCGCCCCCGCCGACGGTGGAACCTGTCGCGGCGCTCCAGTCCGTCCTGCGCCACGACGACACCGACAGTCCGTGTGACGTCATCGACGCGCTGGCACTCGCCGACTTCATCACCGGCCGGCATCCCTGGTCGCACACCGTCCGACTGCCCCGGGCCCGTCCCGACGTGCGGCTCGTCCCCGCCGACGGGCGGCTGCTGCGTACCGCCATCGAGGCCCGGCAACGCTCCCAGCTGCTCGGCGGCGACGGCTGGACCGCCCGGGTGGTCGCCTGGAAGGGCTACGGCGCGGAGGTCACCGTCACCGCCGTCAGCGGCGAGATCGGCCAGGCCGCGCTGGACCGGATCGTGGCCGGGGCGACCGTCCCCGACGACGCCGGAGTGGGCCGGATCGGGTTCTGGCACCAGAACCCACGCCGGGGCGCGCAGCGGGACGTGCGTACCATCGCCACCCCCGAGTGGGCCACCATCCGGGGCAACTACACCGCCACCGCCCAGCGCGGGTTCGACCTGCTGATGGCCGTCACCCCGGAGAGCGTGGTCGGTCGGCTGGTGCTCCTGCACGGCGCGCCCGGCACCGGCAAGACCACCGCGCTGCGCGCCCTCGCGCACGCCTGGCGGCAGTGGTGCCAGGTCGACTGCGTCCTCGACCCGGACGTCCTCTTCTCCGACGCCGGGTACCTCTCCGAGGTGGCGGTCGGCAACGAGGACGAACCGGACGGCGGCCCCCGCTGGCGGCTGCTGATCGTCGAGGACTGCGACGAGCTGATCCGGGGTGAGGCCCGGCAGACCTCCGGGCAGGCCCTGTCCCGGCTGCTCAACCTCACCGACGGGCTGCTCGGCCAGGGGCGGGACGTGCTGGTCGCGATCACCACCAACGAGGACCTGTCCCGGCTGCATCCGGCGGTCACCCGTCCCGGCCGGTGCCTGGCCCGGATCGAGGTGGGCCCGCTGTCGTACCCGGAGGCGACTGGCTGGCTCGGTGGTGGCACCGGGACGCCGGCCGGCGCGGTCCCGGCGGTGCCGTCCGGCGGGGTCACCCTCGCCGAGCTGTACGCGCTGCGCGCCGGAGCCCCCACCCCGCCGACCGACCGGCACGATCCGGGCGGATACCTCTGAGGCGTCCGCGCGTCGTCACCCGGTCGTTATCTGGCCCTGGTTCAGTGCCCGACATGACCACCACCAGCGGCGGTACGCGGGCACACCGGCTCTACAGCGTCGTCGTCTTCGTGCTCCTCGCCTCGCTGGACAACGTCGCCATCGGACTGGTCCCCCCGCTGTACGGCCCGATCGCCGACTCGCTGCACGTGCCGCAGCGCCTGGTCGGCCTGGTCACCGCGGTGAGCTTCCTGGTCAGCGCGGTGGCCGCGGTCGGCTGGGCGTACGTCGGCGACCGGACCAACCGCAAGCCGCTGCTCATGGCCGGCACGCTGCTCTGGGCGGCCGGCACGGCCGGCAGCGCGTTCGCCCCCGGCTACCCGGTCTTCCTGTCGGCGCAGCTGGTCGCGGCGGTCGGGCTCGGTGCGGTCGGCTCGGTCGGCTTCTCGGTGGTCACCGACCTGATCTCGCCTCGCCGCCGGGGCCTGGTGATGAGCTTCTGGGGTCTCTCCCAGGGCATCGGCACGCTCGCCGGCACCCTGGTCGGCGGCATCCTCGGCGCGGCGGACTGGCGACGGCCGTTCCTGCTGCTCAGTCTGGTCGGCCTGGCTGCCACGGCGGCCTACCTGTTCACCTACGACGTCCGCCGTGGACAGAGCGAACCGGAACTGGCCGGCGCGCTCGCCCACGGTGCCGAGTACGACTACCGGATCAGCCGCGCCGACCTGCCCCGGATCCTGGACCGGCGGACCAACCGCTGGCTGGTCCTCCAGGGACTCACCGCCCAGGCGGCCTTCGGTTCGCTGGTCTGGCTGCCGGTGCTCTTCACCGAGCGGGCCGAGGACCAGGGCTACTCCCAAACGACCGCGGTCGTGGTGGGCAGCGTCTTCGCCACCCTGTTCCAGCTCGGTGGGGTCTTCTCCATCCTCGGTGGACTGGCCGGCGACGCGCTGCAACGGCGTACCCCGCGCGGCCGGGCCCTGGTCGCCTCGGTCGGCATCCTCGCGGCCGTCCCGCTGTACCTGGTGCTCTTCTTCGTGCCGCTCCGGATCGACGTGCCGGACGGCGCGGGCGCCGGTGCGGTGATCGCCGCGGTGCTCGCCAGTGTCCTCACCGAACCGACCGTCGGGCTGAGCCTGCTCACCGCCGTCCTGGCGCTCGCCCTGACCTCGGCGAACTCACCGAACTGGTTTGCGCTGATCGCCGACGTCAACCCGCCCGAGCACCGGGGCACCGTCTACAGTCTCGGCAACCTGGTCAACGGGGTCGGCCGGGCGGCCGGGAACGGGCTGGTGGGGGTGGCCTTCCACGCCCTGCGGGGAGCCTTCCCGCCGCCGCTGAACTTCGCCGTCGGGCTGGCCGCGTTCCAGCTCTTCTTCATCCCGACCGGGATCATGTACTGGCTCGCCTCCCGGACCTCAGCCCGGGACATCGCCGACGTGCACGCCCTCCTGCACACCCGCGCCGAACGCCTCTCACCCGCGTGTTTGCAGGGGCCCCTGCAACCGTCGCGTGGAAGCAGGGGCCCCCTGCAGTACAAAAAGCGGTAACAGGGGACCCCTCCTACCACCTCAGACGCGGTACCAGACGGTGACGTCCGTCGGCACCCGGCCGTCGTCGAGAGGACCGCTGGCGTGCAGCGGCTCGACGCCGTCGGGCAGCGGCACCGCCGCCGCGCCGAAGTTGGTCAGCACGCCCACCGGGCCGTTGCCGAAGTGCAGCACCTCGTCACCGGCGGCGAGCCAGCGCAACGTGCCCCGGCCGAGCCCGTGCTCCCGGCGCAGTCGCAGCGCCGTGCGGTACAGCTCGTACGTCGAGCCGGGCACCCCGCGCTGCCGGTCCACCGCGTACTCGGACCAGAGGGGTGGCTGCGGCAGCCAGCTCGCGTCGGTCGGTCCGAAGCCGTACGACGGGGCGTCGGCCTCCCACGGGATCGGCACTCGGCAGCCGTCCCGGCCCCGCTCGGTGTGCCCACTGCGCTCCCAGGTCGGGTCCTGGCGCACCTCGTCGGGGAGCGAGGTGTGCTCCGGCAGCCCCAGCTCCTCGCCCTGGTAGAGGTAGGCCGAGCCGGGCAGGGCGAGCATCAGCAGGGTGGCCGCCCGGGCGCGGCGCAGGCCGAGCGCGGCGTCCGGCTGCGGGTCGTCCGCGCCGATGCCGTTGGGGCGCTTGGTGCCGATCGGCAGCCCGAGCCGGGAGGCGTGCCGGACCACGTCGTGGTTGGACAGCACCCAGGTGGTCGGCGCGCCGACCGCGTCGGTGGCCTCCAGCGAGCGGGTGATCACCGCGTACTGGGCCGGCGCGGTCCAGGAGGCGAGCAGGTACTCGAAGTTGAACGCCTGGTGCATCTCGTCGGGGCGGACGTAGCGGGCCAGCCGTTCGGCCGGTTCCACCCACGCCTCGGCGACCAGGATCCGGTCGCCGTCGTAGCCGTCGAGGAGCCGACGCCACTCCCGGTAGATGTCGTGCACGCCCTCCTGGTCCCACATCGGCGGGCGGGGCTTGTCGACCTCCTGGCCGGAGAGGATCTCCTGCGGTTCCTGCCAGTCCGCCAGGTCGGCCTGCTTGATCAGCCCGTGCGCGACGTCGACCCGGAAGCCGTCGACGCCCCGGTCGAGCCAGAACCGCAGCACGTCCAGGAACTCCGCCCGGACGTCTGGGTTGTCCCAGTTCAGGTCGGGCTGGGCGGTGTCGAACAGGTGGAGGTACCACTGCCCGTCGTCGACCCGGGTCCAGGCCGGCCCGCCGAAGACGCTCTCCCAGTCGTTCGGCGGTTCCGTGCCGTCCGGGCCGCGGCCGTCGCGGAAGACGTACCGCTGCCGTTCCGGGCTGCCGGGCCCGGCGGCGAGCGCCGACCGGAACCAGGCGTGCGCCGACGACGTGTGGTTGGGGACCAGGTCGACGATCACCCGGATGCCCCGGGCGTGCGCGTCGGCGATCAGCCGGTCCGCGTCGGCGAGCGTGCCGAACAGTGGCTCGACGTCCCGGTAGTCGGCCACGTCGTAGCCGGCGTCGGCCTGCGGCGACGGGTAGAACGGGGACAGCCAGACCGCGTCCACCCCGAGGTCGGCGAGGTGCCCGAGCCGGGCGGTGATGCCCGGCAGGTCGCCGATGCCGTCGCCGTCGGAGTCGGCGAAGGAACGCGGGTAGATCTGGTAGATGACGGCTTCGGTCCACCAGCCGGCAGCCGGGCCACCGGGGGACTCCTGCGGTTCGTGGTGGGTGTTCAGGGCCTTCTCCCGAGTCTCGAGCCGGACGGTTCCCACCGGCCGTCGCCACGCTGCCCGGCCGGGGCGGTCGATCCGTTCAGTGTGCCCTCGGAGGGGCGGTGGAATCACGTACCACCAGGCGAGTGGGGAGAATCACCGATGAGGCGGGCGGACCGGTCCCGGCGGTGCCGACGAGCGGGTCGAGCACGATCCGGGCAGCGAGCCGGCCCTGTTCGGCGGCGGGCTGCGCCACCGTGCTGAGCCCCAGCGCGACGGAGAGGTCGTGGTCGTCGATGCCGATCACGCTGACGTCCTGCGGCACCCGCAGTCCGGCCTCGCGCAGCGCGGCGATCGCGCCCATCGCCATCTCGTCGCAGGCGGCGAAGATCGCCGTCGGCGCGTCGCCCCGGCGCAGCAGTTCGACCGTGGCCTGGTGGCCGCCGTCGATGGTGAAGTGGGACTCCACGTCCAGGCGCGGGTCCGGCTGCACCCCGGCCGACCGCAGCGCCTCCTGGTAGCCGCGCCGCCGGTCGATGTGGGTGATGAACGCCAACTCGTCCTCCGGATCGCCCGAGAGGTGCGCGATCCGCCGGTGGCCGAGGTCGAGCAGGTGTGTCGTGGCGGACCGGGCGGCGGCCACGTCGTCGATCCGTACGCACGGCCAGCCGGGGACGACGGTGCCGGAGCTGACGATGACGCCGGGCAGGTCGAGTTCGGTGAGGGCGGTCAGGTCGGTGGACCGTAGCGGGGTGGCGACCAGCAGGACCGCGTCGGCCCGCTTGTGCAGGTTGGCGGTCCGCAGCACCCGTTGCCGGGCCTGCGCCCGGCCCCCGAGGTTGTAGAGGAGCAGGTCGTACCCGGCGGAGTGGAGGACCGCCTCGACCGCCTCGACCACGGTGCCGAAGAACCACCGGGTGATCCGGGGGACGACCACGGCGACCGTCCCGGTGCGACCCCCGGCCAGGCGGGAGGCGCTCGGTGAGACGGCGTAGTCGAGCTGCTCCGCGGCGGCGAGCACCCGTCGTCGGGTCGCCGCCGAGACCGTGGGAAGCCCGCGCAGCGCCCGGGAGACGGTGGCCGTGGAGACCCCCGCGAGTCGGGCAACGTCATCAATCCTGGTCACGGTTTCCCCGATCCGCCCACGTCGGCCGCCGTCCTTGGATGCGGACGGCGGCCGACGTCGGGGTCAGCCCTTGACGCTACCCGCGAGCAGACCCCGCACGAAGTAGCGCTGCAGGGACAGGAACACGATCAGCGGTACGACGATCGAGACGAACGCGCCGGCGGTGAGCCGTTGCCACTCGTTGCCTCGGGTGCCGGCCATCTCGGCCAGTCGGACGGTGAGTGGCGCCGTCTCGTCGCCGCCACCGGCGAAGATCAGCGCGACGAGCAGGTCGTTCCAGACCCAGAGGAACTGGAAGATGCCGAAGGCCGCCAGCGCCGGGGTGATCAGTGGCAGTACGACGGTGCGGAAGATCTTGGGGTGGGTCGCCCCGTCGACCCGCGCCGCCTCCATCAGGTCCTTCGGCAGCTGCGAGATGAAGTTGTGCAGCAGGAACACCGCCAGCGGCAGCGCGAAGCAGGTGTGCGCGAACCAGACCTGCACGAACTTCTGCTCGTCGACGAGGTCCCATGCCGGCATCAGCGTGACGCCGCCGAGGCTGACCCCGTTGGAGAAGAAGCTCAGCAGTGGCACCAGGGCCATCTGGAGCGGCACGATCTGCAACGCGAAGATGGCGATGTAGACCCAGTCCCGACCGCGGAAGTTGATCCACGCCAGGGCGTACGCGGCGAGCGCCGCGAAGGCCAGCGGGAAGAGCACCGAGGGCAGCGTGATCACCAGCGAGTTGATGAAGTAGCTCGCCAACTGGCCGGAGGAGGACGACCGCCCGAAGAGAACCTGCTGGTAGTTCTCCAGGGTGATCTGCGGGTCGGTGAAGAACGTCCACCAGCCGCTGCTCTTGATCTCGTCCTCCGGACGGAGGGACGAGATGAACAGCCCGAAGGTGGGGATGGTCCAGACCACCGCGATGGCGATCGAGACCAGCGTCGCGGTCCGGCTGTTCAGCCGCTTGCGTACCCGTGCGGCGGCGGTCGTCGGCCGGGCACCGGCCTGCGTGCCGGCGGCGACCGGGGGAGTGGTGGTGGTCATCTCAGCCCTCCCGCTGCTGCCGCAAGTTGCGGATCTGGTAGATCACGATCGGGATGACCAGGACGAAGAGGAAGACCGCCAGCGCGGCGCCCTGCCCGTTCTGGCCGTACCGGAACGCCTGGTTGTACATCTCGTTGGCGACCACGCTGGTGTCGTAGTTGCCGTTGGTGCTGGTCCGGACGATGTCGAAGACCTTCAGCGTGGCGATCGAGATGGTCACCACGACCACGATCAGCGCCGGTCGGATGCTGGGCAGGGTCACCTGCCAGAACATCTGCCACGGGTTGACGCCGTCCAGTCGGGCCGCCTCGACGATCTCGGCGGGGATCGCCTTGATCGCCGCGGAGAGCACGACCATCGCGAAGCCGGCCTGGATCCACACCATGATCACGATCAGCAGGAGCGTGTTCAGCGGCGATTCGAGCAACCACTGCTTCGGTTCGCCGCCCAGGCTCACCACGATGTGGTTGAGCAGGCCGATCTGATCCTGCTCCTCGCCCCGATAGGCGTAGACGAACTTCCAGATGATGCTGGCGCCGACGAAGGAGATCGCCATCGGCATGAAGATCAGCGACTTGGCGAGCGCCTCCAGCCGTGCCTTGTCGACCATGACCGCGTAGAGCAGGCCGATGATGGTGGCGATCAGCGGCACCAGCAGCACCCAGACCATGGTGTTGATGATTACGCGCAGGATGTCGTCCTGGGTGAACAGCCACCCGTAGTTGCGCAGCCCCACCCAGTTGTCGCTGCCGCCGTCCATGAACGACAGGACCGTGGTGCGAACCGCCGGTACGACCAGCCCGATGACGAGCAGCAGCACGGCGGGCGTCAGGAAGAAGAGCGCGAAGACGCCCTCCCGCGGTTGCGCGCGCCGCCGGGGCAGCGGCACGCCGTTGGCCGCCGCGGCGACCATCTGGGCCTCCCGACGACGGGCGAACCAGGCCGGCACCGCGTCCAGCAGCAGGAGCAGACCGCCCACCACCACGACGAAGGCCACCAGGCCGTACAGCAACATGACGAGCTTCGGTGACTCGTCGGCGAAGTCGAAGTTCATCCGCACTCCCAGCGTACGGGGAGTGCTGGGTCTCCTTCCGTACCCGTTCCCAGTCGATCTGCTCCCGCAGCGAACGGGCCAGGGGGAGACCACGGGCGAAGTCGCAGTAGTGCTGGGAGAAGCTGAGCAGCTTGTGCACCATGAGCTGGGTGGCCGAGAGCACCGGCATGTGGATCGCGTCCACCGGCCGCACCACGGTGTCGGCGAACGTCTCCTCGGTGACCGGGGTCTCGATCGGCCGGTGGATCAGGTCCACCATCCGCCCGTCGTCGTAGACCTTGACCAGCCAGTCCTCCGGTGGGCGCTCGGCGGTGAAGCCGTCGGCCACCAGAGCCTCGAGGGCCGGCTCGACGTCCTGGTGACGGATCAGGAAGTCCACGTCGTGCTCGCTGGAGTGTCCGCCGTGCGCGTAGACGGCGAAGCTGCCGCCCAGGGCGAAGGGGATGTCGGACTGCTTCAGCACAGCGGCGACCCGCTTGAGGGTGTGCAACAGACTGGCGTCCCCGTTTTGTGCCATCGAAGTCTCCCTGGTCGGTGGGCGGAACAGGTGCTCGCAGTGAAGTTGCGTACCCGGCATTCCGATCGGCCACACCTGTCACCCGGGCGGAGCCTGCACAAAATGCGATCTAAGTCCGCATCGTCCTACTCTGACCGTAGGTTGCCTACTTATGAAGCACGGGTCGGATATCCTCGGGAGGGTGGCCAGATCACTGCGGGCGCGGCGCGGCGGGGCCCGGCTGCGCGCCGTCGCTCTGATCGGCATCGACGGCTCGGGCAAGACGACCCAGGCGCACCGGCTCGCCGACGCCCTCACCGTGGCCGGGCTGCCGGCCACCTACCACCGCAACGCGGGCGGACGCGCCTGGCTCGGCCGGCTCGCCCAGCGGCTCGGTCGCCGGGACGCCCAGGGACTGCTCGGCAACCGCGGCATGCTCGCCGTCGAATCGGTGCTGCGGTGGCTCGCCATCGCGCGGGCGCTGCTCGGCGCCCTGCTCACCGGCCGGACGGCGGTGATGGACCGGTACGCCGTCTGCCAGTACGCCAGCATCCGCGCCCACGACGGTCGGCGCGGTGAGCGGCTGGCCCGACTGGCCTACCGCCTCTTTCCGTCGCCGCAGGTCACCTTCCTGCTCACGGTCGATCCAAGGGAGGCGTACCGGCGGATCGAACGGCGCGGCACCGACCACGAACCGATCGACTACCTCCGGGCGGCCGACGCGGCGTACCGGTCGCTGCCGGAGTTCCCGACGTTCGTGGTGATCGACGCCAACCGGACCCCGGACGAGGTGACCCGGCAGATCCGCGACCACCTGGCGGCCTGGCTCCGGGCGACCGGGTCGCCGGTGACCCGGACACCCCTGCTCACCCCGCTGGCGGCCCCCGCCCACCCGTGACCGGGCCGCGGGTGCCCGTCGCCTGACCGCCCGGCGGAGCGGTCAGGCGCGGCCGTGCACCGGGACCGCCGCGCCGCTGGTCGGCGCGGACTCGTCGCTGGCCAGGAAGCGCACCACCGGGGCGATCTCCGCCGGGGCGACCCACCGGCTGTGGTCGGCGTCGGGCTGGGCGGCCCGGTTGGCCGGAGTGTCGATCACGCTCGGCAGGACGGTGTTGCAGCGCACCCCGCTCGCGCGGTACTCCACCGCGACCGCGTTGGCGAACGCCAGCACCGCCGCCTTGGCGGTCACGTAGCCGGCCACCCCGGGGAAGGGCGCGAGCGCGGCCCGTGCCGACACGCAGACCACCGCGCCGCCTCCGGCCGCCGTCAGCCGGGGCAGTGCCGCCCGGGTGACCAGGTACGTCGGGCGCAGGTTCAGGGTGAGCATCCGGTCGAACTCCTCGATCGGCGTCTCGTGCACCAGCCCGCCGCTGGCGTACCCGCCGACCAGGTTGACCACCGCGCGCAGCGGCGCCGCCGGCTCGCCCGCGGCCACCTCCACCGCGCGGGCCGCTCCGGCCGGGTCGGTGAGATCGGCGGCGACGGCGAGCGATCCGTCGTCCTCGGCCGGACGCAGATCGGCCACCACCACCCGCCAGCCCGCTGCCGCGAAGGCGGCGGTCACCGCGCCACCCAGCCCGCCCGTGCCACCCGTGACCAGTACGCTCCGCTCCGCCATGAGGACACGCTAGTGTTCTGTCTCTGAAATGGATAGCCAGTTGGTACGATGCTGGTCGTGAGTCGTGCCGCTGCGCCATTGGCGCTTGATCCGGGCCAGCGTGAGCTGCTGGAGTCTCTGGCTAGGTCGCGGACCGCGGAGCACCGTCTGGTCCAGCGGGCGCAGGTGCTGCTGCACGCGGCCGCCGGGGTGTCCAACACCGACATCGCCGTGCTGACGGGGGTGACCCGGATGACGGTGAGGGCGTGGCGGGCGGAGTTCGCCGAGCGTGGGCTCACCGACCTGGGCAAGGTAGCGGCGGGTCGGGGCCGCAAGCCGTCGATCCCGCAGGCGGTGATCGACCAGATCGTGGAACTGACGCTGCATTCGCGGCCCGAGGGGGCCACGCATTGGTCGTGCCGGTCGATGGCGGCCAGGGTCGGCGTGTCGAAGGCTACTGTGCAGCGGGTATGGGACGCGCGGGGGCTCAAGCCGCACCTGGTGGAGACGTTCAAGCTGTCGAACGACAAGCGGTTCGAGGAGAAACTCGTCGACGTCGTGGGCCTGTACCTGAACCCGCCGGACAAGGCCGTGGTCTTGTGCATGGACGAGAAATCGCAGATCCAGGCGTTGGACCGTACCCAGCCGAGCCTGCCACTCAAGCCCGGTCGGGCCGGCACGATGACCCATGACTACAAACGGCATGGCACCACGACACTGTTCGCGGCACTGGACGTGCTGACCGGCAAGGTCATCGGCAAGTGCTTCGCCCGGCACCGCCATGACGAGTTCCTGCGCTTCCTGCGCACTATCGACACGTCGGTTCCCCGCAAGCTGCAGATCCACATGATCGTCGACAACTACGGCACCCACACCCACCCGAACGTCAAGGCCTGGCTGGCCAAGCATCCGCGCTTCCACCTGCACTTCACCCCAACCAGCTCGTCCTGGCTGAACATGGTCGAGCGTTGGTTCGCCGAACTGACCGACAAGATGATCCGCCGTGGCGTGTTCCGCAGCGTGGATGACCTCGTCAGAGCGATCGAGGAGTACCTGCGGGTGCACAACGACGACCCGAAGCCGTTCGTATGGACCGCGACCGCCGAATCGATCCTGGCCAAGGTCCGGCGTGGACGCGTCGCCCTCCAACAAACGGCTAGCCAAAACTGAGACGCAACACTAGCGGTTTCCGTCCGGGCCGGGGTTGCGCCCAGGGCGTAACCCTTCTGCCCAGGGCCAACCGGCCTGGCGGGTCCGGTCCACCGGGCGCAGCATCGTCGCCATGCGACTCCTCATCCTCGGTGGTACCCAATTCCTCGGCCGGGCGGTGGCACGGCTCGCCCTCGTGCAGGGGCACGACGTCACCTGCGTCGCCCGGGGCACCTCCGGTGTGCCGGTACCGGGCGTGCGCTTCGTGGCGGCGGACCGGTCCGACCCCGCCGGGCTCGCTCCGCTCGACGGCGAGCGGTTCGACGCGGCGATCGACGTGACCCGTTGGCTGGACCAGGCCCACCACACTCTCGCCGCGCTCGCCGACCGGGTCGACCACTGGTCCTTCGTCTCCAGCATCTCCGTCTACGCCCGCTTCGCGACCCCGGGCGGGGGCGTCGCGGACACCCCGCTGCTGCCACCCGCCCCGGCCGGCGTGTCCGGCCCCGGCCCGGATTTCCAGTGGTACGGCGAATGCAAGGTCAGCATCGAGCGGGCTTACGCCGAGGCGGTGGAGCGGCTCTTCGTCTGCCGGGCCGGCCTGATCGTCGGGCCGGAGGACCCGAGCGACCGGTTCCCCTACTGGGTGCGGCGGCTCAAAGCGGGCGGCGAGGTCCTCGCCCCCGGCGCACCGGACGATCCGGTGCAGTACGTCGACGTCGACGACCTGGCGGCCTGGCTGCTGCACGCGGCCGGGACCGGTCTGACCGGCACCTACGACGGCATCGGCGCGGCGGTGCCCCGGGCGGAGGCGCTGCGCGGGATCGCGGCCGGTGTCGGCTCGCCCGAACCGCAGTTGACCTGGGTGGATGCCGACTTCCTCCAGGCCCGGGACGTCCGTCCCTGGTCGGGGGAGCGGTCGCTCCCGTTGTGGGTGCCCGGCGCGGAGTGGGTCGGCTTCCTCGCCCGGGACGCCCGTCCCGCGCTCGCGGCCGGACTGGTCACCCGTCCGGTGGCGGAGAGCGCCCGGAGGACCCTGGCCTGGATGGACGCCGAGCCCGGGGCCGTCCGGCAGGGTGGACTCGACCCGGCGGCCGAGGCGGCCGTTCTACGGGAGTGGCACGCTGACGGTCGGCGGTGACCACTCGGCACGAGTTTTCCCGACAAGCCGGATCGTGGTTGACGCCTACGCCTGATGAAAGTAAGTTTCATCCGTGGCGAAGAGTCCGAAGATTTCCGCGAGGAACGAGCCCGGCGGATCAGCGAGAAGCGGGCCGGGCGGCCCCGTGGGCCAGAGCCACGAGCCCGGTGGCCTGATCGTCCACATCAGCGGCCTGCTGCCCTCGCTCTCGCCGGCCGAGCAGCGGGTCGCCCGCCTGGTCGTCGCCGACCCGGCCGACGCCGCGCGCCGGACCATCACCGACCTCGCCACCGCCGCCGAGACATCGGAGGCGACGGTCATCCGGTTCTGTCGCTCGGTCGGCATGAACGGTTACCCGCAGCTGCGGATCCGACTCGCCGCCGAGGCGGCACGCCGGGTCGAGCCACTGGACGCACGGGTCGTCGGGGGTGACATCCCGCCCGGAGCCGACCTCGCCCAGATCATCGCCACCATCGCGTTCAACGACGCCCGCGCCGTCGAGGAGACGGCCGAGCAGCTCGACCCGGCCGTCTGCGAGCAGGTGGTGGAGGCGATCTCCCACGCCGGCCGGATCGACATCTACGGTGCCGGGGCCAGCGGATTCGTCGCCTCGGACTTCCAGCAGAAGCTCCACCGTATCGGTCGCACCGCCTTCTACTTCCCCGACGTGCACACCGCGCTCACCTCGGCCGCCCTGCTCGGCCGGGGTGACGTGGCGGTGGGCATCTCCCACACCGGGACGACCTCCGACGTGATCGAGGTGCTGGAACAGGCGCGCGCCCAGGGTGCCCTCACCGTCGCCCTGACCAACTACCCCCGGTCGCCGATCACCGAGGACGCGGACTTCGTCCTCACCACGGCGGCCCGTGAGACGACGTACCGCTCCGGGGCGATGGCCAGCCGCCTCGCCCAGCTCACCGTGGTCGACTGCCTCTTCGTCGGGGTCGCCGCCCGCAACCGTGCCCGGGCCCGGAAGGCCCTGGAGGTCACCGCCGACGCCGTCAAGTCCCACCGGGTCGGCTCCACCCGGAGGAAGGCATGACCACCGACCAAGTGCCGTCCGAGGTCCGTCCGGTGGTCCGGGTGGGTGCGCCGACCGAACGGCGTAACCCGCTCAGCGCCGACCTCGACCTGATGCCCACCCGGGACATGCTCACGGTCATCAACGAGGCGGACCGGCGGGCACCGGCGGCCGTGGCCGAGGTGCTCGACGAGATCGCCGCTGCCGTCGACCTCGCCGTGACGGCGCTGCGGACGGGACGGCGGGTGCACTACTTCGGTGCGGGCACCTCCGGTCGCCTCGGCGCCCTCGACGCGGTCGAGCTCATCCCCACCTTCAACTCCCCGCGGCACTGGTTCTGCGCCCACCTGGCGGGCGGGCAGGACGCGATGTGGCAGGCGGTCGAGGACGCCGAGGACAACCACCGGCTCGGGTCCGCCGAGGCGACCGAGTGCGTGGCCGCCGGTGACGTCGTGGTCGGCCTGGCCGCCAGCGGACGTACGCCGTACGTTCTCGGGGCGCTGGCCGCGTCCCGGGCCCGGCAGGCCGCGACGGTGCTGCTCTGCGCCAATCCGGATGCCGACGCCGCCCGGGACGTGGACGTCTTCATCGGGGTCGACACCGGCCCCGAGGTGGTGACCGGCTCGACCCGGATGAAGGCGGGCACCGCGCAGAAGCTGGTGCTCAACGCCTTCTCCACCGCCGTCATGGTCCGGCTCGGCCGGGTCTACTCGAACCTCATGATCGACGTGGTGGCCACCAACGCCAAGCTCCGGGGTCGGATGATCACGATCCTGGTCGAGGCGACCGGGTGCAGCGAGGAACTCTGCCGGCAGGCGCTGAACGCGGCCGACGGCGACCTGAAGACCGCCCTGGTCTCCCTGGTCTCCGGTGCCGACGTGACGAAGGCGCGGGCCGCGCTCGCCCGCTCGGGCGACCAGGTACGCGGCGCGATCGCCCTGCTCGCTACCTGAGGCTGCTCGCTCCCTCGCCACCTGGGGAGCTGCCCGCCCCACTCGCTACCGGGCCGCCCGCCCCGCGACGGTGCGGGCGGATACTTCACGCGGGGCCGGGGTATTCATCCGGGTGTGGATGAACCGACCGCTCCGCCCGTGCGTTCTGTCATAGTGACCGGAATCGCAGCTCAGCGGTGACGTGCGTCGCTGTGCGGGACGGGTGCCCGATGGTGCCATGACGGGGGAGCGCCCGACCGCCGCGCCGCCCCGCACCGTGCCCGCCGACGACCATCCGGCGGGGGTGCTGACAGCAAACGCCAACCGTGCTTTCAGCTAGCACTCAGGCATTCGTGACAGTTTCGACTCATGACATGGAATCCCCGACGCGTCCCATCTGTTGTGTAGGTGTCAGCACCGGTGGGCACAGCGGAGATTACGGGGGAGGGCTGATGGACGTGGGGATGGCAAGGAACCGGGCGACCGGCGCGAGCGAGGGGACCGTGGGCAACGTGGACAAGAACATCGGCATGCGAACCGACGAGGTTGCCGAGGAGCGCGACCTGGTCGGTGTCTACCTTCACGAGATCTCCCGGACGCCGCTGCTGGACGCCGCCCGTGAGGTCGAACTCTCCAAGGCGATCGAGGCGGGCCTCTACGCCGAGCACCTGCTCGGCGAGGATCTGGTCCCCGAGGGCGTCGACCGGGACGAGTTGGAGCGGCTGGTCGTCGAGGGAGAGCGGGCCAAGGACCTGTTCATCCGGGCGAACCTGCGGCTGGTCGTGTCGATCGCCCGCCGCTACGTCCGCTCCGGGATGCCCATGCTGGACCTGATCCAGGAGGGCAACACCGGTCTGGTCCGCGCGGTCGAGAAGTTCGACTACGAGCGGGGCTACAAGTTCTCGACCTACGCGACCTGGTGGATCCGTCAGGCGATCAGCCGGGCGATCGCCCAGCAGGAGCGCACCGTACGGCTGCCGGTGCACCTGGTCGAGGACGTCAACCGGATGCGCAACGTGGCCCGTCAGCTCACCCGCGAACTGGGTAGCGACCCGGATCCGGAGCAGGTCGCGAACGCGCTCGGCGTCACCGTCGAGCGGGTCAACGAGCTGATCCGCTGGTCGCAGGACACCGTCTCGTTGGACACCCCCGTCGGGGACGACGGCGACACCAACCTGGGTGACCTGGTGGCCGACAGCGACGCCCCCTCGCCGGAGGAGATCGTCCTCACCGGCCTGGAGCGGCAGCGCATCGAGGGCCTGCTCAACCACCTCGACGACCGGTCCGCCGGCATCATGCGGGCCCGGTACGGCCTGGAGGACGGGCGGGAGCACTCACTGACCGAGGTCGCGTCGCGCTTCTCGCTCTCCCGGGAGCGGATCCGGCAGCTGGAGATCCAGGCGCTCGGCCGGCTGCGTGAGCTGGCCCGGGCGGAGGGGCTGCGGGCGGCCTGACCTCCGACGCCCGAGCGGCGGGCACCGCAACGACGGCGTACGGCCGGCGTCCGGAAGGCGGACGCCGGCCGTACGGCGTACCGGGGCGGGGACGCTCAGCGCACCCGGCCGTATCCGTACGGGGGCATCAGGTCGACGTCCCGGATCTCGACGTTGCGGCCGAAGGTCGGGGCGTGGATCACCTTCCCGCCCCCGACGTAGAGCGCCACGTGCCCGAGCCCTCGGTAGAAGACGAGGTCACCGGGGCGCAGGTCGGCGCGGCCGACCCGAGCGGTGGCTCTCCACTGCATCGCCGCGTTGTGCGGCAGGGACTTCCCGGCCGCCCGCCACGCGGCCAGGGTCAGCCCGGAACAGTCGTATCCGTTCGGGCCCTCGGCACCCCACCGGTACGGCTTGCCGAGCGCGCCGTAGGCGTAGCGGACGGCGATGCCGGCCCGGCCGGAGACGGACGGCGACTTCGGCCGGGTGGCCGGGCGGGTGGGCTTCTCCGTGGCCGCCCCGTACGCCTGCCGGCGCAGCTCGTAGAGGCGGCTCAGGTCACGCTCGATCCGCTTCTTCCCGGCGGCCAGCTCCCGCGACTGGGCGGCCTGCCGGGCCAGGGTGGCCTCCAGCTTCGTCTTGGCGTCGACCAGCTTGCGGCGGTCCGCGCCGAGGCCGGCGACCTGCTGCTCCCGGCGTCGGGTGACCTGGTCGAGGGTGCCCAGCCGGGTGAGCAGGGCGGACCGGTCACCGGTGCGCAACAGCACCTCGGCGGTGCCCAGCCCGCCGGTCTTGTACGCGGTCACCGCATACCGGTCCACGTCGGAGCGGCCCTGCGCCACCTGCCGCTCCAACGGCCCGATCCTGGCCGTCAGCTTCGCCACCGCCGCCCGGTTGGCCTTGATGTCCTCGTTGAGCTTGTTCCAGGACTCGACGACCCGTTCCAGCTCGGTCGAGACACGGTCGATCCGTCGGGTCAACTCGGCCGGTGTCGGCTCCGCCCGCACCACCGAGGCCGGGGCGAGCAGGACGGCGATCAGACCACCGATCACCAGTGAGCGCAGCAGGATCCGAAGCGACGACGACACGAGTGGCGGACTCCTCTCCTGGGACAGGCCGCCGGACGTCCGGCGGCGTCGGCCCGGGGTTCGTCCGTGGACGATCACCCCGGCCCGGCGTCCCAACCTAACCGGTTCGCCGCGCCACGGCAGGGGTGGCACAGCCACGTACCGGCCGGAACCGCCCGCGCCACGCCGTGCCGTGCTGGGCTGGGCTGGTAGCAGGGGTCCCTTGTTACTCAAAAATGAGTAACAAGGGACCCCTGCTACCGCGCGAGGAGGCGCGAGGAGGCTGTTACCGCGAGGAGGCTGAGGAGGCGCGAGGAGGGTGCTGTCCGCGCCAGGGGAAGGTGCTACCGCGCGAGGGGGAGGTCAGCCGGCTGCGGGCTGCGCGGGGCTGCGGTCATCCAGCGGCTGACCCGCCGCTCGGCGTAGAAGGAGACGAACGGCACGGTGCCGGCGAGCATCACCAACGCCATCCGCTTCAGCGACCAGTCCGCCCGACGGGCCAGGTCGAACGCGGCGGCCAGGTAGACCATGTAGAGGAAGCCGTGCGCCGGACCGATCGTCTCGACCACGATCGGGTCGTCGAAGCCGTACTTCAGCGGCATACCGATCACCACGAGCAGGATCAGCACCACGCCCACGATCCAGGCGATCACGCGGTACCGGGTAAGGGCTGCACCCACGGTCTTCTGTCCTTCCGCCCCGGCTCAGCCGGGGTAGTCACCGGGTCGCGCGCCCGGGTTGGCGTTCAACCATGTCAGGTAGCGGTTGTACTCGGTCAGGTCGGCGTCCTCACCGTCACCGGCCGGGACGGTCGCCCGCACGACCCGCACCGGGCGGCGTACCACCGGGGTGTCGGGCGTCCCGGTCGGCGGCGCGGCGGTTGCCGCCGCGCCGGTACCCGGGGTCGACGCCAGCGGGGCCACCGGCCGGTCCGACGGGGGCGTCCCCGCGGGTGGGTCGTCCGTAGCCGGTTCCCCGCGCAGGGTGTGCCGGACCTCCCGCCACCACACGAAGACCACGAAGGCTGCGAAGATCGGCCATTCCACCGCGTACGCCCAGCTCAGCGTGTTACCGGCGGCGGCCCGGCTGATCTGCCACCAGCCCAGCGCGCAGAAGCCGACGACCAGCACGACCATGGCCACGTGGCGGAGAACCCACGCCGGTGTCCAGAGCCGCTTCATGGCACCGAGGGTACCGGGCCGACCCGGCGTCTCCGACGCGACGTCGTAGCCCCGCGCCGGAGTGGGTGGTTTGGTGCCCTCCGGTGTGGGCATCCGTCTAGATGCCAGCCCAAACGAGATCAGGGGGGCGACGATGACCGGATCGGTACGACAGGACGGGTTCCCGCGGCACGCCGCGGCCGACGCCAGCCCGGAGCAGCGGCTTCCGGAGTGGGACGGCGACCACCTGCACGACATGACCGCCACCGACGCGGGCCCCGACGCCGAGCTGCTCGGGGTCGATCCCGCCGAACTGGGTGACGAGGACCTGATCCGCGAGATGCACAGTCTGCACCGCACCCGACTGGACACCCTGCGGCACGCGGCGGACTCCGCGCTCGCCACCCATCTGCGGCGTACCGCCGAACTGGAGACGGAGTACCTGGCGCGTCACCCCGGCCGCGAGGTCGACCCGAGCCGGCTGCGGGACGCCTGATGACGACACGTGTCGAGCGGGGTATGTCCGCCCCGCCCGAGGTGGTCTTCAGCACCGCCACGGACCCTGACCGGGCCACGGCGTGGCTGCCGGAGCCGCTGCGCACCGACGGCGCCGAGCGACCGCAGGTCGAGCCGGACGGGCTACGTGCCCGGTGGAGCAGCAGCTCCGGCCCGGGATGGTCGGCCGAGATCCAGGTCGAGCCGGCTGACGCCGGTGGTGCCCGGGTCCGGCTCGACCTGACCGGTGGGTCCGGGGAACAGGACACCGACGCGCTGGCCGACCAGACCCTGGCCAACCTCGCCCGCGAGGTGGCCGAGAACCTGACCGCCGGCTGACCCCGCCGGGACGTGGACCGCCGCCCGTTGGTAGCGAGGCAAGGAGAGACGCAGGTGACGCAGAGCGGCCTGAAGGACAGGGTGGCACGGCTGCGCCGGGCGTACGCGCCGGACGAACACCGGCCGCTGGGCGGTTACCTGGTGGCGATGGGCACCTACGCCGGGGTCGCCGGGGCGCTCGCCGCCCTGGTCAGGGCCACCGGGCGACCGGTGCCGGAGCGGCCCGCGCCGGCCGACGTGGTGCTGCTGAGCATCGCCACCCACAAGTTGAGTCGGCTGCTCTCCAAGGACGCGGTGACCAGCCCGCTGCGGGCCCCGTTCACCCGCTACGACCGGCCGAGTGGCAGCGGCGAGGTGATGGAGCAGGTCCGCGACTCCGGCAGCTCGACCCGGCACGCGATCGGCGAGCTGCTGAGCTGCCCGTTCTGCCTGGCGGTGTGGGTGGCCACCGGACTCACCGGCGGGCTCGTGCTCGCGCCCCGGCTGACCCGACTGGTCGCCACCGCGTTGACCGCGGTCGCCGCCTCGGACTTTCTCCAGATGGCGTACGCGGTCTCGCAGCAGGCGGCCGAAGGCGGCGGACGGGACGACTGAGCCGGCACCGCCGGCGAGCGACCGAAGTGCGGCGAGGGGCCGACCCGACGCCGGCGTGGGTCCGGGGCGGATGCGGCAGGACGCGGGGCGAGCGACGTCGGGACGCGTGCGGGCCGGACGACGCAGAACGGGGCCCGACGGCCCCGTTCTCGCGTACCCGGGTCAGCGCTGCATACCGGACCAGCCGGTAGGCGACTCCGGCTCCCGTTCCTCCTTGTCCTCACCGGTGATGATGTCCCGGTCGACGGCGGTACGGTCGTGCTCGTTGGCGAAGTCGGGCTCCGGGGTGCTGTCCAGGCCCTCGGCGGGCTGGCCGAGAGCGGGCATCCGCTCCTGCTTGTCGTCGCGATCGGTCATGGTCGCTGTCCTCTCCGTGGTCGGTCGCGTCCCGCGCCTCAGACCCCCGAGCCACCGATCAGGTCGGCGACCTCGTCCATCGCGTACTCGCCCTGTGGCAGGGCCGAGATGCGGGTCAGCACGGCCGCGGGGAGTTCGGCGGCGACCGCCCGGCGGTGGATTTCGGCCTGGCTGATCCGTTCCTGCCCGTGGTAGATGTCGTCGAGCAGGTCGTCGATCATCCGGCTGGCTGGTTCGTCGGTCACGGTGATCACCTACCCGTGCCGGAATCGGTCAAACGTCGCGCCGCCCCGCGCGCCGTCGCGTTGCTGCGGGCAGGTCGCCTGCGGCGGGGACCGTCGACACCGACCAGACGGTGTGACCCAGACCACGCCGTCGTCCGGAACACCGGAGCTGTCCGACCCGTTGACCACGGTGTCGGTGTGACCAGTGTCCCCGGGCCTCACCTAACAAGCCTTCGCGGAATGCCGTTCGGCTGGAGCCGCGTCGCGCCACTCGCCGAGAGGCGACCTGCACACCGACACCAGCGCCGCCCCGGGCCCCGCCCGGGGCGGCGCTGTGCTTCCCCACCCCACCGTCGGTTCAGGCGGGGGAGGGGAGGCGGCCGGCGGTGGGAGTGGGCGGATTCTGCGCGGCCTGGGTGCGACGGGCGCGGACGGCAGTGGCCAGGGTCTCCAGCACCTCGGCGGTGTCCTGCCAGCCGATGCACGCGTCGGTGATCGACTGGCCGTAGGTCAGGTCCCGGGTCGGGTTGAGGTCCTGCCGCCCCGACTTCAGGAACGACTCCAGCATGATCCCGACGATGCCGCGCTGGCCGGCGGCGAGCTGCTCGGCCACGTCCGCCGCGACCACCGGCTGGCGGCGGTGGTCCTTGCCGCTGTTGTCGTGGCTGGCGTCGATGACCACCCGCTCCGGCAGGTTCGCCGCGCGGAGTCGGGCCAGTGCGCCGGCCACCGAGTCGGCGTCGTAGTTGGGCACACCCCTGCCACCACGCAGCACCAGGTGCCCGTCGGCGTTGCCCCGGGTGTGCAGGATGGCCGGCGTGCCGGAGACGTCGATGCCCGGGAAGACGTGCGGCACCCCGGCGGCGCGGATCGCGTCCACGGCCGTGCCGATGCTGCCGTCCGGCCGGTTCTTCATGCCGATCGGCATGGACAGGCCGGAGGCGAGCTGCCGGTGCACCTGGCTCTCCACCGTGCGCGCGCCGATCGCACCCCAGGCCACCGTGTCGGCGATGTACTGCGGGGTGATCGGGTCGAGGAACTCGCAGCCCACCGGGAGGCCGAGCCGGAGCACGTCGAGCAGGAGCGCGCGGGCGAGCCGCAGCCCCTTGTTGACGTCACCGGAACCGTCCAGGCCGGGGTCGTTGATCAGCCCCTTCCAGCCGACCGTGGAGCGCGGCTTCTCGAAGTAGACGCGCATGACCACCAGCAGGTCGTCGGTGTGCCGCTCGGCCGCCTCGCGGAGCAGGTGGGCGTACTCCAGGGCGGCGACCGGGTCGTGCACCGAGCACGGGCCGACCACGACCAGCAGCCGGTCGTCGGCGCGGTCCAGCACCCGGCTGACCGACCGTCGTCCGGCGATCACGGCCGAGGTGAGGGTGGCGTCCAGAGGCAGTTCGTGGAGGAGCAGCGCCGGGGTGGTCAACGGCACGATTCGTTCGATCCGTTGATCGATGACGGGATGGTTGTCCGTGGTCGCCACGGTGGTTCCCTTCCGCCGGCCACTCCCGGGGCCGGCGCCCGAGACCGAGCCGGCTGCTCGTAGGCAAGAAGGCAGGGAGATCGCCTGATCCCCCGCCTGGCCGGCTCGGAGAGTGGTGACGTCAGCTCATGGTCGCGTCACCGGCTCCGCAGCCGGCTGGCTAAACCATCGATACGAGCGAGTCACGGCGGCCAGCCTACCCGACCGGGACGCCGAAAGCTCATCCAGACGTCGGTGACGACACCAGACGCGATGATCATCGTCGATTGCTCGATCTCTCGCACTCTGGGATATCCGCCTTCGGTACGGCCTCCGTGCCTCGCCTTGATGAGGTGGGGAGAAAATTTCCCGGCGTCCCATAGTTTAGGAATGCAGCCCGGCGCCGTATGGGTGGGGCCGTCGTCCCGTGGGTGTTGGCTCTCCGGCGGCAGGTCAGCCGGGGTCGGTGCGCCTGGTCGCGGGCGAGCATCCTGATCGATGTCACGAGGTGTGGCGCGGGCGGCGTAGCGGAGCGGTCGACGGGGTACCAGGGCGGCCATGAGTGACCAACTGAGCGATCAGGACCGGGTGGCGTCCCGCGCCCACCACCTGCTGCCCGAGGAGCGGGCGGCCGGCAGCGACGACCCGGAGGCGCAGGCGGAGGCGATCCTTGCCGAGTCGGATCTCCGGGAGGCGGACCGGAACGCCGCCCCCGACACCGTGCTGGAACGGCGTACGTCGGATCAGACGGTGGTCGCGGTCGAGCCGCCGGACTGATCCGTCGAGCCGCCGGACTGTACGGCCGACGCGGCGGCGGGGCCGGCGGACCGGGCGGAGGCGCCCCGGGCCCGGCGTGAGCCCCGGTAGGTCCGGTCCCGCAGCCGGGCGACCGGCCCGGCCGCCGCCCACAGGCCCGCCGGCAGGTTCCCGACCGGGTCGAAGGCGAGCGCGGCGTCGGTCGCGCAGTCCAGCGGCTCATCGACGCACACCACCCCGAACGGCCGCCACGGCCCGACGGCGGACGCGACCGCGAGCACCAGGCGCGGGGTGTCCCGCCGGGTCGCGGCAGCCACCTCGTCGAGGCCACGCCCCAGGTCCACCGCACTCCGGTCGGGCAGTACGCCCAGCCAGAGCCGTCCCCGGCCGGACCGGTACGGCATGATCGTGCTGTACCCGCCGACGACACGCCGCCGGGGCAGCGGAAGCTGCCGGAGCACCGGCGCGGTGCCACTCGAACTCACCAGCAGGTCGAACGGCTGCCGGTCCGCCCCGAGGTGGATCCGTACCGCCAGGCCGAGCACGTCCGGCCAGCCCGCCGGGGTGGGCACCCCCCGGGAGAACCGGATCGTCGCGGGATACCGACCCGGCCGGTCCAGCAGCGCCACCCCGCTGACCGGAGCGACCGCACCCCCGATCGTCACCTTCCCGGAGAAGGTGCGACCGGCGGGATGCAGCAGGCGGGCGCCCCGCCAGCGGGCGAGGGCGGCGGCCAGGCGTTCGGCGGCGGACAGGACGGACATGACCGTGGCGGTACCCAGCGGGGCCCGATCGATGCGCGCCACGTGTCGGGTCGTGGCGCGCCAGGGACGCCGGGGGCCACCTGCCGGGCGAGGTGATCGGATAGCGTCGTGCCATGCCCGAGAGCGGTTACCCCTGGCCGATCGAGACGACCCGACTGGACAACGGCCTGCGTGTGGTGGTGAGCGAGGACCGCACCGCCCCGGCGGTCGCGGTGAACCTCTGGTACGACGTCGGCTCCCGGCACGAGCCGGCGGGCCAGACCGGGTTCGCCCACCTCTTCGAACACCTGATGTTCGAGGGCTCGGTGAACGTGGCCAAGACCGAGCACATGAAGCTGATCCAGGGCGCCGGTGGTTCGCTCAACGCCACCACCAACCCGGACCGCACCAACTACTTCGAGACCGTCCCCGCCGAGCACCTGGAACTCGCGTTCTGGCTGGAGGCCGACCGGATGGGCGGCCTGGTGCCGGCGCTGACCCAGGAGACGCTGGACAACCAGCGCGACGTGGTGAAGAACGAGCGACGGCAGCGCTACGAGAACGTCCCGTACGGCGACGCGTGGCTGCGGCTGCTGCCCATGCTCTACCCGCCGGGGCACCCGTACCACCACGCCACGATCGGCTCGATGGCCGACCTGAACGCCGCCGACCTGGCCACCTTCCAGGACTTCCATCGCACCTACTACGCGCCGAACAACGCCGTGCTGACGGTGGTCGGCGACGCCCGCGTCGAGGAGGTCGTCGCGCTCGCCGAGCGGTACTTCGGGCCGATCCCGCCGCGCGCCGACATCCCGCCCGCGCCGGACGGCCACACGGTCGCCGCGACCGGGGAGCCGGTCCGGGAGACGGTCACCGCCGACGTTCCCGCGCCCCGGGTGTACCTCGCGCACCGTACCCACCCGTCCGGCAGCCCCGGGTACGACGTGGTGACCGTCCTCGCCACCGTGCTCGGCAGCGGTCGGGGCAGCCGCCTCTACCAGCGCCTGGCCGACGGGGAGCGGATCGCCCAGCCCGACCTGGTGGGCGCGTACGGGGTAGACCTGGCGCACGCGCCGGCCCCGCTGATCGCCACCGCCACCGCCCGCCCCGGCGTGACCGCCGAGCGGCTGGAGGCCGGGCTGGCCGAGGTGGTCGACGAGCTGGCCACCGTCCCGGTCACCGGCACCGAGCTGGACCGGGCCAAGGCGCTGCTCACCACGGCCTGGTGGCGGCAGATGTCCACCGTGGACGGCCGCGCCGACACGCTCAGCCGGTACGCCACCCAGTTCGGTGACCCGGCCCGTGCCGCCGACCGGCTGCCGGCCTGGCTCGCGGTCACCGCGGAGCAGATCGCCGAGGTCGCCGCCGAGGTGCTCGCGCCACGGGACCGGGCGGTCCTGCGCTACCTGCCGAAGGAGGGCGCGTGAGCCCCGTCTCCGCAGCCACCCGCCGGCCCGCAGTCGTGAACGGAAGGAAGCCCCGATGAGCCTGATCGCCGAACGTCCCGGTCCGGGCGTCGCCCGCCCGTACCGGTTCCCGACGGTGACCCGCCGGACGGTGGCCGGCGGGGAGGTCGTGGCCGCGCACCTGCCCGGACAGAACCTGGCCGTGGCGCTGCTGCTGCTCGACGCCGGGGCCGGTCGGGAACCGCTTGGCCGGGAAGGGCTCGGCGGCGTCCTCGCCAAGGCGGTCGAGGAGGGCACGGCGCAGCGGGACGCCACCGCGTACGCGTTGGCCATCGAGGCGCTCGGCACCGAGCTGGTGATCGGGCTGGACTGGGACTCCTTCCAGGTCAGCGTGCAGGTCCCGGTGGACCGGCTGAGCGCCGCCGTGGAGCTGCTCGCCGAGGCGGTGCGCACCCCGCGCCTCGACCCGGCCGACATCCTGCGGGTCCGCGACGACGAGGCCACCGCGCTGCGGATGGACTGGGCGAACCCGGGCCCGCGCGCCGACGCGGTGCTCCGCGCCGACCTGTACGGCGTGGACACCCGGCACGGCCGCCCGATGTACGGGGACCCGGGGTCGGTGGCCGGGCTGGAGGTGGACGACGTCCGGGTCTTCCACTCCGAGTGGTTCCTCCGGCCGGGCACCCTGGTCGTCGCCGGTGACCTGGAGCGGATCGACCTGGACGCGCTCGGCGCGGCGGCCTTCGCCGGTGCCGGCGGCGGCCCGGCCCCGCAGGAGGGACCGCTCCCGGTGACCGTGCGGGCGGGCCGGCGCATCCTGCTGGTCGACCGCCCCGGGTCGGTGCAGTCGACGCTGCGGCTCGGCCACCCCTCCCCGCACCGGGCGCACCCGGACCACGTGCCGACGACCCTCGCCGGGACGGTCCTCGGTGGCGCCTTCACCTCCCGGCTCAACCACCTGATCCGCGAGGTGCACGGCTACACGTACGGCATCCGGGGCGACTTCGCCACCTCCCGCCGGTTCGGCCGGTTCGCGGTCGCCTCGGGAGTGCAGACCGCGGTCACCGCTCCGGCACTGGTGGAGACGGTGGGGGAAATCACCCGGACCCGGCTCACCGGGGTCACCGAGGAGGAGCTGGCGGTGGCCCGTTCCTGGCGGGCGGGGCAGCTCTCGGTCGAGTTGCAGTCCCCCCGGGCGATCGCCTCGGCGCTGACCACCCTGGTGGTGCACGGGCTGCCCGACGACTACCACGCCCGGCTGCGGGAGTCGTTGCTCTCCGCCGACGTCGAGCAGGTCTCCGCGGCGGCCGCCGCGCACCTGCACCCGGAGGCGTTGACTCTCGTGGTCGAGGGCGACGCGGCGATCATCCGGGACGAGCTGGTGGCCACCGGCCTCGGCGAGGTGGTCGACGCCACGCTCTGAGGCGTCGACCAGGCGGTGTGACGTGCGTCGTCCGGGGTCCGGGCCGTGGGAAAGCGCTCCCGGTCCGGACCCCGGCGTGGGTAGCCTCGCGGACATGAGGATCGGCATTGTGGGGGCCACCGGCCAGGTCGGTGGCGTCATGCGGCAGGTGTTGGCGGAGCGACGTTTCCCGGTGGACGAGCTGCGGCTCTTCGCCTCGGCCCGGTCGGCGGGGCGGACCCTGCCCTGGGGCGACGGCGAGATCACCGTCGAGGACGCGGCCACCGCCGACTACCGGGGACTGGACGTCGCGCTCTTCTCGGCCGGTAAGGGCACGTCGAAGGAACTCGCTCCCCGGGTCGCCGCAGCCGGCGCCGTGGTGATCGACAACTCCTCCGCGTACCGGATGGACCCGGACGTCCCGCTGGTCGTGGCGGAGGTCAACCCGCACGCTGCCACCGTCCGTCCGAAGGGCATCATCGCCAACCCCAACTGCACCACGATGGCCGCCATGCCGGTGTTGCGTCCGCTGCACGCCGAGGCCGAGCTGACCAGCCTGGTGGTCGCCACCTACCAGGCGGTCTCCGGCGCGGGCCTGGCCGGCGTTGCGGAACTCGACGAGCAGGTCCGCAAGGTGGCCGGTGAGGCGACCGGGTTGACCCACGACGGCAGCGCCGTCGAGTTCCCCGCGCCGCGTTCCTTCGCCGAACCGATCGCCTTCAACGTGCTCCCGCTCGCCGGGTCACTCGTCGACGACGGGTCCGGCGAGACCGACGAGGAACAGAAGCTGCGCAACGAGAGCCGCAAGATCCTGGAGATCCCGGGGCTGAAGGTCGCCGGCACCTGCGTCCGGGTGCCCGTCTTCACCGGCCACTCGTTGCAGATCCACGCGCGCTTCGCCCGGCCGATCACCCCGCAGCGCGCCCGTGAGCTGCTCGCCGACGCCCCGGGCGTGGCGCTCGTCGACGTACCGACCCCGCTGCGGGCCGCTGGGCAGGACCCGACGTACGTGGGCCGGATCCGCGCCGACGAGACCGTCGAGCACGGGCTGTCGTTCTTCTGCTCTAACGACAACCTGCGCAAGGGCGCCGCGCTCAACGCCGTCCAGATCGCCGAGCTGGTCGCCGCCGAGAGCCGCTGACCTGCCTGCCCGGCGGGCCCCACCGCCCGAGTCCGTCGCGACCGTCGCCGAACCGGTCCAACCGTCACGTGGCCATCCACCGTCGAAGGTGGGTGGCCACGCGCGCAACCGGGTCGGCTCGCCTCCGGCGGTGCACGAGGTCGATCGTGTTGGATGGGGTGCGTGGCTGCGCCATGTGGTTGCAGGGGCCCCCTCCTGCGCAGAAAGCGGTAACAAGGGGCCCCTCCTACCGACGAGGCGGAGGCGCAGACGGTAACCGGGCCGACCCGACGTTGGAGGAATCCGTGACGGACGCCGAGCGCGAGGAGAAGCTGATCGACATCATCGCCACCCACTCGCTGGGGGTGCTGGCCACGATCCGGCGGGACGGCAGTCCCCAGCAGTCCACCGTGGTGTACAGCTTCGACCGGGAGGAGCGCCTGATCCGGGTCTCGGTGACCGGGAGCCGGGCCAAGACGGCCAACCTGCGCCGCGATCCCCGGGCCAGCTTCCACGTCAGTAGCGGGGACGGCTGGACGTACACCGCGGCCCAGGTCCGGGGCGAGTTGACCCCGGTGGCCACCGATCCGCACGACGAGGTGGTCGAGGAACTGGTTGGGCTCTACCGTGCGGTGCGCGGCGAGCACCCGGACTGGGACGACTACCGGCGGGCCATGGTCCAGCAGGGCCGGATGGTGCTGCGGCTGCGCGTCGAGCGGGTCGTCGGCATCCCCGCCGGGGACTGAGCGGGGTCGTATCCCGCCCCGGCCTGCGGCAGTCGGGGGTGGTCACGGGTGGGCGGTGGGGAGCAGGCCGGCGTTACCCCGCGCAGGCGACGGGTAGACGGCGGGCCGACACCGAGAAGGGAGCCCCATGACTACCGTCGGAGAATTCATGACCACCCGTCTGGTGACCATGGACGCCAACGACACGCTCACCGCGGCGGCCCAGGAGATGCGCGACAGCGCCATCGGGGACGTGGTGGTGACCGACGGCGACGACGTGGTCGGCATCGTCACGGACCGGGACATCGCCGTACGGGGGGTGGCCGCGCAGCGGGACCCGGACCGCACCACCCTGCGCGAGATCAGCAGCACCGGCCTGGTCACGGTCAGCCAGTACGACGACGCGGTGGCCGCCGCCGACCTGATGCGCACGTACGCCGTACGTCGGCTGCCGGTGATGGACGACGGGCGGTTGGTCGGCCTGATCTCCATCGGGGACCTCGCGGTGGAGCGCGAACCGCAGTCCGTGCTGGCCGACATCAGCGCCGACGACCCGAACAACTGACCCTACGGACGACCCGGACGAACCGACCTACGGACGACCCGGACGAACCGACCCACGGACGACCCGGACCACCGTCCGCCGACGTCGGTCCGGTCGGCACCACGGCGCGCCGGTTCCCGCCACGGGGACCGGCGCGTCCGTGTGCCGGGGCGCGTCGCTCACCCGATCCGGGTGAGGTTGCCGTGCCTCCCGGCGGGGACCCTGCTCCGGCGGCGGAGCCGGATCGCCGCCGGAGGACGGACGGGAACGACGGGGAGGAACGACCGGATGGCGGACGCGATCACGCGGTTCTTCGAGGAACTCAACGGGCGGGGATTCGAGCCGTTGCTGGAGAAGACGTCCGGGACGGTCCGCTTCGACCTGCACGAAGGGGCGCAGACGACGCACTGGCTGCTGACCATCGACCGGGGACGGTTGCGGGTGCACCAGGAGGACCGGGAGGCGGACACGGTCATCGGGACCGACCCGGTCCTCTTCGAGGACCTCACCGCCGGTCGGGAACACGGGATCGCGGCGGTGTTGCGCGGCGACGTCACCGTCTCCGGCGACCCCCGTCTGATGGTGCCGGTGGAGCGGATCTTCCCCGGCCCGCCGGACTCCCGGGGGCCGCAGCGGGTCGTGGCGAAGGAGGCGTCCTGATGGCACAGAACAACATGGTCCGCATCCTCGACGGGAACACCTTCGTGGTCTGCGAGGACACCGGTGACATCGAGGCGACGCCGACCGAGCCCACCGGACTGTTCGCCAACGACACGCGTTTCCTCTCCACCTGGGTGCTGACCGTCAACGGGGAACGTCTCAACCCGCTCTCCTACGACGACCTCCAGTACTACGAGGCGCGCTTCTTCCTGGTGCCCGGGGCGGCCACCCACTACACCGACGCGAAGCTGTCGGTCATCCGGGAACGGGCCGTCGGCGGGAGCTTCCGCGAGGACCTGACGATCCTCAACCACGACGAGCAACCGGTGGAGCTGGAGATCCGGATCGACGCGGCGGCGGACTTCGCCGACCTCTTCGAGGTCAAGGACGAGATCCTGAACAAGAAGGGCGAGTTCTACACGAACGTGGAGCCGGATCGGCTCCGGCTGGGCTACCGCCGGGGGCGGTTCAACCGGGAGACGGTGATCACGTCCTCCGCGGCGGCCCGCTTCGACGCCCGGGGCTTCGCGTACTCGGTGCGGCTCGAACCGAACGAGCGGTGGAGCACGCGGATCGAGGTGCACACACCCATCGTCGGCCCGGGTGGCCGGCACGTGCCGATGGGCGTGCGGGTGCACGGCACCGGGCAGCTCGCGCTCCAGCAGGACCTGCGGGAGTGGATTGCCCGGGCACCGAAGGTGAACTGCGAGTGGGAGACGCTGGGCCGTACGTACCAGCGGAGCCTGGTCGACCTGGCGGCGCTGCGGTTCGGGCCGCTCTCCGTGGCCGGGGCCATCCCCGCCGCCGGCCTGCCCTGGTTCATGACCATGTTCGGCCGGGACAGCATCCTGACCTGTCTCCAGGCGTTGCCGTTCGCCCCCGAGCTGTCCCGGACCACGCTGCGGGTCCTGGCCACGCTCCAGGGCAGCCGGTTCGACGACTTCCGGGAGGAGGACCCGGGCCGGATCCTGCACGAGATGCGGTACGGCGAGTCCGCCGCGTTCGAGGAACAGCCGCACTCGCCCTACTACGGTTCGGTGGACGCCACACCGCTGTTCGTGGTGCTCCTCGACGAGTACGAGCGGTGGACCGGGGACGCCGCGCTGGTCCGGGAACTGGAACGGGAGAGCCGCGCCGCGTTGCGCTGGATCGACGACCACGCCGACCTGGTCGGCAACGGCTACATCTGGTACGAACGCCGTAACACCGACACCGGCCTGGAGAACCAGTGCTGGAAGGACTCCTGGGACTCCATCTCCTACCGGGACGGCCGGCTGCCCGGCTTCCCCCGGGCGACCTGCGAGGTGCAGGGGTACGCGTACGACGCGAAGGTGCGGGCCGCCCGGCTGGCGCGGGAGTTCTGGGGCGATCCGGCCTACGCCGACCAGCTCGAACGGGAGGCCGCCGACCTGAAGGAACGCTTCAACCGCGAATGGTGGGTCGAGGACGGCGAGTACTACGCCATCGGCCTGGACGCCGAGGGGCGGCAGGTCGACACCCTCAGCTCCAACATCGGGCACCTGCTGTGGAGCGGCATCGTGGACACCGACCGTGCCGCGAAGGTGGCGGAGCACCTGGTCGGCCCCCGGCTCTTCTCCGGTTGGGGCGTACGCACCCTCGCCGAGGGGGAGGTCCGGTACAACCCGATCGGCTACCACAACGGCACGATCTGGCCGTTCGACAACTCGTTCATCGCCTGGGGCCTGCGCCGGTACGGCTTCGCCGAGGAAGCGGCCCAGATCGCGGACGGCATCATCGCCGCCTCCGGCTACTTCGACGGGCGGCTGCCGGAGGCCTTCGGCGGCTACCACCGTGACCTGACGAAGTTCCCGGTGGAGTATCCGACCGCCTGCTCCCCGCAGGCCTGGTCGACCGGGGCTCCGCTGCTGCTGATCCGGACCATGCTCGGCATCGAGCCGCACGAGGGGCACCTCGCGGTCGACCCCCGGCTGCCGGTCGGTGTGGGCCGCATCGAGGTGCTGGACATTCCCGGTCGCTGGGGCCGGGTGGACGCCTTCGCCCGGGGCCGCCTGAAGATGGAACACCACCCGGACTGAGCGGGACCGGCCCGGGTGCGTTGCCGTCCGGTCAGGCTTCGGGACGCGGCCGGCAGGGTAATCTCGCCGGCATGCCGGAACTCGTGTACCCGCCCGTGATCGCCGCCGCCAAGACGATGTTCCGGGTCCTCGACCTGCGCATCACCCTGGAGGGTGGGCACCACGTGCCGCGTACCGGCGGAGCGGTGATGGCCGCCAACCACGTCAGCTACCTCGACTTCATCTTCTGCGGGCTCGGCGCGCAGGAGTCGAAGCGGCTGGTCCGCTTCATGGCCAAGGAGTCGGTCTTCACGCACAAGGTCTCCGGCCCGCTGATGCGGGGTATGCGGCACATCTCGGTGAACCGGGAGGCCGGGGTGGACTCGTACAACCAGGCGGTCGACGCGTTGCGGCGCGGCGAGGTGGTCGGCGTCTTCCCGGAGGCGACGATCAGCCGTTCGTTCACCGTGAAGAGCCTGAAGAGCGGCACCGTCCGGATGGCCAAGGACGCCGGGGTGCCCGTCCTGCCGGTCGCGGTCTGGGGCGGCCAGCGGCTCTGGACCAAGGGCCGCCCGCGTACGCTCACCCGCCGGCACGTGCCGATCACCATCCTGATCGGCGAGCCGCTCGACCCGGCCGACTACGCGTACGCCGGGAAGATGAACGCCGATCTGAAGGCTCGACTCATCGCTCTGGTCGACCGGGCGCAGCGGGAGTACCCCGACAAGCCGTCCGGCCCGGACGACGCCTGGTGGCTGCCGAAGCACCTGGGCGGTACCGCCCCGACCCTGGAGGAGGCCGCCGCCCTGGAGGCCGCCCGCCTCGCTGGAGCCACCACCGCCTGAGCACGGGCAGGGGACCGCCAGCCGGCGTCGCTCCGCTGTGGAGAGGCTCGGATCAGCAGGCCGGGCCGGGGTGGCCCGCCGCCGGGCGTCCGGCCGGTCCGGACCGTGACCGAGGGTGGTAGTAGTCCTCCCGGCTGAGGAACTCCACCGGCAGCGACCCGGGCAGGGTGACCGGAACGCCGCGTACCACCGAGCCGGTGCCGGCCCGGCGCAGCAGGACGTCCCGCTCGGCCGCTGACAACTCCACGACCGTCGGGTTGGCCAGCCGGAACGCGGCTACCGTCCGCCGGACCAGCCGGGCCAGCGCGGCGACCTCCCGGGCCGGGCCGCCGAGGGCGAGGGCGGGCTGCGCGATGGTCCGCAGCGCGTCGCAGACGACCAGCAGGTCGGCGGTGCCGTCCGGAGCGGTCGGCCGCAGCTCCAACCGGGACGGCCACTGCCAGCGGATCTGCCCGCTGGCCGGGCGGGCCGCCGGGAGCCAGCGCCGGTGCCGGGGGCCGGTGCCGACCGGGGTCGGGGGCAGGTCGGCGCAGACGTGCACGATCCGCCGGTCGGTGACGGTCACCGAGGCGGTCGGGGTGAGCAGCCACTGCCGCCGGTCGACGGCCGGACCGAGCAGGTGACCCGCGAGGGTCAGCCGGTGCCGCGCGAGCACCCGCTCACCGGGCTCGGGCACCGGCTCGTGGTGCCGGTCCAGCACCGGCTGGTCGGGTGCGCCGGAAGCGTCGAACCGGTGCGGTGCGATGAAGAACGGGGTTCCGTCGTCGTCGGATGTCATCATGGCCTCCCGGCGGACACGGCGTGCGGGCGGTCTGCCGTCGAGCGTCCCGGCCGGGCGGTCCGGTGTCATGACACCCGTTAGGGGGTCGGCCGGTCGGACGACGCGTACGACTGATAGTCGCCGATCTCCTCCGGACGGATCAGGCCGTCCTCGATCGCTCGGGCGAGTAGTGCGGACTTCGTCGCGGCCGGTCGCCCGGCCCGGGTGTACTTGATCCGGGCGCGGTCGACGTACTGCTTGACGGTGTGCTCGCTGATCCGCATCCGGCGGGCCACCGACGCCTTCGACATCGACTGGAACCAGAGCAGCAGCGCCTCCCGTTCCTTGTCGGACAGGGCCGGCCGGTCCGGTCGGGCGTCGCCCACCATCGCGCCGGCCAGCGACGGCGGCACGTACACCCGGTCGTCCGCCGCCGCCAGCAGCGTGGCGACGCAGTGCTCCCGTCCCTCGTGCTTGGCGAGGAACGCCACCGCCCCGGCGTCCAGCACGGCGAGCATCGTCTCCGGGTCGGTGTGCTCGGAGTAGACCACCACCCGCCGTCCCGCAGCGCTCAGCCCGGCCACGGCGTCCACCGCCATCCGGCCGTGCAGCCGCAGGTCCAGCAGGACCACGTCGGCGTCCGGGACGTCGCGCAGCACGACGTCGGGATCGTCGCCGGTGGCCACCACCGTCAGTCGTGGCTCGACGGCGAGCCACGACCGGATCCCCTCGACCACCACCGGGTGGTCGTCGACGATCGCCACGCGTACCGGGCCGCTCACCGGCCCCGCCACCGGGTCCGCGTCCATCCGACCTCCCCGTCGCGAACGTGTTCGTACCCGACCGTGTCGTCCGTCCAGCCGGACGTCACGTCCTCCAGGATGCCCTGCTCGGGCGCGATCAGGCTGATCTCCACGTGGTCCGGTCCGGCCACGACGGTGAGCCGGGCGCGGTCCCGCGCGCCGGCCAGGCCGGCGGCGAGCGGTTCGACCAGGCGGCGGCGCACCTCCACCGGCAACGGTGGCGGTGACCCCACGACAGCCAGGTCCACCACGACGCCCCGCCGTTCCGCCAGGTCAGCGCTGGCCCGCAGCTCGTGCAGCAGCGGGTCGGGAACGTCGTCGGACTCGGCGATCAGCCGGCGCAGCCGGGCCGCGGCGAGGGCGCACCGCCGCTGTACCGCCGGGTCAACCGGGTCGGCCCGACCGGCGGCGAGGTCGGCGAGGATCCCACCCGCCGTGGCGTCGACCAGGGCCAGCCGGTCCCGCCGCTCCCGCTGGCCGTGCGTGGCGGCGATCCGCTGGGCGGTCACGGCGGCCCCGGCGGAGGCGGCGTGGGCGCGTTCGGCGGCGAGCGTGGTGAGGGTCGCCGCGCCGACGGCGAGCGCCAGCGGCAGCACCGCCACGCCGTAGACGTACATCGCGTAGCGGCTCAGGTCGGCGGCGTCCGCACCCCGCGCGAGGACCGCGACCAGCGCGATCACCGCCCCGGCGGTGATGGTGGCGACCAGCTGCCGCAGCGGCCGTCCCCAGAGAATGAGCACGGCGAACCAGCCGACCGTGCCCCACCCCCAGTTCGCCGAGAGGAACAGGAACCGCTCGCCGCTGGCCGGGAAGACCGCCGCGTCGACCACCAGCAACCCGACCACCAGCGGCCCCGCCGGCAGCGGCGCGTCGCGCAGCAACCGCCACGCGGCGACGGCCCCGGCCAGCGCCACCGCCAGCCAGCCGCCACCGACCACCCACGGCCACCGCAGCTCCGACCAGTTCAGTCCGATGGCGGGGAGGCTGACCAGCAGGTGCCAGCCGTACGCGATCACCACCGCCGCGATCCGGGCACCCCGGTCGGAGGCGCTGGCCACCGCCCCGACGGCCGGCGGCGGTGCGCCGGTGGTCGACGGTTCAGCCCGCATCCGACCACTCCAGCCGGATCCGGGTGCCCCGTCCGGGGGCCGCGTCGACCGTCGCCCGTCCACCCACCGCCGTCATCCGGCCGTGGATCGACTCGCGCAGCCCGTACCGGTGGGTCGGGACCCGCCCCGGGTCGAAGCCCGGGCCGTCGTCGACCACCTCGACCACGACGGTGCCGGCGACCCCGGCCAGTCGCAGCCGTACCGCCGCGCCCGGCGCGTGCCGAAGCACGTTGGCCAGGGCCGCGGCGGTGCTCTCGGCGAACGCGACGGCCACCGGCACCGGGACCGTGACGTCCGGCGCGAGATCCACGGCCACCGGCAGCTCCGGGACCCGGGCGGTCGCCCCGCACAGCCACCCGTCCAGCGCCGTCCGGGTCGCGTCGCCCGGAGCGGACGGAGGGCCCGCCTCGCGCTCCGCCGGGGTGACGGCGGCGGCGAGGGTACGCAGGTCGGCGGCGGCCCGCTCGCGCAGCAGCGGGGAACCGGAGCGGACCGCACCCAGACCCACCATGGTCAGCGTGGAGAGCACCGTGTCGTGCAGGTCCCGGTTCTGTCGCCGCTCGGCCTCCCAGGCGGTCCGGGCGATCACCGCCTCCCGCAGCACGCGCTGCCGTTCGGTGAACGCCGCGTCCGCCCGGCGACTGCTACGGCGCAGCACCACGGCGAGCGCGCTGGCCGAAGCGGTCTGCACCACGAGGGTGGTCGCGTGCGCTACGGCCTCCGCGTCGTTGCCGGCGCGGTGGGCCCCGAGGGCGTACGCGCCGGCGACCAGCAGCCCGGCGGGGACCGCCCAGCGGGGCCGCGACGCGAGCTGGGCGACGATCACGGTGGTGCTGGCCAGGATCGCCACCCAGCTCACCTCACCGGGAAGCACCTCGGTGGCGACCAGGTACGGCAGGAGCAGGCAGGTGACCACGGTCAACGCCACGTCCGTCCCGATCAAGCCGGGGGTGAGCCCGGACCGGATCCCCGACCGGGTGAACCAGAGTGACCAGCCGGTGAGGACGACGACCGCGACGACCAGCGGCACCGGTTGGACCGGCGGGGTGCGGACCGCCAGGGCGGTGACCGCACCGGCGAGGCCACAGGTCAGCCGGAGCATGATCGGCAGGGTGGTGAAGACCCGGTTCAGGGCGCCGCCGGCCGGACGCGCCGCCACCGGGGGCGGGCCGGTGGCGGGACGGTCCGGTGCGACCACCGGCGAGGGCGGGGCGGCGACGGCCGGCATCGGGGGAGGCGTCCTTCCGGCGGTGGTCCCTCAGCAGCTGGGGAACGCCGGAGAGTACCACGGTTGACCGGTCGGTGCGCCGGGCGTGACCTCGGGTCAGCGGACCGGGTCGTGGGTGCCCCGGGGCACGCCCGGCCGGCAGCGGCGTAGCCGGTCGGCGGCCATCCGACCGCCCACCGCGAGGCCGTGGCGCTCGACCGCGGTGAGGCCGTAAGCGCTGCACGTGGGCGTGTAACGGCACTGGCCGGGCCAGCGGTGCGACAGCCAGCGGCGGTAACCGAGGATCGCTGCCCGGCCCGCCCGGTCCACGACCGGTGCGCGCACCGCCGAGGCCGTCGTCGCGCCGAGCGTCAACATGAACGAGAAGAGGCCGAAGTTGCAGCAGTCCGGGCCCTCGCAGCTGTCGCAGCCGTCGCAGCCCTCGCAGCTGTCGAGGAACCTGCTCTTGCGCTTACGCCCGTGGCCGTGGCCGTGGCCCTTGAGCTTGATCATGCGGATCATGATGGCGTATGCCCGCCACCGGTCGGCATCGCCCGTCCCGGCTGGTGCGGCGCCTGTCGGAGGTGCGGGGCATACTGCCGGCCATGGGCATGATCTTCGTCGGTCGCCGACTCGACGCCGCCGAACAGCAGCGCCTCCTCACCGACCACTCCCGCACCGCCGACCTGATCCACGGCGGGAACGCGCCGGACCTCGACCTGGACAAGGCGTGGCATGCGATCCACTACCTGCTCGCCGGCGCGGCCTGGGAGACCACCACCGGGGCCGGCGAGGCGATCCTCGGCGGCGACCCGATCGGCTCCGACGTCGGCTACGGTTCGGCCCGACTGCTCGGCCCGGCGCAGGTCCGCGCGGTCGCCGCCGGGCTCGAACCGGTCACCGTCGGGACCCTCCGCTCGCGGTACGACTCCGCCGCACTCGGCGCGGCCGACATCTACCCCGACATCTGGGACGACGACGAGGAGGAGTTCGACACCTACCTGGCGCCGTACGTCGACGAACTGCGGTCCTTCTATCTCGCGGCGGCCGGGGCCGGGGAGGCCGTCCTGCTCGCCGTCGTCTGACCGGCGGCCCGGCGCGCGGCGGTGTCCGGCGTCGGCGGTCGCGTCCGCCCCGGCGGCCCGCCACCGGTCGGCGAGTTCCAGGAAGCCGGGCGTCTGCCCGAGGGCGTGGTGGAACAGCAGAATCCCCGTCGTCGGGTCACCACGGGTCCCCGGCACGACGACGCCGCGTGGCGAGTGGGCCTTTTCGGGACTGGACCGCTCTGCGATGATCCATCGAAACATCGACAAGTTTGATGATGAAGGTCTCGCATGCGGATCCGTCTGGCAAGTGTCCTCAGCGCCGCCATGATGCTGGCTGTCACCTTCCTGGCCCCGGCGTCGCCGGCAGCGGCGGCTCCCTCGTTCCGGGTGCCGTTCCCGTGCCATCAGACGTGGTCCGGTGAGACCCGGACCGGGCACAGCCCGGCGTACGCGATCGACTTCAACCGGGCCGACGACCACGGCATGCCGGTCAAGGCCAGCGCCCCGGGCACCGTCGACATCGTCACCAACCTCGGTGACACCAGCTACGGCCGGTACGTGCGGATCAACCACGGGGGCGGGTACACCACCTACTATGCCCACCTGAGCGGCTTCAACGTCTCGGTCGGCCAGAGCGTCGACTACGGCACCACGATCGGCTACGTGGGCAACAGCGGTAACTCCAGCGGCTCGCACCTGCACTACGAGCAGCGGCTGAACGGCGGCGACATCATGGTGCGGTTCAGCGGCAACCTGGCGTACTACTGGGGGACGTCGAGCTACACCCGGACCGCCGGCTGCTGAACCAGCCTGATCCTGCCGCACGACAGAGCCCCGCAGTCGGTGACTGCGGGGCTCCTGGCGCTCGTGGGACGCCGGTGGTCCGGTTCGGATCCCCGGGACGCGGTGGGCGGTGTACTCGGAGCTGTTCAGGTAGTCCGTGGCGCTGCTGATCACCACACCCCTCCAGGTGCGCCGTCCGGGTTCTGCCACCTGGGGATCGCCTCGAGGACCGACGCCACGCCGTCGCCGTACCCGTCGTCCAGGGGACGTACACCCCCGCGTGCTGGAACATCCTGTAGTTCAGGCCCGAGCAGTCGTAGCCCCTGACCCCGGCGGGCTTCTTGTAGACCCGGCTCTGACCGCAGGTGGTGCCGTCGTGGCCCACGGCCAGCGGGCGTCACGCGCACGGCCGTTCCGGGCGGCGGCCGTGCGCGACTGGGTGTGGCGGGACCGCTACCGACCCGACCGGCGGGCGAGCCCGGTCCCGGACGCCGCCGTCCGTGAATCGATCGGGCGGCAGGGGTCGCGTTGTCGGGAAGAACATGAACCGGCGGTGATGTCCGCAGCCCGAAGCGAAATGTGAGAGTCACCGCGAACGGAGGCTCGCGCGGCCCGCCGTGCCGGTGCGGGAGTATTTGATTTCCGTTTTTCGCCCGGTGTGATAAGGGCCGTCGAATGGCGATCCCGGTCGCCGTGGAGCGGGCGGCCGGGCTGGGTGTCGCGGCGAGGTCGTCCCGAACCTTCCGGCGGCCGGTGGTGGCGCGCTCGGTGGCTCCACGCGAGCCGTACGGCTGGGAGAAAGTCCAGCGCGCCTGGCAGGATTCGAACCTGCGGCCTTGGGATTAGAAGTGGCATTCACGTTCTGATCCCTGGCTTCAGTGGCTTCCCTAGCTGCACAAACTCTTGCTCCGGTTGTCTCTGGTTTCTCCGATGGTCGGCATTTCGCACCACGAATAGCTCCATGACCGGTCAGGAGGAGGGGTCGAGGGTGCCTCGTGGTGTGGTGACCCGCTGTAAATCCCCCGCCCGAGGGTCGCCGACGTGGTTCGAACTCCTGGACCTCCTCAAGGCGGCCCTTGACGGGCCGCACGCGCCGCCACCAGGGCGCGCCAGCCGCTGCCGCTGTCGCTCTGCGGCCGTCTCGCCTGACGCCCGGCGGCTGGCGCGGAGATCGGGAAGCCCGGGGGCCGCCCCAGACGATCGGCCGTGGTGAGGATGCGGCGCGGAGGATGCGGGGCCGCCCCTCCAACCTCAAGGGTGCTTCGCATCGCTGCGCGACGGCTCTGGCGCGCCGCCCTTGACCCTGGAGCCTTTGCGAACCCTCGGCCGGCGTTGCCGGCAGGCGGGGCCTGCCCGTGATGCTCGCGCCGCATCCCCATCCCGGCCTCGTCGCTGGCCTGCCATGCGCGTATCTGCCCGTCACCCTCAAGACCAGATTGATAAGGCGACGGCACTGCGCAGCATTTTACTCGGTTTAGAGACGAAACTGTTCGTATGCAGCTTGAGTGCGCTTAAGGGCCATTAGCATAATCAAGAGAAGGTGACAGATGCTGAACACGGTGACCGTGCTGATTGGTACACCCAGAGCATGATCCTTCAGAGTCGTGCTTACTCCTACAATAAGTACCGTGGTGGTAAAGAGCCCCACCAGGACGGCGTAAGCGACGTTACCTTGAAGCTGGTCCACTAGTTGCGCTGTCTTTCCGCTCTTCGAAATTCGGGGATCATCGGTGATCCGGAGTCCGAGTGTAAAGACGTGAACCAGTAGTCCGAATAGGAGCGCCGTGAAGATGGCAACACCTGCTAGTAGCCCCTCTACGCCACGGAGGCGAAATTCCGTAAAGAATGCGGCAGTAGCAAGAGCCAGTGGAACTCCAAAAAGGCCGAGATAGTCTCCTAATCTTGGCCGCTGCTTCGGATCATTCTGGTCGACGAGCGTGCTCAGCTGTTTCTTGATGATTGGTGTTACCGACCACTTAGCGCTCACGGACGGCTCCCATCTTCACTGTAAGCTGAGCCTTTTGCCATTCAGTGGAGTCCCAGTCCCCGGGGAGCTCAAGTCCCAACTGCTTCGTCAGGACCGGGATAATGCTATGCATCTCGTTATAGACTACAGAATCCTTTGCGCGTTCCTTGCCATCGTGATCAACTGCATACACGAGCGCCGGCAAGTCTTCCCTGCCTAGCACTACCTGACGTTCCTGGTCGCCGTCACTGAGCGTCAGGCGCGTCTCGTCGGTATCTTGTACGTCGGACAGGCCAAGAAGCTGATGTGCCTTAAGCTCGCCGCCCAGCAGGCCATTCTTAATCTTATTTCCGAGACCCTCGATCCCCCATCGAGGCTTCGCCTCGTAGACGATCTTGCCAATAACTTCGGGATCAATCCCATCGGCAGGGTCGTGTGAGATCTTATAGCGAACGACTTTTACGCTAGTAAGTTTAGCTCTTTCGCGGAAGATGCGCCACTGTTCATTGTCGATAAAGCTCTCCGAGTGAAGGATGAGGTCGGAGAATTTCGCCCTGAATGCGGCCTGTAGCTGCCTAAGGAAAATGCTGCCTACTCCACGGTTGCCGTAGCGCTCCGTCAAGAACACTGCGGTCTTCGACCGGGATGGGCAAAGAATCATATTACGAATAGGGACAGTGGCGGATTCGTCGGTTCCATATGTGTGAGTAGTTTGATGGCTGCGAGTGTGCCGAATTCCTCCTTCGAGACCGAACTTCCCGTACTCGGCGTTGAAGTGTATCCGGGCACCTAGGGGGTCGACTTCATCAATATAAAGGTAGTCTTCGGATTTCTCTTCCCGGAGCGGCTCATTTTTGAGGTCCTGTAGAAGGCCGTGAACGAGTGACAAGAGGCTAGCCTTTGTGCCGCCGATGTCGTCGAGCGACAGTCGTTCATTCGGGCGGTAGCGCGGCGATACGTGCAGACCATAGGCGGCAAAGGCATGCCTACTCATCGAGATCCTCGCGTCAGGGAACGTTGGACGACTGTCTAGGGTATCCAACCGGACACTGTCTGCGATATGACTTGTCGCTTGTATGACTAGGGCTTGCGGACGTTGACACCCAGACCACGAGGGCCGGGCGGAGGAAGTTCCCCACGTCGCTTGGCGCTCTCATACACCTCAATTGCTGCGCCTCCGGTCATACCCATGTGAACCATGAGGTATCGGTCAAGCTCATAGGCGCAGTTGGCGCACACCCACCCGTAGACGGGTTTGTCCGTCCGGCAGCCTTCGCCACACCGTTCGCACGGCCAGTTCGCAGGCTTTGGCGGCACGGCGCCCTCAGTCGGCTCACTAGCTTGCTTCGCGTGCCCGAGGGCTCTCCGCTCGCGTTGGCGTTGCCGTTTCGTGGAAGCCATGTGGTCCCTCCAAGTCGTAAGGCACATCAATGCTGGCAGATGGGTGGGACATCGCTGGGAGAGAGAGGGCTCCGCAGGTCGACCCTGGCCTCAAGCTGGCGAGGCGAAGCAGCCAGAGGTAGCGAAAGCAACAACAACGGCCGACAGGTGACGACCCGGAGCAGCGCAGTCGCCTTGCTCAACACCACAGATCAGCGTCCGACAGCAGTCAGCGGCAGGATTCATCCGCGTTCACACCGAAGCAGTCAGCCCTGTTGCTGTCGCAGCAACAGGGCGGGACATCAGTGGCCGGCGACAGACGGGGCTAGAGATCAGCGCCCGAGGTCGGAGACGTAGGCGGACGCGCCCGGACGGAGCGTGCAGAGCTTACAAGCGAGGGGTCGTGCTCTTGACTGCTGCTCTGGTTGGCGGCGGTGGTCTTTGGTTGTTGTTGGGAGGGCTGAACCATCTCGGCATCTCGGCATCTCGGCATAGGTGCCGGTGAGCTGCGGAAACGTGTGCCGAGATCGTTTAGGGTTCACTGGTCCATCTCGGCAACCGGCTCTCATCTCGGCAACCGGCCTGCCGAGTTGCCGAGATCGATGCTAGTCGACGGGTCTGATCTCGGCAGACTGTTTGCCCTGCTGGCTGGCAGGTTCCGCCGAGTTGCCGACATGCCGAGATGGTTCAGCGGGTTTGGGCGTCGTGCTTCTCGACCCAGAACACGGCCCGGTTTCCGCGCTCGTGCTTGCCGGCCCGGATGACGTGGTTGCCGCGCCACCGTCCGGCCTGCCCCGTGAGGAGCCTGCCGAGTTGGAGCGGGTTGGGGAGGCGTCCGGCGTGGGTGGTGATGAACTGCCCGTCCCACGGGTCGTGGACATCGCTGCCGAGATGCATCGGCTCAGCGTCCTTGCGGAGTTCGGCGGCGGTCATCGCACGGCCGCCGTGGCGGTCGTGCCAGGTGGTGAGGAACGCGCGCCAGCGCGTTTCGTCTTCGTCGATCTCGCGGACGTCGGCGGCGTTGGTGAGGAATCCGTCGATGCCGTGGTGGGCGAGGAATCCGCCGAGGGCTTGCGCCCATGGGGTGAACTGCCGCATCGACACGCCGGTCACCCGTGGTGCCTTGTTGCGGGTCCAGTCGAGGACGAGGACCAGGAGGTGCCACAGGACCGTGAGTTGGTTCGCCGGGTCGGTGATCCACTGGTCGAGATGCGGGATGCCGAACCCGGACTGGTCCCGTAGCTCGGGCCGGGGCATGTTCGGGTCGAGGTGTACCCGCACTGTCCGGGAGGCCATGTCGCCACCAACCTGAAGGTTGTTGCCGGTGGCCATCCACAGCCGGTCGTTGACGGTGGCGATGTTCCGCGAAGCCCCAAGCTGTCGGTCGGACCACACGCCGGTGGTGACGAGCTGGGCGAGTACGGCGGAGTCGATGACGGTGCCCTCGGCGAGGTTGTCCCAGATGACCACCCCGACCTGTTCGGCGAGAACCGCGGTGATGGACTTGCGTAGTTCTTCGTCGGAGTACGCCCACGGCATGATCCGCTGCCCGTAGAGCATGCCGGGACCGGCGGTCAGGATGGTCTTCCCGGACGAGGGCATGGTGGCGTCGATGAGCGCGAACGGCGTCAACGAGCGGGTGAAGTGTCGCAGGATCGGTGTCGCCAGCAGGGCCACGTAGTTGGCTCGGTCGGCGGCGCTGGCCCAGGGGAAGTCGCGCAGGAATCGGCCGAGCAGGAACGTGCGCGCTTCCTGTACCTGCTCGGCGGTGGGCTCATCCGGCACCGGTGGCAGGGCGACCTTGGACGCGAGGTAGAGGCCGGTGGTCGGGTCGTATCCGGGCCGCTGCAATAGGGTGCCGTCGCGGCGCAGCACGGGGGCACCGATGATCCCGCGCAGCGGCGGCACGTTCGGCCACGTTTTTGCCGCGAGCACAGACGACAGGATCTCCCTCGGCGGAGTCACCTCCTCCTCGAACACCTCGGGATTGCCGCCGTCGCCCTTGCGGGTCTTGAGCCGGTACACGTAGGCATGCTCGGCGAGCAGGCCGGCGAGCCCGGCCGGGGTGACAGGGCTGGCGGCCACGGGCAGCGGGGAATCGTCATCGGGGCCGGTGGTGAGACCACCGGAGACCGCTTCCATGTGCACCAGCGACCCGGCCGACACGTACGTGTCGGGTAGCACCCCGTCGACCAGCGCGGCCTTGAGAACCCGAATGGTTTCCGGCCCTGAACCAACCTGCAATCGGGGCATGCTCATGCGGCCACCACCCGAGGCTGGCGCGCGCCGACGCGCAGGCCGGACGCGATCGTGCGGGCGATCTCACCCGGCCGTAGCCCGATGGACAGGGCGGCGGGTTCGAGAACCGCAGTGACGTCGGCGTCGGTGAGCGCGCCCCCGGCGGCGAGCTGCCCGAGAGCGACGGCGGACGCGAACAGGGCATGATTGCGGCGCCCTTCCGGCGCGGCGGTCAGGTGCGCCACCTGCCGGTGAATCGCGGCAGCGACGTACCGGCCACGCCGGTCGACGTCGAGGGCGACCGTCACCGCTTGGCGGGTCGGCGGCGGGGCCGGTGCGATCAGCCGGCCGAGCCAGTCAGGCAGCGGCGTGGGGTCGACGTCGAGGGCGACAGAGTAGGGACGGCCGTGGGCGGTGCTGCCGGCGGCGACGATGTAGCCGCCATGGGCACGGGTGTCAATCAGCCACCCGAGCGCCCCGGCGGTGTTCCGCAGCGTCGGGCCGGTGGCGGGGTGGCGGTAGTAGAGGTGAGTGCCGCCCCGTCCGGTGGTCACGGTGTACGTGGGTTCGATGGGGTGGCCAAGGCGGTGACAGAGGGCGGCGAACGCGTCAACGCCGCTGACGCTCCGGTCACGGCCGGCCGGTGGGTTCTGGCCCGGCTTGGGCACGTCCAGATCGACCACCACCAGCGCCGACGGACCGCAGGCTATCCCGATCCCGTACGGGCGTGCCGTCCACGCCCGTCGGATGCGGTTCGGGTCGGTGGTGGCACGGTCTTCCCAACCGAGGTGCCGGCCGGCAGCGTGGCAGCGCGGGTCAAGGCCGGCGCATCGGTCGGCGGCGTGGTCGGGGAATGCGGGTCGCTTGTCGTCGGGGCGCAGCGGGAAGACGTGCCATCCGCGTGCAGCGTGAGCGAGCGCGGCGGCGAGCAGGTTAGTCATGGTGACTCCCTTCAAAGTCAGGCGGTTCGGCGGTTGGCGTGAGGGGCAGCGAGGCCGAGCAGGGTGCCGCCCGCCACCGGGCCGGGTGAGGGTTGTCGGGTGGGCCGGCGGACGGAGGTGACGGCGAGCAGCTCGTAATGCCGGTGCCAGTCGGTGTCCTTGCCGGCCATCACGCGCCTCGCCGGCCGAGCAGCGCCCACACGACGAACGCCGCGACGGCGATCACGAGGGCAGCAGTGGCAGCGAGTCCGGCGAGGTCGCGGATGAGCCATCCGGTGACGCGGGCGCGGGCCAGGGCGGCGTCGGCGTGCCACGCGACCCGTTCGACGCGACGGCCCAGCGGTATACCGAGGGTGATGCCGACGATGATGCCGAGGGCGAGCGCGATGAGGGCGACGGCGGCCAGGTTCATTGATCGACTCCCGGTTGAGGGCAGGGTCGGGCGGCCGTGAATTACACGTGAACTTCACGGCGGGTTTGTCTAGGTCAGGGGCCGTGTAATCAGCGTGGAATTCACGCCGATTACACGGCCGGCGCTGCCGGTGATCAGGCGGTGCGGAGGATGCGGTATCGGCCGTTGCGGTTGACGGCCATCAGCAGTGGATGGTCACCGACGGTGAGTTCCTTGAGGGCCTTGGTGAGCCAGGCCGCGCCGTAGCCGGTCGCTGCGAGCACGTCACCCAGGTCAGCCGGTCGTACCTCCGTGTGCCCCTGTCCGGCGAGCGCGGTGATGTGGTCGCGCAGGATGGTGCGGGCCTCTTCGGGGCTGGTCTGCTTGGGCAGGGCGAGGGAGAACCGGCGCGGGGTCGGGGTGGTGTCGAGTTCCTTCGACGGGTCGACGTCGTCGGGCGGGTCGTTGGGGTTGACGCCGGGGCGGGTGGCCATGGCGGGCACCTCCTGGTCCTCATCGCCACCAGCGGCCGAACGGGGGCCGGGGGACGGCTTGACGGTGTCGGTGGGCATGACGGGAGCGAGCGCACGCGCGGTGACAGGGTCGAGCGGTTGTCGGACGGCGGCCCACCCGACCACGGCGGCGGCCAGGTCGCCACGCTGGGCGAGTTCCGACCGGCAGGGAATCGCCCACCGGCCGGTGGGGATGCCGGGCGACTCGATGTACAGGTATCCGGGCTTGCTGCTACCCCACGTTTCTGGCGACGCTCCGGCGTCAACGGTTTCGCCGGACAGGGCCAGGGTCGGGTCGTCGCGGCTGTCGATGCCGAAACACACGTTCGTGGCGAACTGGCTGCGCAGTGACGTCGGTGCCCGGTCGTGCGTCCACCGCTGCTGGGACAACACCAGCGAGATCCCCGCCGACCGTGCCCGTTCCGCCACCTGCACCAGCGCCGGGTGACCGGACCACGCTGCCGACTCCTCCACCCACACCATCAGGTGCGACAGCGAGCAGCCCGGCATCCACTCGGTGAGGTCCTCTTTTCCGAGGGCTTCGGTGCGGGCGGGGATGACCTTCTCCGCGAGGACGTCGAAGAACGCTTCCGCGTGCTCATCCTCGGTGATGAGCAGCGCAAGTCCGTCCTTGACGGGCTTGACGGTCTGGTCGCGCTTGACGGTGTCGACTACCACCAGCGCCCCGTCGGCGCGGGTGAGGTAGTCGGTCATCACGACCAGGGCCCATTCGGTCTTGCCGGAGCCGGTCATGCCGGTCGCGCGGACGTGGGTGGCCGGGCGGACACCGGGCCGGCCGGTGAGCCACAGCGCGACCTGCTCGCCGTCTTCGGCGATGCCGAACCGCAGCGGGGCGTCTCCGACCGACCGGCCGGGTGCGGAGGGTCCGGCCCAGGGGATGGTGTCGCGGAGCTGGTCGACTGGCACCACCTCGATCCGCCCGGTGCGGACGGAGTCGGGGTCGCGGTGCACCCGGACCGCAGACGGCGCGACGTCGAGGGCGGACGCGATCGAGTCACGCGACCCTTCGACGTCGGACAGGGTTTCGCCGTGGGGCATGGTGATCGACGCCTTGACCTTCGCGCCGTCGACCTTCGGCCGCCCGATCCGGGCGTCCTTCAAGGCGGCGACCGCCTCGGCCAGGCCACCGGCGGTGGTGCGGGTGGTCTGCTCGTCGGGGTTGGCCTTCGCCATCAGCCGCATTACCCCGACCGCCACCGAGGCGACGACGGTGCCGCCGGCCCACAGGTCCAGCCACGGCCGTTCCCACGGTGCACCGATTGTGGCGCCCAACGCCCACGCCGACCCGGACGCGGTCAGCAGCGTCGCCACCCGCTGACGGATCACGCCACGGGCACGGCCAGCGGCCCACGTGAGCGCGGTCAGCCCACCGCCAGCGGCGGTGATGCCGGCGGCGGCCCACGGGTTGCTACCCCACCAGTGGTGGGAAGCAGCGGCGGCCGGCCACGCGAGGACGCACCCGGCGGGGCAGACGAGGTACGGCAGGGCAGCCGTACGAAGGTCGGCGGTGTAGGACATCGGGGAGAGTCCGCCGTTGCGGGGCATGCGTGCCGAGCGGGGCCGCTTCATCGACCACCACCCCCGCCGTTGGTGAACCGGAAGTCAGACTTCCGGGGCCGGTGGCCGACCGCTTCCAACTCGGGGAGGTAGACGGCCTCGAAGCGGGTCGACGCGGTCACGATGTACTGCGACGCGACCACCAGGGCGTCGGAGGCGTGGGTGATGGGCTTGGCGACCTGCCGCGCCCGTGCCCGCGCGGTCAAACCGCCGATGACCACCCCGCCGGACACCGCCCGCAGTCGGGCATCCAACTCGGACGCGGTCACCCCGAGTTCCAAGGCGGAGGCGTGCAGGACCCGGCGGGTCTCGTTGAACCACTGCGAGAGAGCGACGTTGTCGGTGAGGGCGTCGGCACCGGTGAAGATGCCACGCTGGTCGTGGTTGCCTGCCATGCTGATGGTTCTCCTTCAGGGGAGGGCCGGGCGCGGATCGTTGTCGAGGCGAGTGCCGCGCCCGGCGCAAGCAGTGGGCGGGCCGGTCGGCCCCCGCACCCACCCGCGCACCAGGGGCGGGTGGGCACGGCCGGGAGACCGGACGTCAGCCGAGGACCAAGGCGAGCAGGGCGGTGGCGGCGGTGCCGACCAGCCCGGCAAGGAGCAGGTCGACCGCCGTACGGACCCGCCGGTACTTGGCGAGGGTCGCGGCGGACAGCCACACCAGTTCGTGCGCCCGGTACGCGGCCAGCTCGAGGGCCGGCATGGCCGCGTCGGTCATCAGGTCACCCGGCATGGCGGTGGCGTAGCGGACCAAGCCGTGCCGGCCGCCGAGCGACGGGCGGACCGCGTAGGCCAGCAGGCCGACCGCGACACCGATCACCGCGACGGTCACTGCGCCAACGGTCATGGCAGGGGCGGGCAGGCCGGCGCGGGCGAGCACGGCCAGGCCGACGGTCAGGGCGGTGCCGGCGATGGTGAGCAGGGTCGAGGCTTTCGCGTCCACGCGGACGAGTTCGGCGCGTACGGTGGTCAGTTCGGTGGTGAGGAACGAGGTGTCTGGCACCATCAGAGGTCTCGCCTTCCCTAGAGGTGGGTTGAGGGCCGGCGGCACAGCACTGGTTTCCAGGCCGATGGGCTGTGCCGCCGGGCAGAGTTACTGGTCGGCGTGCATCAGGTGCGCGAGCGCGGCGCCCATGCCGAGCACTGCCACGGGCAGGCAGGCCACGAGGGTGGTGATCCACCACGGGGCTGCGGTGATCCCGGCGGCGATGAGCAGGTGGTAGGCGACCTGGCCGAGCGCGCCGATGCCGAGGGAGCCGAGGGCGGACCACTTCGCGAACCGGGCCGCCCGGACCGGTACCCGGCCGGACAGCCACACGTAGAGCGCGAACGCCCCGTACGTCTCCACTCCGATGGGGAGGGTGATGGCGGTGTCGATGACCCACCCGGACCCGATACCGGGCAACAGGTTCACCTTCCCGAACCCGGTGAACTTCCCGAGTCCGACCCAGCCACCCCAGATGGCGACGAACGCCGGTAGGGCGAGCAGGATCACGGGCCATACCACCGCCCGTCGGGACCGGCCGGGACCGATCTTCGTGTCCGGGCTTTCGACCGGCGTGGCCTGCTCGGACGGCGCGGATGGCGCGACGGCCACCACCGGCGGAACGAGTTCCGGGGTGGGGGTCCGATCCGGTGCGGGCTGCTCGGTCCGGTCGACGGTGGCCGGGTCCGCCTCGGGGGTGTCGGCGTCCGGGGTGGGGTCGACCGGGAACAGCGTCGGGCGTTCGGCGAGACTGCCCCGAACCACCAGGGCGGCATGCATCCGGTCCGACCGGGCCTGCTGGTCGCGTTCCTCGCGCAGCAGGGTCAGCAGTTCGTTGGCCTTCTCCGACCCGATCCGGAACCGCTTCATCAACCGATTCCGCGACGGCAGACCACCGAGTTCGTGGGTGAGCTTGCGGGCAGCGGGCAGCAGGTCTTCCACCGGCTGCGGGTAACGGGTGCCGTTGATCGTGGGAGCGGTCATCAGGCCACCGCCAGACCGGTCAGCGCGGTCACCGTGGACGAGTCCAGGGGCGACACGTCGACGGGCTCGACGGCGTCGGCGTAGATCTCCCAGCCGTGCCACGTCGGGTAGGCGTTCATCGACCGGACCGGGCGACCCTCGTGGTCGGTGCGCTCCCGCTCGGCGGCCAGCAGGTCCGGGGCGTTCAGGCCAGCGGCGTCGAGCCAGGCACGCAGTTCCGCAACCGTGGCGAACGTGAAGGCCATGGAACTGCCGTCGCTGTGCACGCGGATAGCGGTCGGGGCGGCGAGCAACAGCAGCTCAGCCATCACCGCGCGGTGGGGCTTGCGGGCGGTCATCGCAGGGTCTCCTTTATCCTCGGGGCGGGCTTGTTCAGGGCGTGGCCGATGGCGAACGGGGTGAGCATCACGGCGGGGCCGCCGAGCAGGATCAGCAGCAGGAACAGCACGGTCACGGGGCATCTCCCATCGACTCGGGGAAGCAGGACGGCTCGGTGCATGCGACTGCTCCGAAGTGGTCGGCCCACCCGGCGGTGAACTCCGCGCACGGGTCCTCATCAGGGCGGCAGGCTGGCACCACGAAGTGCTGGGTACGGGACGGGAATCCCTCCACCGGCGCGAAGTTGCGGGTGGCCCGGTGCGCCACCGCGCCCGGCTCCAGCGGCAGACGCACTGCCACCGACATGCCACCTGCCATCAGGTTTTGGGGGAGTCGAGGGAGGGCAGCCATCACGCCACCTGCCGGACCGACAGGTTGCGGACCGCGAGCAGGGCACGTGCCTCACGGAGCACCCGGCGCTGTGCCCGGCGCAACCGCTGCCAGTCCACCTCGCTCGGTGCGGCGTCGCTGAACAGGAGCGTGATCTGAGCGTCGAGCAACATCACCTCGGCTTCGATCAGTGGCATTTCCTGCTCGATCGCAGCGAGGTCGGTGGTGCTCGGCTCGCGGAACTCTTCGGGGTGTCTCTGCGGTTCAGCCACGTCGGCTGTCCTCTCGATCTAGAAAGGGGTTGATTCAGAGTTGCGATTCCCTGTTGCGCAACAAGGTAGCGATACGCGGCGAGGTTGCGCAAGTGGGTAGCGGTAACCTTGTTCGGGTGACTGACCCTCGGGATGAGCTTTCAGCAGCTACGAAGCGCTATCGACGTACCGAAGCGGCCCACGAAGCGGCGCGTGAGGCGGTGGTCGCGGCTGTCGTTGCCGCGCTCCGGCAGGGCGTTGGGCCGACCGAGGTTGAGCGGCTGTCGCCCTTCAGTGGCGCCTACATCCGGAAGCTCGCGCGGCAGAACGACGTACCCGCCGCGCCTCCTGGTCCCAAGCGTGCGGCTCAGTGACGGTCAGGGATCAGCTGGCCTTCCGTCGCGTGTAGGCCTCGGCGTCGACCAGGCCGGTAGCGAGCGCGGATTCCTCCATGTCGTCGAGGACCCGAGCGGGGATGACCAGCCGGCCACGGACCTTGATGGCCGGGAACTGGCCAGCGTGGATCGCTCGGTACAGCGTCACCTCCGACATGCCGAGGATGGTGGCGGTCTCCGACACCGAGTGGAAGCGGGGACGCTGGTGGTGGGTGATCGTGCGTACGGTGCTCAACCTGATCTCCTGAACCATCGGGCGGGGCTTGCTCTTGCCGTCTGGAACCAGTGAAATCGATGAGAGGCGCTTGGCTGGCGCAAGTCGGATGCAAGACGCGGCAAGGCAGTGCAACCCACGGCCACAGGGGACGGCAATGACGAGGATCGAGCGGTGGACGGGTGCCCTGGCTTGCCTGCTGCAATCGGCATCCGGCATGACGAACGAGGGCTTCGCAAACTGGCTGGGTGTCGCGATCCGGACGGTTTCCTATTGGCATAGCCGGCCGGATACGGTGCCCGGAAACTCCAACCAGGAAATACTTGCCGCTGCGTTGGATCGGGTGTCCGACGCGGTGCGAAGCCGGTTCTTCCGCATGGTCGCGGACTCCCTTAAGAAAGCCGGAATTCCTAGTACGGGAAACGTCGTTGTTGACGTCGTGAGTGACGCCGCGAATTCCGTTGCCAACGACCCATTGTTGACCAGTGGCCCGGTTGGATGCGAATCGATCGAGTCGTTGCAGGAAGAGATGGCGCTGCTCGCGCGTGCTGGTGGGATGGCCGCGTTCGACATGTTCACCAGTGCCCGTCGATTGCGGGACGAGGCCAGGAAGTTGGCTGAGAGCACCCGCAGGCCGGGCGACCTGGCTGACCTGTACGTCATCGTCGGCCAAGGGACGGCGCTGATGGCGTCCACGGCATTCGACCTCGGGCACTGGAACGACTCAGCAGCGCTCGCGCGGGCGTCTACGCAGTACGCGGATCTTGCCGGGCACGCTTCGCTCAAGGCGTGGACGTACGGCCTGCAAATGACGCTGGCGAACTGGCGCAACGAACCCGATGCCGCCCTGACCTACTTCGCTCGCGCGATGCGTGCGGCTCCCGACGGTGAGCCGAAACTCAGGCTCCGGTACATCGCTTCCCGCTCTCACGCCCTGCTGGCCGACGCGGAATCGGTCGCCGAGGTGTTGGAAGCAGCCCGGCGCGATCGGGACATGGCAGCCTCCCGCGCCGATGATCTGAGCGGGTCGGTAGGTGGTGAGTTCGCATTCGGGGAAGCCAGGGCAGCGGCGTGCGCGGCAGCGGCCTGGCTGGATCTGCGCAACGGCGAGCAGGCGGCGAGGTACGCCCGTGAAGCCTTGCAGGTCTACGAAGCCCTGCCGCTGTCCCGGCGGCCGTACTCCCAGATCAACGGGACGCAGATCGACGTAGCCGCTGCACACCTGCACATGCGCGACAGGGACGGTGCGGGCGAAGCGTTGCAAGGTGTTCTCGACCTGCCGGCGCAGAAGCGCAACGTCTCGCTGACCGGGCGACTGGAGAAGGTCGGGCGGCTGCTGACCACGCCAGCGTGGCGCAACGACTCGGAAGCGCAGCAGCTCGCCGAACGTATCTCCGTTTGGCTCGCGGAAACGTCAGCCCGTCCGCTCTCCTGACGCTCGCCACGCGGCGAGGACCTGCGCTTCCTTGTCCCGGCTGAGCCCAATCTCGGTGGCCCGGTCGTGGGCGCTCACCTCGCCGGTCTCGACCATCCACCGCCAGGTGTCGGCGACGGTGTCGGCCAGCGGCCGGCAGCGCAGGCCGGCGCGGTACGCGCGGGCGGACTCGACCCGCCAGACGCCCTCGAACGTGCGCCAGAGCGGCAACTCCGACCACTGCCGCACGCCCTGGTCGAGGAGCACGTCATCCGGCACCCACTCGAACCGGGGTGCGGCACCGGTCGCGTCGGCGCACGCGGCGAGCAGCTCCCCGAACGTGGCCCCGTCGACGGGGGCGCAGACGTTGAACGCACCCGAGCTGCCCTCGGCAGCGGTATGCAAGGCGAACGCGGCAAGGTCGCGGACGTCGACAGGCTGAATCGACCGGTCCGGCGACCCCGGCGCGAGAACCGTCCCACCGGCAGCGATCCGGCGCAGCCACCAGGGCAGCCGGCCGACGTACTCGCGCGGGCCGAGCACGACACCGGGCCGTAGGACCGTCGTCCGGTCGGGACCGAACGCGGCCAGTGCCGCCGCCTCGCACCCCGACTTCTGGTAGCCGTACTGCGTCGGCCCGTCCTCCGTGTCGGTGCCGTAGTCCGGCCCGGCATCCGGTGGGCAGTACAGCACTTCGGATTCCTCGCTGAGCGGCTTCACCGGCCAGTCTCGGTAGACGCTCACCGTAGACATGAAGACGTACCGGCCGGCGGCGGGCGCCAGCACGCGGGCTACGTCGAGGGTGTTCCTCGGTACGTAGCCGGAGGTGTCCACCACGGCATCCCACGGCCCGGCGGCGGCCAAGGCGTTGATGTCGGCTAGCCGCGTCCGGTCGCCCCGGACCGTACGCACGCCGTCGACGTCCGGCCCGGAGGTGCCCCGGTTAAACGTGGTCACGTCCCATCCCGCGTCGAGGGCAGCCGTGACAACCGCATGGCCTACGAACCACGTTCCGCCGAGCACGAGCAATCGCATTGGACCATCATGCCGAGAAGGATCTGCCAGGGATGGACGGGGCGCCTGGGGATTGTCGGTGGGCGAGCTTCCTGGATGCCTCGGGCTGGTTCTCGCTCGGAGATCAGCCGCAGCCCGGTAGCGGGTTCGCGGGTTAGGGGCGTGCGGGCGGTGATCGCCTCGCGACGGCCGCCATTGGCCACCGAACGGCCACCGAGGCCACCAAGCCAGACCGCTACGGGGTCGCCTAACGGCGAGCCTGGCGTCCCCGGCATAGCCCCAGTAGATCAGAAATCGGCCGACCCGAGGAAACCACCTTTTGTCGCAACCCGCTGATGTTCAACCTATTGTCCTCGGCTTGCCCATTGTGAACCAGGGAATGGCGAGCGGTACCGGAACTGGCTGGTCTGTGGAAGACCAACAGCTTTCTGCAACATGACACGAAGGACCGATTGCCCGACGCCGAGTGGCAGCGACGCCGCCGAGTGAGCGAGGGCGACGGGGATAACGGCGTTGGGATATAGACGCGTGCGGACTCGATCGAGTACCTCGCACACTGGCCTTAGGGACGGGTAGCTCGACAACTCCTCGGCTCCAGGGCCCTCGTACGGGAGGACGCCCTGCTTGGGTAGGACCGTGATAACTAGCGGATCGCCTGCGTGCGTTCGGTACACGAAGCGGCGGCCGTAAAACTCGTCCACGCCGTAGTTGTTCCCTGGAGGGCGAGCGGTGATGCGATTGATGTACTCCGTGGTCAGGTTCATAACACTGCCACGTGGGATGAGGTCGCGGATTAGCTCGGCGTGCTCCACAAATCTGCCCGACTTCTCCACCCCCACGAGCATTGGGAGCCCTGGATGGCCCTTAGCGTCACACTCCGCAGAAAGGGCGCCAAGGTAGTGCTGAAAGCGCCGTTTGAGCGGGGCCACGACTCCGAAAAGGGCCAATGGGCCGTCAGTGATGAACAAAGTCTTGCGCAGCACATCGATGGTCGAAGGCTGGTCGTAAAAGAGCTCCATATACCCCAGAGTGGTAAGCCGCTCTGCCACGAGCATGACCCGCGTCAGCGCCGACTGGTTGGAGCCCTCGCACGGCCCCGGCGTTGTTCTTCTATGCCCGCTTTCATCGTGGTTTGCTAGATGCCGTAGGCGGCGAAGGCGTCGGCGCGGTCGTGGAGGTCGCGGCGGGCGTGGGCGATGTTGACGCGCCCGGCGAGGCGGAAGGTGTTCATGGCCAGGTTGCGCATGGCGGCCAGGTTGCGGGGCGCCGCACTCGTCCTGAGTTGGGAATCGTCCTCGCTGAAGGTGACGTCTCGGATCCAATGCAGACGATTTTCAACAGACCAGTGTCCTCTCGCATAGGCGTTGAGGTGCTGCGGGCTGGCCTGTTCGGCATCGAGGCTGACGATGCCGTAGATGATCTGTTTGCTGGTGCGCACGCCGTCGAGTCCGCCGGTGTCACGGCGGAGCCGGAACACTTGCCGGGCGCCGGGGAACAGCCGGCCGTCACATGGTGCGACGCGGATCGTGCGGCGTTCGGTGCGTCCGTGCCCGCGATCGGAGTCGATGTTCATGCTGCCGGTGAAGACTGTGTCGGTGCCGGACAGCAGCGCCTGGGCGGCCTGCAGGGCGAGCGGCTGATTCCCCTTCAAGATCAGCAGATAGTGGGCGTTCAACGGTCCGGTGATCAGCCGGGCGGTCTTCTTCGTGGTGTGCAGGGCGTCCAGGGTGAGCAGCATGCCGGCCACATCCAACGGGGCGAGCAGATTTTCGGTCACGGTGGTCTCGCCGCGCTTGCCGGCGACCTGGCGCTGGCCCAGGATCACCGCCCGGTCATGCGTGACCGCGGCGACCAGGAACACCTGCCCGGTCTCGGTGCGGGTGCCGTGCAGCAGTTTCCCGTCGATCGCGACCGCGGGCAGCAGCCCGGCCGGTGCGGGGTGGGTCACCGCCCGCGTCGCGGCGCGGCGCTGTTCACGCTCGGCGGGCTCGTCGGTGGCGGTGGGGATCTGCGGGGCCGGGACGTCGCCACGCAGCACGTCGGCCGTGTAGCCGCAGGTCGCCGCGTCGAGAGCGTCGCCGTCGACCGCGGCCAGGACCCGCCGGAAGGTGCGCTCGCTGGGCACCAGATAGCGGCCGGTCAGTGGGTTACGGCGGGCGCCGAGGCGGTGCAACACGTCCTGCGGAGTCCGGGCCGCCCACTGCCGGATCGCGGTCAGGCCGTCGTTACCGACCACGAGGGTGGCGCACGCGGTCAAGACCAGGATCACCAGCAGCGGATGGCGCAACCCACGCGGCCGTCGCGGATCCGGTACCTGAGCCAGCCGTGCCGCCAGCGGGGACACCACCCGCAGCGGATCGGCCGAAACCGCGGCGAGTTCGGCTTCCCACAACGCCAGATCGGCGAGGTGGTCAACAACAGGGTCGATCAGGGAAGATGACGTCACGAGCGCGGCTCCAGCGATGAACTTCGAGGCTAGTCACCCGAAAGATCATCAGGAGCCGCGCTCATCCTGCAACTCGCCCCGTGTCCAGTTCCCCACACGGACATAACCGCTCGATTGGGAACAACGCCGGGGCCGTGGGAGCCCTCGGCTACGTATTCCTCGTGAGTGCGTAGCACATCAGCCAAGTGGACGGTGGCGCCGCACCGCGGGCACAGGCCGCCGGTGAGTGCGACGCTGATGCCGCTACCGGGAAGGTCACCATCCTTCGCTTCACAGGACGGGCACCGCCGCACTGTGACCGCAGTGGCTGCTTTGTTCGGCGTACCATGTAATGCCAAGAGCATGTCGCCGAGCGACTTCTCCGAGCCATCATCGAACCGCGTAGTGGTGAGGAAATGGTTAAGCTCCTGGCGCCACGTTTCCACGCCGCTACAGCCGGGCCGCACCAGGCCGGAACCAGGGAGCGCGCCGTCGAACGCAGCGTGTTGATGGGCGTCCCGCACCACCTTTGGGTTGACGAACTCCCCGTCCCCAGCCCGGGTGAGCTTCTCAAGGTCGACGATCGACGCAGCTACGCGCAGGTACCCGACCTTAACGGTCGGGTGCTCGCGGGTCGCCTCCACTTCGGTGTCAGATCCATCGACGGTGATTGCGAAGCCGACGCCGCTTGACTGTCCGGCCCCCGCGAGTTGATTCACGGGGGTGCACATAGCAGCGATGGCAGACCCGTCCTGCGGACATGCCTGCGCGACCTGCCACCGGCTAAACGCGTCCTGGACGGCCTGGTTGTTTACGACAGGAACGTGGCCGAGTCGATGTGCCCGTTCACTCGCGTATGGCATATCAGAACAGCCCGCCGTCCTCCGCGCCCTCGACCTTTGTGGGGAAGGTGGGTGCGGTTGTCGTGGGCACGGAGCCGGACGGTGAAGGCTCCTTCGGAGCGAGACCTGCCTCGACGCGAGCCATGTTAATCATGGCGTGGTCAAACTTCTCCACCTGCACCGGGACGATGTACTTGGCCGAGTAGGTCTTCATGCGGACGAACCCAATGTCCTCGCATCGGCGGAGACTGTCGGCCCAGGTTTTGAAATCGTAGTAGTGGGAAAGCTCGCGGGTCTCGTTGTCGGAATTCAAGTGCGCGACGAGCCAGTTGGAGGTGTTGGACAAGACGCGCTGGTCGACGCTGGACACCTCTTGGGTCGCGTACATCATACCGATCTTGTACTTCGCGGCTTCCTTGGACAGGCGAACCCACGGATCGCTGTCGGTGTCGCGCTTACCGCGTTCGAACAGGTTGTGAGCCTCTTCGACAACAATCTGGAACGGCTGCGGCTTCTTCCCGGCAGAGAAGTCGTCACGTGCGTGGTCAAGCAGGGTGGTCACGATCCGTTCGGACAGGGTCCTGACCACATTTCCATTGCCCTGCGAGAGGTCGACGATGACCAGGCGACCAGCCTGCATGTCCTGCCAGATCAGCTCCCCGATCTCCCCAACGGCGGCCGGGTCGTGGAACGGCTTGAGTCGTTTGATGGCCGCGTCGCCGGCCCTTCCTTCCATCGCCTTAAGGATGTCGCCGAGCTCGCCACTGGCGAAGTCGTCTTTCCAGGACTGTGTCAGCTGACCGGCTCCGTTTTTGGCCCGCAGCCATTCCAGCAAGTCCCGCGCGACTTCTGTTGACGCCACTGACGCTGTCTTGCCTCTTCCGGTCACGCCCTTGACTTTCGGGTCACTAGAGTTCAGCTCGTTTACAAGCTCATTAGTGAGTGTCACCTGTACCCCGGAGAGGGTCCCCGTTACGCCTGCGCGGTGTAAGAGCGCATAAAACGCAAGCCTGTTCCGCTCGAAGTGGTGGGTGGCGGAGTAGTCGCCGGAAGGCGGTTGCTGCATGCTGACGGCTCGGAACCCGGCCATGTACTGCGCGCCGGCGGACGCGCCCGTCGCGACCTCCTGCTGAACCATCTGCCAGACAGTTTGCAGACTGGCGGTGTCGAGGAAGTTGATCCGAAGCGGCTGCTCGACGCGCTCAGAGGGGTCGGGTTTCTCCTTGTAGACGCGGACCTCATCGGCCGTGTCCCCCAGCAGACGCAACCCGGTTCCGTCCTGCTCGTTGACGTTGGCGTATTCGCCCTGTGGGTCGAAGATGACCTGGCCGACGCGCCTGCCAGCACGAACGCCATGCCTAAACACGGCGGTCACGAGTGTCTTGATCGTGTTTGACTTTCCCGTGCGGGTCATGCCAAACACGGCGGTCTTACGAGAAACGAAATCGCTGACGTGGACACGGACGGCTGCCTTATCAATGTTAGCGGCCCGAGCCCGCCTGCGCGTAGACGCAAACCGCACTACGCCGAGCGGGAGCATGTCGTCATCGCCGGAGTCAGGGTAGGCGGCCAACCATGACAGGACATTTTGAGACGGCAGGAATACCTGATACTTGGCGGAGGAGACTACGTTATCGATGTCCGCCCCGAACTCGACCTTGTCGTCTTCGTCGCTGTAGAAGGTGCCAATGACCTCACAGTCGAACGCGGACTGCTGCAGCTCGTTACGGGTCAGCACATCGGTGACGTCGTCGAAACCCTGCCCGCTAGCTGCAGCGTCGCGGACGACCGCAAGCCGGGTTTGCACCAGATCAGCCTCGTTTGGCAATGGCTCAGTGCCGCGTACGCGAAGCAGGATGAGTTCCTCGTCGTCGAGGATGAATCCCTCGGGTGTCTGCGTGCCAGCGGCCGCGAGTAGGAAGCCGCCCAGCGGAACGCCCCCGGCCCGGCTCTTGTAGTAGTCGTCGGTGAGTACGACGGCAGAACCGTAGTCGAGTCGGTAGACCCCCCCAACGGGGGCGCATTTGTCGTTGATCAACCTTGCCAGCGGGGTGGACGACTTCGCCTTGTTCAGGACGGACTGGACGATGCTCATATGTCACCTCGCGGCGGCGCTGACGGCGGCAGTGCGGATTGGTGGGGTGGCTGGGGCAGGTTCGTGAACAGGACCTCACGGCCTGGCACAGGACTCTTACGGCTCCCCGTCATGGTGTAGTGGTGCGTCACGCGGTACTGACGCACCCCTTGCATACCTCGGTAGAGACTGAGGACGAGTGGTTCCTTGTCATACGAGAGGACCCATCGCTCAGTGCTGTCAAGATGTTGAGCGAGGGCGATGTGGTCTTGTTCAGTGAACGGCCGTTCGTATAGGTCGCTCGCCTTCTCGATATAGGGCGGGTCGAGGTAGAACACCACTGAGTCCGCCTTTAGGTCGAGTGAAGCGGCGACGTCGTGTGCGTAGCGAAATGTGGACTGCCATCGACCAGCGACGGTGCCGACGATGCGGCCCTGCTTGCGAAGCAACTGGATATTGCGAAGCCGTGCCTCAATAGCATCCTTGTCAAAACGACAGTCGATGCTGTAGTTAGTCTGTGCGCGACCGCCGATTGGACCAGCGTCGCTTCCAATGATGCCTGAGAATGTGGTCCTATTCAGGAAGAGGCATTTCATTGCCCGGTTCAGTGGTGTTCGCGGGCGGTACTTCCGCCACCGGTCCCAGTTCTCGACGGTGACCGGCTCCTTGCGCATCGCCTTGACAAGCGCGTCCGTGTCCTCGGCCGCAACCTGCCAAAACGCGGCCACCAACGGATCGAAATCCGCGAGAAGTACCCGCTCGACTGCGTCAGCCTCCAGTAGACCAAGGGAGACACTGGCGCCACCGCAGAAAGGCTCTACAAGCAACTCCGGCCTTGGCACATTGTCCACAATGAGCTGACGGATTGCCGGCAGCATTTTGCGCTTCGATCCCGGGTACCTCAGCGGTGACAAGGACGCGCGGCGCAGTCGAACGTGCTCGCCGCTCAGGAGCGGGGCTTCCTCCTCGGCTGGGCCACCACCGAGCAGACGCAAGTCCTCGTCGGTGAGTGCAGTGAGCGCAGGAGGGGTCATCTCGACTGTCATGACTCCTCCTAGCGGTAGTGCCTCGCGCAAGCCTCACGACTGACTAGTAGTAGGCGGCCTCTAGCCCCACGCAAAATCTACAGGTTGGTGCCGCCACACGACTGCCCGGGTCCAGTTTGGACATTTGGGTTGGATGCCATCGAGGTGTCCGGCCGATGGAGGTCACTTCACTTCACCGGACTTGGGGCGTTGCCTGACTCGTCGGTAGCCATCCATCGGGCTGTCCTGCGACGGTTGCCCGGCGACCTCGGGCAACGTTGACCAAGCCGTCTGCTGTCAAAGACGCCACTGCACGGTGAGCGGTGCCGACCGACACGGCATGCGCGGCAGCCAACTCAGCAACCGTGGGAAGCGGGTCGCCCGGCCTGAGGCTCCCGGTGCGAATCTGCTCGCGTAGTTCCTCGGCAATGACCCGGTACGGGCTGCTCGGCAGGGTGGGCGACGTCGGGCGGGATGGCATCCGGGCGGCGAGCGTGCCGGCGGCCCGCTGGTCGGACTCGGAGAGCCATGCGGCGTAGACCCGGAGGGTGGTGGTGCCACCGCCACCGTGACCGAGCCGGCCGGCGACGGTTCGCACGTCGACACCGGCATTTATCAGCTCGGTTGCGGAGTAGTGCCGCAGGGCGTGGATGTGGCTGTCGATGCCAAGTCGTTTGGCGAGTCGCCCGTACCGCTGGGTGATGGTGTCGGGGCGGTAGCCACGGCTGTTGTCCGGCTCGGGGGAGAAGACGTAGTCCGCCGGGTCGGCCGTCGCGTCGAGCTGCGCCAGGCGGTCGACGTACCGCGCGTGCAGCTCGGTGAGCACGGCGACCGTTTCGGGGTCGAGGGCGACCCGCCGTTGCTGGTGGGTCTTGGTGTCCTTCTCCTGCAACTCGCCGTTGGCGTCGAGGTAGGCGCTCCGTCGGAGGGTCAGCACGCCGGCGGCCAGGTCGAGATGATGCCAGCGCAGGGCGGCCAGTTCGCCGCGCCGGGCGCCGGTGGTCATGGCGAGCCAGACCAGCGCGCCCCAGTCCGGGTCGCGCCACGACTCGGTGATGATGCGGGCGGCATCGGCCGGGTTCGGTGGTTGCGGGTCGGGGTGCGGCGCGGCGGGTGGTTCAGCCTGTGCGGCGGGGTTGACCGCGATCCAGCGCCACCGCAGCGCCCGACTCAGCGCACCACTCAGGATCCAGTGGATCTGCCGTACAGAGGACGGGCTGAGCGGCTTGCAGACGTGCGGCCGGCATCTCGCGGTGCAGGTGTGCTCGCCCTTCACCCGGTGCGTAACGGACGCCTTGCCGCCGCACCAGTCCCGGCAGCGGCGCAGGCTCGCGTAGAAGGATTCCAACGTCTCGGGGTCGAGGCGGCCGACCGGCAGCTTGCCGAGCACCGGCCGTACGTGCTTGTTGAGCTTGTTCTCGTAACCCATCCGGGTGGTCGGCTCGATGTCGGCCACCTCAAGCCACCGGTCGAGCAGTTGGTCAAGGGTCGCGCGGGTACGCGGGTTGCGCCGCTCATCGACCTGCGCCAGCAGCCGGGTACGGACCTTCTCCGCTTCCTTGGCGGCGGTACGGCCGGCGGGGATGACCTCGGTCAGGTAGTGCCGCTTGCCGCTGATGGGATCTTCGCCCGCGTAGACCTTCACTCTCAGTGATCCGCTGGGCAGGGTCTCGATCTCGCCTCGCTGCCGCTTCCGACGTCCGTTCGAAGTCGCCACGCGGCAAACCTAGCTCGTTCGCACCACGTATAGCCCCACGCGGGCCGTTCGGCTGGGAGAAAGTCCAGCGCGCCTGGCAGGATTCGAACCTGCGGCCTTGGGATTAGAAGTCCCCTGCTCTATCCGCTGAGCTACAGGCGCATGGCGTGGTGGTCCGGCGGGCCGGGCCGTACCGACGGTGCGCCAAGAGGGTACCGCTGACCGGGGGTGTCGCGGTGGTACGGGGGCGTAGCGGGTCCGCGCGACCCCGTACCACGACGGTCAGCGCCCGGCACCGACCAGGTTCGAGCCGACCCACCGGTCGATCTCGGCGAAGATCTTCTCGCGTACGGCGGGGCCGGAGAGCGTCAGGTCGTGCATCCCGCCGTCGATGCGCGCCACGGTCACCTGCGGTCCGAGTCGGGGTGCCCAGCGGACCATGTGCGCCACGTCCAGGACGGCGTCGGCGAGCATCGCCGAGGTGTGCCAGCGTCGACGCCGGAAGGTGCGGGTGGAGCAGGCCACCAGCACCGGCACCGGGATGTCCAGCCCGGCGCGGAGCTGCCGTTGCGCCCGGCGGATCGCGGCCAGCCAGCCGATCCGGACCGGGAACCCGGCGAGCGGTTTCCAGCTCAGGTCGTAGCGCCACTCGCCCCGGTGGTCGGCGTGCAGGCACTCGCCGTACACGGTGCCCAGGCCGAAGGGGAGGACGCGGTGCGGCGCGCCACGGCCGAGCCGGGTCACGGCGGCCGCGAGCGGGCGGCGGACCAGCCAGGGTGCGTTGATGTCGAAGAAGGGGCTGTTGAGCAGGAGCCCGTCGACGAGGCCGGCGTCGCGCCGCGCGTGCGCCCAGACGGCGGCGAGCAGGCCGCCGGTGGAGTGACCCATCACCAGCAGCGTGTCGTGGTCGTCGGAGGTGCGGACGAAGGTGGCGGCGGCGTCCAGTTCGGGGAAGTAGTCGCCCAGGTCGCGGCAGAAGTTCGGCGTCTGGTGCTGCAGCAGACTGCGGCCGTACTTGCGCAGGTCGAGGGCGTAGAAGTCCCAGCCCCGGTCGGTCCAGTACTCGGCCAGGTGGGCCTGGAAGAAATAGTCGACGAAGCCGTGCACGTAGAGCACGGCCCGCCGGGTCGGGCTGCCTGCCCGGCGGCGGACCAGGGTGGCGACGACCGGGCCCTCGTCGTCGGGGTCCAGTTCGATCGTGTACCGCTCGAAGGGCGGTCCGAGTACGTCCGGTTCCACGCCGGTCACGCTACGCCCACCGGTTACCCGGCGGTAGACCCGTGCCGGTCTCGCGTATCCACGACGTCGCCGCCCACCGGAATCCGGTGGGCGGCGACGGGCGGTGCGGTCAGGCGACGCCGGACTCGGCCGGGGCCTCCGCGGTGTCGTCGGTCGACGGGGCGCCGGGGCCGGGCTGGCCCTCCTCCCGCAGGTGCTTGTTGTGCCGGGGCTCCTGCCGGGTCTTCGCGTCGTTGAGCCGGCGGCGCAGGTCGTCGCGGACGTCGTTGAGGGCCGCGTGCAGGTCCTCCTCCGAGGACGTGGTGACGATTTTCTGACGGCCCGCGATCCAGCACTCCAGGGTGACCTTCTGCCCCCGGGCCTCCCGGTCCTTCACCGACACCTCAAGCTCGGTGGCGTCGGCGTGGAACGAGGCCAGCCGGGCATCCAGCGTGGCGAACTGCTCGGCGATCCAGTTCCGGTCCCCCTGGGAGAACCCGGCACCGACGCGCAGGCACTCGGCGACGGTGGCGGGATTCGCGACGGCGCTCATCGGGTCACCTCACGCCGGGTGGCGACGGTCGTACCGGACGAGGCTGTTCTGCACATGGTCGCTGACCTTTCCGTTGGACGACGCGGCGCGGTGGCTTCGGGAAGGTGCCGGTCCGCGCTCATGTCGGCTTCTCCTGCGGTACGCGTGGACGCCTGCCGCTTGATCGAACCCATACCCAGCCGTCCTCCCTGCGGAAACCGCCCCGGCGACTCCGGGCGATCTGATCGTCGCCCGCCGTGGCGTACCGCGCCCAGGGCCGGTGGACCTACCACACCGGGACCTTGATCAGGTTGTCGTCCACAGCCGGCCGAGTTGTCCACAGGCCGGCGGACGCGGGTGGACCGTCGGGTGGTCGTCGGACACGCTCGGCACCGAGTCGACTCGGCCCCACACGATCCCGATCTTCCCCTGGAGGGGTGATGTTCGATACCTATGTCACGGTGGTGGCGGATTGCAAAGCGCCAACACGTCTACCAGCGGAAATGAACCTCGATGCGCTCGGATTCGGGCTGCCGCCACCGCTCCGCCGCACGCACCTCCACCCTGTCGACTACGGCGCGTAGCGCCCGACTGCGCTCCTGATTCGTCATGTCCGGCCACAGCCCGAGCAGCGTGTCCACCATCGCCGCCTCAGCCTCCGGGGCGGGCGCCTCCCGCACGGGGGCGAGCCGAGCCAGCTCGGCCGCAGCCGACTGCTCGATGCGGGTCAGCTCACCGAGCGCCTTCTGATAGACCTCGTCTGGAAGCTGGCTAAGGGCGTTGCTGGTGGCGAGCTTCACCATGGCCGCGCGTGCGGCATTCAACTCCTTCTCCAGCCGGTCCCGGTCGACGCGCGCGCTGTCGATCCGTGCGGCGCGGGAAGCGCGGACACCGGCGTCGGTGCGCAGCTTCGCCGCGTACGCGGCGACCTGGCGTAGCGTCTCCTCCTCAACGAGGGCGATGATCGGCCTACCCACGCCGGGACAGTCGCCGCCCTTCGTGTCGCCCCGTCCGTGGCCGCAGACGAGCCTGTTGCCCTGCTTCTGAAGCTTGTGGCCCCTCTGGCATTCCACCAGCCCCACAAGCGCCCAGGTGTACGCCAGGGCGCGCGGAGGGGCGCCCGCCTCGTCGTCGAGTCGCTGCTGAACCTTCCGCCAGGTCTCCTCGTCGGTAAGAGGGTCGTGCTCACCCTGGAGCACCTCGCCGCCAGCGACGACCTTGCCGAGGTAGGCGGGGTTCCGGAGCAGCTTCTTGACGTTGATGTTGGTCATGGCGACGCCGCGCACACCGGAGAGGTACTCGGTGACCTCACCGACCCGGGCGCCAGCCGCGTACCGGCGGAACGCCTCGGCGATGGCCGGACCGACCAGCGGGTCCGGGACGAGTCGCTTGTCCTCCTTCAGATAGCCCAGGGGGCGGCCGTGGTGCTGGCCGCGCTCGGCACGCCGCTGGATCGCCCCGGACCAGCCTCGGCCGATCTCGTCGGAGCGGTACTCGGCGATGGCGAGCATGTTGGTGAGCATCAGCCGCCCGGCCGGCGTGGAGGTGTCGACCTGCTCGTTGGCGGAGAGGATCGTGACGCCCTTGTCGGCCAGTTCGGCGAGGAACGCGAGGGACTCGCGGACGTTGCGGCCGAGGCGGGACACGTCGTAGACGGCGAGTGCGTCGATCTGGCCCGCGTCGGCCATGCGGCGGATGCGGTCGATGCCTTCGCGGGAGAAGTGGCGGCCGGTGCGGTCGATGTCCTCGACGACGGCGACCTCGGTCATGCCGTGGGTGGTGCGCCGCATGGCGCTGATCTGCACGTCGGGCGAATGGAAGTCCTCGCCGCCGCGGCCCATCAGCGCGGAAACCCGGACGTAGAGAACGGCTCGGGTGGGGCGGTCGGGTACGGCGGCGAGCCGGCGGCGCGGCGGCATCAGCTGGCGCGGCGATCCTGCTCTTCGCCTCGCTCGGCGCGGTCGGCGAGGTCGGCGAGGTGCTTCAGTGTCCCTCGAATGACGGCCTTCTCCGCTTCGCTGGCCTCGGGAGACTTCAGCCGCCGGAGGATGATCCGCAGGTCAGGGTCGAGAGCCTCTTCCGGCTCCACCCCACCCGCAGCAGCTAGGGCATGTGCCTCGTCGTCACCGAGAGCCTTGGCAATGACCTTGACGTTGGCGACGGTCACCCCGTCGCCGTTCATCCAGCCGAAGATCGTAGCCCGGTTGATCCCAGACTCTCGCGCAAGCCTGGCGACGCTCCAGCCATGCCTGCGGGTCATCCGTCTGAGGTAGCCGGCCCAGTCCTCGGCCGAAGAAGCGTCGCCCATAGGCGAACGGTATGCGTTCTGCCAGTGGCAACGGTAATTCGGTGGCCGTTGCTCTTTGGCGACGATCGCGGGCACCTCGCGTCGTCGCTTGATCCAGTCGGCTTCCTGGGTGTTCGTGGGCTGGGACATGGCCCATGACCTCCTCCTGTCGTTGCCTGCGGGCAACGATAGGGCATCGGAGTGGCCGATGGGTACCCACCCGTTCGGTTGGTCTCGGCGTGTTTTGCCGCCAGGTGTTGCGTTGCCTAAAGCCAACGGTCTACCGTCTTGCCCATGCAACCGACGGGAAAGACCAACGCACCATCGCCCAGGGGCGACGGGGCGCGGCTGCGGGTCGAGGTCTACGACGCCTTGGCCGAAAAGAAGGGGCTCAAGTCGGTCACCGCCCAGGCCAAGCAGCACGGCATCGGACGCCCGCACATGTCCCTCATCAAGGCCGGCAAGAAGGGCGTGAGCCTTCTCCTGGCGCTGCGCATGGCAAGCGACCTGGACACCACGGTGGAGGCGCTATTCGGGCGGGTGGCGAAGAAATGACGCAACCGCCTCCCACGTACCCGCAAACCCCAAGCGCCCCCGGGCCGAAGACCCCGAAGTACGCGCATCCGCTGGTGACGCCGCTTGACCCCGCGAGCCCCGAGGGGCAGGCCGCGGCCGAGGCGCTCAGCGCGGTCCTCGCCGACATCCAGGTCGCCATCTGGCGCCGCAAGGCCGCCGCCCAGCAGTCGGCCGCCTGACCCACCCACAACCGAAAGGAGGCACCCGTGTCCGCTCTCGCCCGCGCCTTCGAATACACCGACGGCGCCCAGATCCGCACCGTCCTGATCGACGACGAGCCCTGGTTCGTCGCCGCCGACATCCTCGCCCTGCTCGGACTCCACCGCTCGTCGCTCACCGCACTCGACGACGACGAGAGGGGCGTACACAGTCTGGACACCCCCGGCGGGCAGCAGCAGTTCGGCACCATCAACGAGCCGGGCCTCTACTCGCTGATCCTCCGCTCCCGCAAGCCGGAGGCGAGAGCCTTCAAGCGGTGGATCACCCACGAGGTGCTCCCCGCCATCCGCAAGACCGGCAGTTACAGCACCGCGCCCGCGATTCCCCAGACCTACGCCGACGCGCTCCAGCTCGCCGCCGACCAGGCCCGGCAGATCGAAGCCCAGGCCGCGCAGCTCGCCATCGCCGCACCGAAGGCCGAGTCGTGGGACCTGCTCGCCTCCGCCGACGGTGACTTCTCGGTCCGCGACGCCGCGAAGGTGCTGTCCCGCGACCCGCAGATCCAGCTCGGCGAACGCCGCCTGTTCACCCTGCTCGGCGACTTCGAGTGGTCCTACCGGCAGCAGTCGGACGGCCGGTGGCGGGCCTACCAGCGGGCCGTCAACGCCGGCTGGCTGTCGGAGATGCCCGCGTCGCACTACCACCCGCGCACCGGTGACCTCGTCCTCGACGCCCCGCAGGTGCGCGTGACCGTCAAGGGCCTCCACGAGCTGCACCGCCGCCTCGGCGGGTCGCAGCCGCTCCAGTCGGGTCAGCAGTTGCAGCTGGTCACCGCCGGGCCGCTCGCCCGCCCCTGAACCCCTGCCGGTGCCCGTCCGGGCCCGGACATGACAGCGGCCCCGCAACACCGACCAAGAGCCGCGGGACCGCCAACCGAAGGAGATCGTACGTGAACCCCAACACCAACACCCCGGCCGAGCCGGACACCACCCCCGACCTGACCGCCGCCCGCCGGGAGATCAAGGCCCGGTACCTGACGGCCGGCATGGCCGTCATCTGCGCCGGGTTCGGCGACCCGCTGACCGTCTCGGTCGTCCACCGGTACGCCGACGACACCATCCTCGTGCAGTTCGACGAGGTGGACGGCGAGCTTCCGTACCACCCGGAGGAGGGCGTCACCGTCGTCGGTGCTCCGGAGCACTACCACGCCGCCGGTTCGACCGGAGGTCCGGGCGCGTGCAGCGCGGTCTGCGCGTGCGGGACGGCCGTCGCCGGGTTCGACACGGTCGCCGAGGCCGCCGCAGTGCTCGACCAGCACATCGCCAACCCGGACGGCACCAGCGAGCCGACCACCCGGCAGCGTCTCGCCGCGGAGTTGCGCCACCTCGTCGACGGCATCGTCCGCCTGGACCTGCCGGTCGGCGGCCACATCCGCATGCACCTCGGGGTGCTCGACAGCCGGGCCGACCTGGAGAAGCTGTCCGGCTACCTCGGCAGCGAGATCACCGAGGACGGCGGGACCGGCGGCGACATCCCGTTCACGGAGCACACGATCCGGCTTGACGACGACCCGTGGGGGCCGGAGCTGCACATCCGCGCGCAGATCCAGCCGGACGGCCGGTCCGAGGTGGAGCGGCTGCGGGCTCGGGTCGCCGAGCTGGAGTCGCAGCAGGGCGGCACCCGATGACCGCCCCCACCCTCGACGTCGACGCCCTCCAGGCCCGCATCGTCTACCTGGAGCAGCGGCTCGCCGAACGCACCTGGCAGGCCACCACCGACCCGCTCACCGGCCTGTACAACCGGCGCTGGCTCGAGGAGACCTGGCAGGTCGACCGGCCCGCCGGGCAGCTCGTCGCCCTCGTCGACCTGGACGGTTTCAAGGCAATCAACGACACCCTCGGCCACGCCGCCGGTGACGCGGTGCTCGTCGCGGTCGCCGCTCACCTCCAGCCGTACGGCACGGCGGTGCGGCTCGGCGGCGACGAGCTGCTGCTGCTCGCCGCGCCGGACATGCTGGCCGGTCTGGTCACGTCGTGGCGGGTGGACCTGCCGACCGGGCAGATCACCGTCACCGGCGCCGTCGGCATCACCGAGGCGCTGCCGGATCTGGAGGAGACGCTGCGCCGGGTCGACGTGTGTACGACGCGAAGCACGCCGGCTGGGGGCCTGGTCTGCGGCAGGTGTGGTACCCGGAGCTGGACACCACGGTGCCGACTGGCACGGGTCGCCGCCGGGTGCGGGACGCGGACCGGGCAGGTGTCCGGTGACCGCCGTGGACGTCACCGACGGCCCGTACCGGCCGACCCTCGGCCCGTGGCAGCCCACCCACCACCAGGACGAGGCCGCGTGATGGCCCCCGTCTTCGCCACCCTCGCCGCCCTGCTCCTCGGCCTGGCCGCCGGCTGGACCGGCCACCACCTGCGCACCCGCGCCCACCTGGCCCGCCTGGACGCCGCCCACACGGCGATCACCGACCCCGACCACTGGGCGGCCGTGTTCGCCCACTACGCCCGCCTGCTCGGCATCAGCCTGCCCCGGAGGACCCGATGAGCACCGACACCACCACCAAGCCCAAGACCCTCCAGCAGGAAATTGCCGACCGGTTCGCCCGCGACACCACCGAGCACCAGCTCACCGTCCGCCACGACGACGGCCTCTACCGGCACCTGCACTGCGCCAAGCCCGGCACCGGCATCTGGTCGTTCGAGGTCATCACCTGGCCCGGCGCGCTGGTGGTCCGCGGCGACTTCGGTCCCGCCAGGGTGTTCCGCCGCATCGACGACATGTTCGAGTTCTTCCGCGGCGCCGGCGGCCGGATCAACCCGACCTACTGGTCGGAGAAGCTCGACGGCGGCAGCCGCGCCTCGGCGATGGAGCACAGCGAGGAGCACGCCCGCCAGCTCATCACCGAATGCGTCGACCAGTACGAGGCCGACACGTACCCGCACCTGCTCGACCAGTACACCCGGCGGGCCATCCCGACCAGGCCAAACCCGCCGGCCGAGGTCCGCGAGACGGTCTCCGACTACGACGACGAGGGCTACCTGGCCCACGCCGACGGCACCCGGATCGTGCTGGGCGACCTGGAGCGGCTCGGCGTCACCGCCGACACGTGGGAGTGGGACCTCCGCGACTGGGACTGGACGTTCCTGTGGGCCTGCCACGCGATCGTCTGGGCGATCCAGCAGTACGACGCCGCCCGGGGCACCCGGTGACCCGCCGCGACCTGGCCGCGATCCGGGGCCTCCTCCACGGCCTCCCCATCTCCGCCGCCCTCTGGGCCGCCATCCTCCTCACCCTCTGGAGCCTGCGATGACCGACACCACCACCACCACCGCCCTCGACCTCGACGCCATCCGCCGCGTAGCCGGCCGCGCCACCGACGGCCCCTGGACCACCACCGGCGTGCACTTCCAGCCCGGCCGCCGGGTCATCAACGTCATCGCCCCCGACCACGACGACGACGGGCCCGCCCTGATTGCGGAGCTTCCGATCCACCCGGAGGACGACGTCGAGGACTGCCGCGCCGACGGCGAGCTCATCGCCGCCGCCCGCACCCTCGTGCCCGCCCTGATCGCCGAGGTCGACCGGCTCCGCGACAGCTACGAGCGCGCACACGCGGACCGGCTGGCTCGTGCACTGGAGCGAGACCGCACGATCGACGAGCGCGAGCACCTCAATGCCGAGGTCGGCCGACTCCGCGCCGAACTGGGCAGCTTCAAGCCGATCACCGTCACGGCGGGCGAGCAGCTCTACCTGCACCAGTGCCCCGGCAGCCTCATCACCCGATGGGCCGGCTCGCAGCCGCCGCCCAGCTACATGGAGTGCTGCGAGCGCGAGGGCAACTGGCAGCCGACCTACCTCCGCGCCGAGCAGCCCGGGGCGCACCCCTGCAACTGCTGCTACGTCGACGGCCACACCCGCCGCTGCGGACGCCCCGCCACCACCGAAACCGACATCGCCCCGTTCGGGATCCTCGCCGTCGCCGCAGAGTGCCGGGACCGCATCAACCGCACCGGCCGGGCGGAGGAGACCCAGCCGGCCGAGCCGGAGTACCTGATCTGGTCGAACCACCACGGTGCCTGGTTCGCGCCGAACGGGGCCGGCTACCGCAGCAACGTCAACGACGCCGGGCGGTACACCCTCGCCGACACCCGGCAGTGGCTCGGCCGGGGCTGCCGCTGCTGCGAGGTGCCCGAAGTGCCCGTCCCCGCCGAGCAGGTGCTCCAGGCCGGGATGGTCGCCCTGAACAAGGCCATCACGGCGGCGACGACCGCCGCCATCCAGGCCGGCAACGTCAACCGCCACTACGCGGGCAGCGAGGTGGCCCGGTGACCGCCACGACCAGCCGCGACCCGCTCGCCGCCACCGCCACCACCATCACCGCCCGCTACCTCGCCGCCCTCACCCGCCTACACCACGAGCAGATCACCTCCGACCTCTACACCCACGCCGACCACGCCGCCGACACCAACCTGATCACCGCCCTCGACGACGGCGGCGTCGACCAGGTCGCCGCCGTCCGCAACCACCTCGAGCGCCTCGTCGACCGGTGCCGGGAGACCCTCGGCATCAGCCCGGACCTGATCGCCGCCCTCGCCGACGAGATCGAGAACGGTGAGGACTGGTGACCGCCGTGCTACTCGCCCAGCCCGGACGCCGACCCGGCGCCCTCACCCCCGCAGGCCTCGACCTGCGTCCGTGCGTCACCCACGACCCGCAGTGGTGGGACACCGGGAACGCCGGCAACCCGGAGGCCATCAAGCTGTGCGGCACCTGCCCCTGGCAGAACCAGTGCACCCCCGCCGACGGCCTCGACGCCGCCGGCACCATCCGCGCCGGCATCCCCTACGACGACTACGGCAAGGTCGCCCCCGGCTGCACCGCCTGCGGCGGCCTCATCCTCGGCGCCGGCACCAACCCGCGCTGCGTCAACGGCCACGGCGGCACCGCCGCCGACCACCACGACACCATCGCCCGGATGCTCGCCGACGGCGCGACCATGCGCCACATCGGCGCCGTCATCGGACTCAGCCACACCAGCATCAGCAACTACTGGGCGCTGCACCTCAACAGCAAAGGCCACCGGTCCGTCCGCGTCGACCGGCTCCCCGACGTACCCGAAGGCTGCACCACCAACAAACCCCGCGACTGGCACCACCAGATCGAAACGATGCTGTCCGACCTCGACGCCGCCTACACCTACCACGAGGTCGCCTACGCCATCGGCTCCACCAACGAAGCCGTCAAGGCCTACTGGATGCGCCTCCAGCGGGCCCGCGCCAAAGCCGGGCTGCCCACCATCAACCGGCGGTCCGTGTCCAACCGGGCCCACCGCGGCACCGACCGGACGCAGGTGCCGGCATGACCGCCCGCCACGTCCGGCCGGTCGTCGCCAAGCCGGCACCCCGCAAGACCGGCCCCTGCACCCACTGGATCGGCGGCGAAGCCCGCACCTGCGGCAGCCAGATCGGCGTCCGGCTGTTCATCCAGGGCCCCCGCTGCCCCATCCACGACCCCCGCAACGTGAAGGGAGACGAGACGGCGTGACCACGCTGACCGTGACCGAGCCGGGCCTCTACCCGGACATCGCCGACGAGGACTACCACCGCGACCCGGTACCCGGCGGCAGCCTGTCGTCCACCGGCCTGCGGAAGCTCCTGCCGCCGTCCTGCCCGGCGAAGTTCCGGCACTGGCTCGACCACGGTCAGCCCCCCAAGGACGCCTTCGACCTCGGCCACGCCGCCCACCTCAAGGTGTTGGGCCGCGGCCTCGACCTGGTCGTGGTCGACGCCGCCGACTGGCGAACCAAAGACGCCCGCGAGGCCAAAGCCGCCGCGTACGCCGCCGGCCAGGTGCCGCTCCTGGCCGCCGACCACGACCGGGTCGAGGCGATGGCCGACGCGATCCGCCAGCACCCCATCGCCGGGCCGCTCCTGCACCCCGACAGCGGGCAGCCGGAGGTGTCCGCGTTCTGGATCGACCCGGCGACCGGGGTGTGGTGCCGCGCCCGGTACGACTTCCTCCGCCACCCGGTGCCCGGCCGCCGGCGGATCGTCGTCGACTACAAAACCACCCCCGACGCCAGCCCCGAACACATCCAGCGGGCCGTCAGCCGGTTCGGCTACGCCCTCCAAGGCGGCCACTACCTCGACGGGGCCGTGCAGCTCGGCGTCGCCGACGATCCGGTGTTCGTCCTGGCCTTCCAGGAGATCGAACCGCCCCACCTCGTCACCGTCGTCCAGCTCGACCCCGTGGCGCTGCGCATCGGCCGGGACCTCGCCCAGCAGGCCCGCGACATCTACGCCGAGTGCCTGCGCACCGACACGTGGCCCGCATACAGCGACGACATCGAACCGATCGCCCTGCCCGCCTGGGTGGAGCGCCAACACACCAAGGAGATCTGGTGACCAACGCCATCGACCGACTGACCACGCCGCAGGTGCCCATCCCGGCGCATCTCGGCCAGGCCACCGCCATCGAGCAGTCCCGTGCCGTCGCCGAAGTCCAGGCCGCCGTCGTCGTCGCCCAGCAGTGCCCCCGCGACATGGTCCGCGCCTGGGCCGAGATGCGCGCCGCCTGCGGCCGGCTCTCCCTCGCCTCCCGCGCGTTCTACGCCGTCCCGAACCGCGGCCACGGCCCGTCCGTGCACCTCGCCCGGGAACTCGCCCGCATCTGGGGCAACCTCGACTACGGGGTGCGGGAACTGCGCCGCGACGACACCGCCGGCGAGTCCGAGGTCCAGGCGTTCGCGTGGGACCAGCAGACCAACGTCCGGTCCACCCGATCGCTGATCGTGCCGCACGCCCGTATGGCCGGGAAGGAGCGCCGCAAGCTCGTCGACCTGACCGACGTGTACCTCAACAACCAGAACGTCGGAGCCCGCGCCGTCCGCGAGTGCCTGTTCACCGTCCTGCCCGCTGACTTCGTCGCCGAGGCGCAGGAACTGTGCCGCCGCACCATCGAGCACGGCGACGGCAAGCCCCTCGACGAGCGCATCGCCGACATGGTCGCCGCGTTCGCAGGGATCGGCGTCAGGGTGCCGCAAATCGAGGACCGGCTCGAACGCAAACGCGGCCAGTGGACGGCCGCCGACGTCGCTGACCTGGGCGTCGTGTTCTCGTCGATCAACCGGGGTGAGACGACCGCCGCCGACGAGTTCCCGACGGCCCGGGTTACCGCCGCCGACGTCACCGGCGACCAGCGGGCGGAGGTGGCGGCATGAGCCTGCCCGTCATCAGCGGTGTCGCCCGCCTCACCGACGACCCCGAGCTGCGCTACGCCGCCTCCGGCACCGCGGTGTGCAAGCTGCGGCTCGCCTTCAACTCCCGCAAGAAGAACGACTCCACCGGCCAGTGGGAAGACGGCGACACGTTCTTCGTCGACGGCACCGTCTTCAACCAGGAAGCCGAGCATGCCGCCGAGAGCTTGCAGCGGGGCCTGGAGGTCGTCGTCACCGGCCGGCTCAAGACTCGCCGCTACGAGACCAAGGAAGGCGAAAAGCGGTCCGTCGTCGAGCTGATGGTCGACGGCATCGGCCCGGCCCTGAAGTTCGCCACCGCCACGGTCAACAAGATGCAGCGCTCCGGCGGCTCGACCGGCACCCGACCGGCACCCGCAGCCGACGACCCGTGGGCGACCGCCCCGCCGGCAGGCCGTAACTCGCGCGACGACATCCCGCCGTTTTAACCACTTCGGCCCCGCCCGGACCAGGCCGGCACCGCGCATCGAGCGCGCGACGGGGCGCCACCCACCCGACCACGAACACGACGACCAGGGGGGACCACATGAGCGCCACCCACCACGACGAGCGCGCCACACAGCTCCGCGCCCTCCTCGACGAGCGGTACGGCCCCTACGCCGACACCGCCCGCGAACGAGCCGCCACACCCGCCCAGGTGCTCCACCTCAACCAGGCCCGCCGCTGGGCGACCGAACGCAGGGAGGCGGCGTGAACACCGCAACCACCGTCGACTGCCCGCTCTGCACGGTCACCGTCCTCATCCGCGAGACGGACCCGGCCGAAGCGGCGGTCGCCGCCGCCGACGCCCTCGAAGAGCACCTCGTCGAGCACCACCAGGGGGAACAGTGACCACCCAAATCTGGGAGCTGATCGACCCACGCGACTTCGCCGACGGCGTGTTCTACGTGCCCGCGATGCTGGAGTTGCAGCCCCGGCTGCCGCACTGGGGGCACCCAGACCAGCCAGGGCTCCGGGACCGGCTGGCCACCGCGGACCGACCCCACGGAGTTCGCGGAAAGAAGCTGCTCTGCCTGCTCTGCATGCGCATTCAGGCCGAGCGGAACCTTCCGCCCGAGCCGGTGTGGCTCACCTTCGTGGAGGGCCGGTACGGGCCGATGTTCCGGCACGAGGGCGGGCGTTCCCCACACCCTGAGCATCAGCCCGAAACCGACATCCACAAGGCCCTCAAGGAGCGGAAGGCTCGCACGTTCGACGCTGCCGGCGCGATCGACGTCAACGTGGAGGTGTGGCGGCCGAAGGCCCGCCGTCGCCCGGATGTGCTCGCCGTCGGCCCGGAGCTAACCGTCGCGGGCGAGGTCCAGCACTCTGCGGCACGCGCCCGCGAGATCCAGAGCCGGCAGAAGGCGCTCCGCAAGGCCGGCGACCGAGTGGTGTGGACGACCGACCTCCCGGCCGCCGACATCGGCTTCATGCACCTCGTGCCGCACCTCGCGCTCCCCACCGTCGGAGACCACCGGTACTACCTGCGCGAGCCGAAGGTGAATCTCATCGCCGGCGCCATCGTCCTGGAACGGCGACGCTGTGGCTGGGCTGACCTGTGGACGGGAACCCAGCGGTGCCCGGCAACCCGCAAGGCCATCCCATGCGGCCAGTGGCACCTCTACCCGACGTACGACCCCGCGACCGGTTCGCCTTCCCCAACCACGTAGACGCCCGGTTCCCGGCCACGGACCGCCCTCACCTCGACCACCTGCTCGAAGGCATCCTCCACGGATCGTGGCTGCCCTACCGGCACCGCAACCGGGTCACCTGGATCCCTGCTAAGGAGTACGACCAGCTCGTCGCCGAGCGGGGAGGCAACGTCGACCAAGCCGAGACGGCGAACGTCCGACGCAGTGACCGCCCAGCCGGTCGAGCATGCGAGGACCGGACCAGCCCTGGCATCCCCGCCCAGCGCGATGCGCCGGCCGTCGAGCGCCTCGCAACGTGCTGCGGCGGACGTACACCTGGCCGCCACGGCGCTCCTCTCGTACCCGCCTGCCTGCTCTGCCCGAAGTCGCCCACCTACTGGCGACGCAACGAGCTCAACCCCGAAGGGACCCAGGACTAATGCCGTGGTTCAAGGTCGACGACGGCCTGCACGCCCACATGAAGGCGGTGCGCGCCGGCGTCCCCGCGATGGGCCTCTGGGTCCTCGCCGGGTCCTGGTCCTCCAGCCAGCTCACCGACGGCTGGGTGCCCGACTACATCGCCGCCCGCCTCGACCCCGACTACCGGGAGCACGCCGCCACCCTCGTCCGGGCCGGCCTGTGGGAGGAAGACGAGCACGACGGCGACAAGGGCTGGCGGTTCCACCAATGGGACGACCACCAGCCGTCCTCCGAAGAGGTGCTGGCGAAGCGGGAGGCTGCGCGCGAACGCATGCGCCGCATTCGCGAACAGCGCTCGCCCGGTTCGCAGGATGTTCGCGCGAACGTGCGCGAGAACATCGCGGGAAGTTCGCCTAACCCCGACCCGACCCGACCCGACCCGACCCGAACTTCCTACGGAAGTTCTGTGGGCACCCCCTCCGCGTCGCCTTCGGCTCCGCCCACCACCACCCGAGGCACCCGCATCTCCGGTGACTTCGACGTAACCCCCGCCATGCGCGCCTGGGCACGGGAGAAGGCACCGAACGTGGACGTCGCTGTCGAGACCGCCAACTTCGTCGACCACTGGACCTCGAAGGCCGGCAAGGACGCCGTCAAGAACGACTGGACCGCCGCCTGGCGCACCTGGATGCGCAAGGCCCAGCAGTGGAAGACCGACCGTGCCCAGACCGGCGGCAGCCGCACCACCGGAGCAAACCGGCACGTCGACCGCCGCACCGACAACCCCTTCGCCGGCGGGGCCAATGCCACCGTCGCCAGCCAGCACACCGGAGGCCACCGATGACCGCCGAACTCATTCGCAACCCGCTGCGGGAGTGGCAGCGCCGGATCTGGGCCCACGCCGTCATCGACGACACCACGCCCAGCCACGACGAGCTCAGCCGGGAAGCCGACCGGGCGGAACGGGCCGCCATCCACGCGCGACAGGCCGCGAACCGGGCCATCGCCTACACCCGCCGCCGGCCCAGCCGCTACGCCAACGCCAGCTACGAGCTGCTCCTGCCCGAGCAGGACCCGGCCGGGAAGGTCAGCCGCTGGCGAGCCCACGGGCCACGGGCACTCCTCATCGCCGGCCCCGCCCGCACCGGCAAGACCACCGCCGCGTACGCCATCGCCAACGACACCCACGCCCACGACCAGTGGGTGATGGTGTGGACCGCCCCCGACCTGTCCGCCGCCCTCAAGCCCGACGGCGAGCCGTTCGCCTACGACTACGCCACCGGCTGCGACCTGCTCGTCCTCGACGACCTCGGCCGGGAACGCGTCACCGACTGGTGGCTAGAACAGCTCCAGCGGATCCTCGACGAGCGGTGCGCCCAGGAACGCCGGCTCGTCGTCACCTGCAACACCACCGGGCCGGACGAAGGCGACGACCGGTCGCCCGCCGAGGTGGCCTACGCGCAGCTCGTCACCCGGTACGGCCACCCCATCGTCGAGCGGCTCATCGACGGCGGTGGCGTGCTCGTCCTCGACGGGCCCGCAGTCCGCCAGGTGGTGACCGAATGGTGAACCGCCTCAGCCCCGAGCAGGTCGAGCGCAACGAACACGGCGTCGCCGCCTGCCGCGCCGTGGTCGACGCCGCCCTCGCCCGCCGGGAGAAGCCCGCCGACGACGAGCCGCCGCCCACCCGCTCCGACGAACTGCTCCTCGCCGCCCGCCGCCGGGCCGCCCTCGACCGCCTCCGCCGCCAAACCCCCGCCATCCGCACCCGCAAGGAGCAGCCGTGACGCCCTACTACGCCGACGACACCGTCACCCTCCACCACGGCGACAGCCTCACCGTCCTCCGCGCCCTTCCGTCCGGGTCCGTCAACTGCGTCGTCACCTCGCCGCCCTACTACGGGCTCCGGGACTACGGGGAGCCCGGCCAGTACGGGCTGGAGTCCTCGCCCGCCGCGTACGTCGACCGATGCGGGAGGTGTTCGCCGAGGTACGGCGGGT